>CAKZVL010000048.1 GCA_937922155.1 uncultured Paracoccaceae bacterium | reverse complement strand
CAAAGCCGCATCTTCTGCAACTACGTGGCCTTTCCAGCTTCATTGCGCCCAATGACGCTTTAAAGTTCGCTTCGTCGTCGTCCGTTTCTAACTCGCGGGCGGCTTCCTTGAACCTTTTGACCTGATCTGCTTGTTTGTCATTCATAATGTGGCCTCCTAGGAGTTGCGTACTTGCCAGATAAAGTTTCCGAAGATCGGATAAACGAAATATTTGATCAACATATAGATGATGATGGCGGATTTGAACTAGCTACCGTTACATTTACAGATCATGAAGGCGCAGAGGAAAAGGGTTTCTTCCTCAAACACCCTTGGCGTGACACTACGCTTGTCCTGAACGTACCCACTGATGAAGCCCAAGCGATTGAACTTGCATCCGCCTTTGAGCGAGTTGAACTGCCCGAGAATTATTCGGCGATTTTTCACAAGGCAGATCAATCTCTTGAAGTTTTTTGGACCGCATTCAAAGTGCGCCAGAAACACGAAGAATTAGCGCAACGCGCTTTTTCTTTTTGGTGGAGAGGAGCAAAACGGGAGTGTAGATTTGGAACTGCAAGTGATGATGCATTAACAATCGCGAAGAATACGCTTCCGTACGCGGCCGCGAGCCATACTGAGCACCGAAGCATTATGTCATTCGTGCAAGCGGCTCACGACCCTGACCACAACAACATGGGCGATCCAATGTGCTTTTGGGTGGATTGCAAGGATGTTGAAGCGTGCGACTTGGATGAGTACCTTAGAACCATCAACTTCTACATGACGTACTATGACAGAGAGACGCCGCGAGTGCTGATACACGAGCAGGGCTTGAAAGTTAATGGCAGCACTCGACCTCGCTATGTGGCCGGGGACTTCCCTAAAGAAATCGTTGCCGCCGACATCGACCCTGCTGTTGCGTCCTTTTGGTTAGGTGCATTCGAGACGCGAGATCCCGCGATGAAGTTTCTTCTGCATTATCGCCTAATCGAATTTCTCGCTATGTCACACGTTAACGCCAAACAACGCAGCGAACTAATTAACATTCTGCGGCGGCCACACTTAATAGCTTCTACGGAAGGCGCAGCAGCCGAAATTGCGGGATTATTTTCAAGCAAGCAGGGTGATACGGATCGAATGAAGCTCTTTGTTCAAGAGGCCGTGGCGGCGGATAAGGTCTGGGCGGTTTTGGAAATGAACAAGGCAGAATTTTCGGCAGACTCAACGTTCGATGGCGGCTATGTAGCAAAGTCCGTATTGAACGATAACTCAACTTTTGACACATGGCAGAAGGGCGGCCCCATCGGTTTGGTGGACAGGCTGAGAGCAGTTAGGAACTGTTTGGCTCACGGCCAAGACGAAGGTACGCGAGGCGTCATACATACGACACAAAGGAACCGTAGAACTTTGATGCCGTGGGTTAATCTTATTGAAACCTTCGCCGCAGAGTCTATGTTATATTCAAGACGAACCTACGTCACAGGAGACACGAAATGAGCACGACTGACTAAGCCTCTTAACTAAATGTTGAAAAATTGTGGGAACCCGCCGAATCAACTTCGGCGGGTTTTATGCTTTTTAGTTAGGCTGATCGTACGTCAGTCGCTTCCCGACTGCCCCTGCAAGCGCAACCTTGCCGCGCTCCACATCATCCACACCGTTGCCAGCGCGGTTGTTGTAACGGAAGTCAAATTCCGCAGCGTAGCGGTGCAAGTGCTGCTTGCCGCAGTGCTGATAAACACCCTTCATGCCGCGCTTAAAGATACTGTAGTAGCCTTCAACGGTGTTGGTGTGCATTTCGCGGTCTTCTAGGTTCACGTACTCACCAGCGCTGTGGTTGGTCCAGCCGTGGGCGTCAAACACCTTGCCAGCGCCGATGCCTTGATACTGACGGGCTTCGTCAGTCATGACGTAGGATTCCTTGGCGATGTTCTCTTGCAGGATCGGGATAAGCGTTGTCTTTTTCAGATCATCAATGACGATAGACTTGGCTTTCTTGGTTTCGCGATCCACCAGAGTAAGCATTTTCATCTTGTGATCACCACCACGCGCCTTTGGGTGCTTGGTCACGCCCGGTTCTTTGCCGATGAAGGTTTCGTCTACTTCTACGATGCCACCATTGCCGCCAAAGCCAGCCAGAGCACCGTCACGCATACACTCACGGATGCGGTGGGTCAGGAACCATGCGGATTTATAGGTAATGCCCAGTACGCGGTGTAGCTGGTGGCTGCTGATACCCTTCTTGCTGGATACCATCAGGTGAATAGCCTGTAGCCACAGGTGAAGCGGTAGGTGGCTTTCCTCAAAGATTGTGTTCTTGCGCACTGTGAACTGACCACGGCAATCGCGGCACTTCCAAAGGCCGTGACGCTCTTTACCCTCTGGGTTCTTCTTAGAAGGCTTGGTGCGAACGCCTTCCAGCTTGTAAGCGCGACCCACAACGCCACAGTGGGGGCAAACCGGGCCATCAGCCCAAAGAATGCTTTCAACGTGCGCAAAAGCTGCGGCTTCGTCGTGCATGTATGGGGCGGAAAGAACAGACATTGGAATAACCTCTAATTTGTTGAATTAAATATAGGTTATCTGGTTGGGTTTGTCAAATATACAATCGCCAAATTATAAAGGGCCGCGCTCTGGAGCGCAGCCCTATCGCCTTTAGATCAAAGGATCTTAAGGAGTAACTTGTGCAGTCAGGTCAGCGCCTACGTCTGATGCAAGGTTCGTTGCGCCAGTCTTGACGGATGTACCTACAACCAGGCCCAAAGCAACGATAGCAGCGGTCAGAACGACCCAGTCTACTGTTACAGCGCCGTCTTCGTCGTTGCGGAAGTTTTTGATAAAGTTAAGCATAATAGTCCCTCCTCAGGGTATTTCAGGTTTCATCTGTTACGCTGATACTGAGCCGACCTCGTGTTGGCCCAACAGCGTTTGGATGACTAATATTTGGCGGCAAAATGGGGCGGGAATACGACCCAAATCCAGCGATTTATGGCGTTTTGTTCAAATTTTATATAACAGACTGTTTCCTCAAATTGACCAGTCAGCTGCGAAAATCCAAAGACCGCTTTAGCAAAAGAAAAGGGGCCACATTCGTCACCGAATGCAGCCCCTTTGGGTTAACGCGCGTTCAATTTAGGGTGTAACTGATGCCGTCATATCGGCACCAATATCGGCTGCGAGCCCTGTGGCGCCACTTGAAATGGAATTCAAGACGATGAGGCCCAGTGCAACAATCGCAGCTGTCAAAACGACCCAGTCGACGGTGACTGCACCATCCTGATCGCGATGAAACTGTTTGAAAAATTTTAACATGTATACTCCGTAGGTTGAGTGATGGCGCCCCAGTTCAATGTCGTGTCTGGAGGTGTCGATTTGGTAAAGCCGACCACTCAGAAAAAAGGCTGCGTCCATTTCTAGACGCAGCCTGATATCCGTCAGATCAAAGGATCTTAAGGAGTAACTTGTGCTGTCAGGTCAGCGCCTACGTCAGTTGCCAGGTTAGTTGCGCCTGTTTTAACAGATGTACCAACAACCAGACCCAAAGCAACGATAGCAGCGGTCAATACGACCCAGTCTACAGTTACAGCGCCGTCTTCGTCGTTGCGGAAGTTTTTGATAAAGTTAAGCATAGTAGTCCCTCCTCAGGGTATTTCGTCATTTCATTTAACACCTTGGCAGGTACTTGAGAGAACGGCCTCGCTTTCTCACCCGCTTTGGATGGGTCTATATAGCTGGGTGAATGGGGCGCGAATTTGGCTTGAATGGTGCCTTTTCAAGTAGGGGCAAATTTTGCTAAAAATCGATATTAAGTTATTGTTTTAATTATATTTAAAATTCTACTCGATAGTGAATTACCCATTTGACCGTTGCCAATCTGCGCCCAATCAAAAGTAAACGTGTGGATTGTTCTTCATTTGCTTGGGGCGGCGCGTTTTTTCTGGCATCCTTACCGTAACAAAAACCGGCAAACGGATCTGAGGTATGCAGAGAATTCTACCAATTGGCGTTATTCTGGCGACTTTAACCTTTTCGGGCCATGTCGCAGCACAAGAACGCTTGCAACCCGACTTTACATTCAAACGTGTAACCGTGCCATCTGGTGGCAGCGGTGGGCGCATCACCGTACAAATTGATCCCTCAGAAAACGTTAATGCCACGTCCGCCCCCGACGAAGAGGTAGAGGTCGTGGCATCCGCCCGAGCGACCCGCCCGCGCGAACCGCTTCCCATGGGATGGTTTTGGGAGGCTGTCTCTCCGGATTTGTCGGCGAAGGGGCCGGGGCGGATGGAACAGGCGGTTTCAGTGCTGCGTGAGGCTGAAACACGGGTTGCGGCGCCACGATTGCAAATGCTTCAGGGAATTGCTGCGACTTATGGCTCTGATATTTTGCTGTATACGGTCGGGACGAACGTGTCGCCCGCTTTAGTTGTTGCGCTGATTTCGATTGAAAGCGGTGGTAAGGCGCAAGTGACGAGTTCGGCTGGTGCGCAAGGCCTTATGCAATTGATGCCCGCCACCGCGGAACGGTTCGGTGTGACGGATAGAACAGTGCCATCGGAGAATATAAAAGGTGGGGTCGCCTATTTGGCGTGGTTGATGGAGCATTTTGACAATGATCCGATCCTTGCCTTGGCCGGGTATAACGCGGGCGAGGGCGCTGTGCGCGACAATACAGGTGTTCCACCCTATGCAGAGACCCGCGCTTACGTGCCAAAGGTTATTGCCGCTTGGACGGTCGCGCGGGCCCTTTGCAAAACGCCGCCTGAGCTGGTGACGGACGGCTGTGTATTTCAAACGGGCGGCTGATCTTTAGACGATTGTGGCCTCAGTTGCGGCGCGCAGTTCATCTTCTGTAACGCCGTCAGCAGTTTCCACGATTTTTAGCCCACCTTCGACCACATCGAGCACACCAAGGTTAGTGATGATGCGATCCACAACACCTTTACCCGTCAATGGCAGCGTGCATTCCTTGAGCAGTTTGCTATCGCCGTGTTTGTTGGTGTGGTCCATCACGACGATAACCCGGCCCACGCCAGCCACAAGATCCATCGCGCCACCCATGCCTTTGACAAGCTTGCCGGGGATCATCCAGTTGGCGAGGTCGCCTTTTTCATCGACTTCCATCGCGCCAAGGATCGCTGCAGCGATTTTCCCGCCTCGGATCATGCCAAAGGACGTGGCGCTATCAAAATAGGCAGTTCTGTCCAGTTCTGTGATCGTTTGCTTGCCTGCGTTGATCAAGTCGGGGTCTTCGTCACCTTCAAAAGGAAAGGGACCCATGCCCAGCATGCCGTTTTCGGATTGCAGGGTGATATCCTTGTCGCCGACATAGTTGGCCACCAGCGTTGGGATGCCGATGCCAAGGTTCACATACCAGCCGTCTTGCAGTTCGTCTGCCGCGCGGGCAGCCATCTGATTACGATCCCAAGGCATTATACGTCCTCCCGCTTGCGTGTGGTGCGTTGTTCAATCCGCTTTTCATGGTCACCTTGGACAATGCGATGCACATAGATGCTGGGCAGGTGGATCAAATCGGGGTCGAGGGAGCCCGTTGGCACGATCTCTTCGACCTCTGCGACGCAGATCTTGCCGCACATCGCAGCGGGTGGGTTAAAGTTGCGCGCTGTTTTGCGAAAGATCAGGTTGCCGGTTTCATCCGCTTTCCATGCTTTCACGATTGAAAGGTCCGCGAACAGGCCTTCTTCCATGATGTAGGTTTCGCCGTTAAACTCTTTGTGTTCTTTGCCATCGGCGATCACGGTGCCGACGCCGGTTTTGGTGTAAAAGCCGGGAATGCCGCAGCCGCCGGCGCGCATACGTTCGGCTAAGGTGCCTTGGGGGTTGAACTCAAGCTCCAGCTCACCACTAAGATATTGGCGCATGAATTCGGCGTTTTCACCGACGTATGAGCTGATCATCTTTTTGACCTGCTTGGTCTGCAACAAGATACCGATCCCAAATTCGTCGACGCCTGCGTTGTTGGAGGCAAAGGTCAAATCCTTGGTGCCTGCATCCTTGATAGCGTCGAGCAACAGTTCAGGGATGCCACAAAGGCCAAACCCGCCAGCTGCGATGAACATGCCGTCAAAAAGCAGCCCATCGAGCGCCTCGCCTGCGTTGGCGTAAATCTTTTTCATCGCGTGATCCCCCACTTACGTTTGATGCGGAAGGTGGAGAGCGAAGATGAGAAAGTCAATCGAAATGCTGCGCTGCGGCTTAAATTGAAGGGCCCTGCTGGAACGCTTTGAACGTGTTTGCGCCATCACTTTTGGGATTGGTTAATAGCGCTGATTGGGGTGATTTACAGAGTCACGTCCTGTACACAGTCTGTACACAACCGGTACACCGACGATGTTCAGAAACATGGTTAATGTGGCCGCGCGGTGGGGCAGGGACGCGTTAACGGGTATCGTCAAAACTGATATGGCCAAACGGTGGCCCGTTGCCAGCGGTCAGGGTTTCCAGCGGGTCGGCGTGACATAGGCCATCGTGTCATCGGTACTGATGGTTACGTCGCCGTCTTGAATGTTGACTTGCAGTTTCATGGACCGGTTTGCCAGTTTGGCCAGTTCGGTCGTTTCGACGTCTGACAGGTTCACAACGGAAAGATTATCAAACCGGGTGGTGCTGTTTTTGATTTTGTCCCACCACATATCCGCGGTTTTGCCGTAGGAATACACGACGACTTTGTCGGCCTTACCGCAGGACTGGCGCAGGATTTTTTCGCTGGGCAGTCCGAGGGCGATCCAAAGTTCCAGCTCTCCGCTTAGGCTTTTCTGCCAGATGTCTGGTTCGTCATCGGTGGAGATGCCTTTTGTCATCTCTAGGTGTTCATGCGCGTTCAGGGCAAAGGCGAGCAGACGCACCATCAACCTTTCATCGGTTTCGGAAGGATGTTTGGCGACCGTCAACTTGTGGGTTTCGTAATAGTGACGATCCATATCTGAGACGGAAAGTTCTACCTTATATATCGTCGCGTTTTGCGCCATGACGTTTCCCACATTTGCAATGTTAGGCCCCCCTAATCGGTCTGTGGGTGTTGTTAAAGGCGATAAATCGGTTGTTTGGCTGCGCCATTGATTTTGCCGCATATCAAGCCAGTTTGTGAGGTCATGGCGAAAGGGGCAGTTACGGGCGATGACCACAGCAGATTTGTTTTCTGACACGACACCACAAGAGATTGTTGCGTTTGAACCGACGCGGCAAGCGGGGTTGGTCCGGTTGGAGGCGTTTGCGTCCCGAACAGGTGCGCATTACGCGGCTGAGCGCAATTATGATTATGGTCCGCACAAGCGCAGTTCGGTTTCCGCGCTGTCGCCTTGGATCCGGCACCGTTTGATCACGGAGGAAGAAGTCCTTGCCCGCACGCTCGCGCGACACGGGCCATCAAGTGCGCGTAAGTTTATAGAAGAGGTGTTTTGGCGCGGCTATTTCAAAGGGTTCTTAGAACAGCACCCGAGCGTTTGGGATCACTACCAACGCAATCTGCAAATGGCGGTTGAGCGATTGGAGGCAGCGCCCGCCCAAAAAGCGGATTACGAGGATGCGATTGCAGGGCGCACCGGGATTGATTGTTTTGATCATTGGTGTGCAGAGCTGAAGACGACGGGTTATTTGCACAATCATGCGCGGATGTGGTTCGCCTCGATCTGGATATTCACACTCCGGTTGCCTTGGGAATTGGGCGCTGACTTTTTCTTGCGGCATTTGCTGGATGCAGACCCCGCATCCAATACTTTATCGTGGCGGTGGGTGGCCGGATTGCATACCAAGGGGAAAACCTATCTTGCGCGTCCGTCCAACATCGCCAAATACACCAACGGTCAGTTCAATCCGGTTGGACAATTGGCACCTGTTGCTGAGCCTTTAGTAGAAGGCATTGATCATCCCATTGTGCCGCTGCCCCGCTTACCGCCAGCACCGCAGGATGATTTTCTGCTTTTGATCACATCTGAGGATTGCCAGCCGCACAGCGTTGTCACGGACACGCCTGCGGGCGTTTTGGGGGCATGCCTGCAGACCGAAGGAAATGGATATCCTCAAGCGGCGGTTGAGGATGCAGCGGCGGAGGGTGAGGCGATCGTTGCTCGCGATTGGACAGCGGCGATTGTGAGCGCGGCGCAGCGCGTTGGGACGCGCGACGTTGTAACCGCCTATGCGCCCGTTGGCCCAGTTGCGGCACAGCTGAAAGAGGTGACGCGTGATCTATCAGATCAGGGTATCAGTTTGCATCAGACTATGCGCCGCTATGATGCGTTGGTTTGGCCTTATGCGCAGAAAGGGTATTTCAAGCTAAAGAAGAACATTCCCGACATATTGTCAGGGCTGGGGCTGGCACTTTGACAACTTGCCTTCGCTACAGATCATTTTAGGTCACACAAGATGACAAAAACCCCTGACCTTCCGCCGGAACATATCAGTGCAATCATCGAGATGGCTCTGTCTGACCACGTCAGCTTTGCCGCGATTGAGGCGGAGTATGGCTTGAGTGACAAACAAGTGAAGGTTTTGATGCGCCAAGAGTTGAAAGGCACGAGCTATCGCAACTGGCGCAAGCGCGTGCGCGATTTTGGGGAACGGCGCGCGGTTTATAAGTAGGTTCACACTGGCCCCTAAGCGTCAGAGGCCAGTGTGAAGTTTCGATCAGCTATCTTTCTTGGGTGCGGCCTTCTTCTTGGGCGCCGCTTTTTTCTTAGCGGCTGGCTTTTTCTTTGGCGCTGCTTTCTTTTTGATCTTTTTACCCGTCTTGGCAGCGCGTTCATCGATCAGATCGATGGCTTGGGCCAAGGTCAGGTCTTCGTGTTTGACGGTGTCGGGGATCGGTGCGTTGATCTTTTCCCATTTGACGTAGTGACCGTATTTACCGTCATAGATGCCGATTGGGCCGCCCGCCTCTGGATGTTCGCCAAGTTCGCGGATTGGAACGGCGGCTTTGCCGCGTCCGCCGCGCGAGGCGACCTTTTCGGCCAGCAGTTGCACGGCGCGGTTCATGCCCACTTCCCAGACTTCGTCGAGTCCTTCGAGGTTGGCATTGGTGCCGCCGCGATCTGACGTGCTTTCGGCGTGTTTGAGGTAGGGACCATAGCGCCCGATGTTGGCCCAAACGTTGATGCCGTCTTCGGGGTGCGGGCCGATCAGGCGGGGCAGGGCCAGCAGTTTGATGGCGGTTTCAAGCTCCACCTCTTCGGGGGCCCATTCTTTGGGAATGGACTGGCGCGGCGGCTTTTTGTTTTCCTCGGACACTTCGCCGCGCTGGGCGTAGGGGCCAAAGCGGCCTTTGTGAATCCAAATCTTGTCACCTTCATCCTCGCCCAATAGTTTTCCCTCGGGCGGGATGGCGGAGGCTTCTGCCTCTGGATTCGGCGGGCCGAAAGAACGGGTGTAGCGGCATTCAGGATAGTTTGAACATCCAATGAAGGCACCGCCCGCACGGGCCGTGCGCATAGAAAGGCGACCGATTTCGCAGTTCGGGCACAACCGCGGATCGCTGCCGTCTTCGTTCGGTGGGAACAGGTGCGGTTCCAGCACTTCGTTAATTTTGTCGAGCACTTCACCAATGCGCAGATCAGCGGTTTCCGCAATAGCTGCGGAAAAGTCGCGCCAAAAACGGTCGAGCACGTCTTTGTAATTGGCATCGCCTGCGCTGACTTCATCAAGCTGGTTCTCAAGTTCCGCTGTGAATTCATAGCCAACGTACTTTTGGAAGTAGTTCATCAGGAACACGGTGACCAAGCGGCCCTTGTCCTGTGCGATCAGGCGGTTCTTTTCCTTTTCGACATAGCCGCGATCCTGAATGGTCGTGACGATAGAGGCATAGGTTGAAGGGCGGCCGATGCCGAGCTCTTCCATCCGTTTGACCAACGTCGCCTCTGTGTAGCGGGGCGGAGGTTGGGTGAAGTGTTGGTCAGGCGTGACGGATTGTTTGTCTGCCTTTTCGCCCTCCGCCAGTTGTGGGAGGCGCTTGTCATCGTCGTCCACAACGGCGTCATCGTCGCGGCCTTCTTCGTAGACGCGTAAGAAACCATCAAAGAGCATGACCTGACCCGTGGCGCGCAGGAGGACTTGACCATCGTCGCTGCCGATGTCGGCGGTGGTGCGTTCAAGGCGGGCGGCGGCCATTTGCGACGCGATGGTGCGTTTATAGATCAGGTCGTAAAGCTTGCGCTGATCCGCATCGGTGATGTTGGCATCGTCGGTGGCGACCATGAGGTCGGTTGGGCGAATACATTCGTGGGCTTCTTGCGCGTTCTTGGCTTTGTTTTTGTAAACGCGGGGCGCGTCAGGCAGATACTCTTTGCCGAACTTGGCGGCGATCGCCTCACGCGATTCTGTTACCGCTTCGGGCGCCATGTCGATGCCGTCGGTCCGCATGTATGTGATCAGGCCGGCCTCATACAATCGTTGCGCCACGCTCATCGTTTGGCGGGCGCCAAAGCCGAATTTGCGGCTCGCCTCTTGTTGCAGGGTGGAGGTCATGAAAGGCGGTGATGGGTTGCGGGTGCCGGGCTTGGCTTCGACTGATTTGACGCTGAGGTCGCGCGATTGGATCGCCTGAACGGCCATGCCAGCCTGCGTTTCGTTTTCAAGGCTGAATTTGTCGAGCTTGTCGCCTGCCAACACGGTGAGGCGCGCCTCAAACTCTTGGCCACGGGCGGATTTTAACAGGGCTTTGACGGTCCAGTATTCTTGCGCGCGGAAGGCTTCGATTTCCATTTCGCGTTCAACGATCAGGCGTAGGGTGACCGATTGCACGCGACCCGCAGACCGGGAGCCGGGCAGTTTGCGCCAGAGCACGGGAGAGAGGTTAAAGCCGACAAGGTAGTCTAGCGCGCGACGCGCGAGGTAGGCTTCGACCAAGGGGGCGTCGACCTGGCGTGGATTGGCCATGGCGTCCATCACGGCGGATTTGGTGATCGCGTTGAACACAACCCGTTCCGACTTGGTGATCTTGAGCCCCTTTTTGTTGGCGAGTTCCTGTTCAAGGTGCCAAGAGATTGCTTCGCCTTCGCGGTCGGGGTCGGTTGCGAGGATCAGTTCAGGGTCGTTTTTCAGCGCGTCGACAATCGCCTTTATGTGCTTTTTGCTGTCGGAGGCGACCTGCCATTTCATCTCAAACCCTTCGTCGGGCAGGACAGAACCGTCTTTGGGAGGCAGGTCACGAACGTGTCCAAAGGAGGCGAGGACAGTGTAGTCCTTTCCCAAATAACCATTGATTTTCTTGGCCTTGGCAGGGGACTCGACGACGACGACTGGCATGAGAATCCTTTGGTAAATTAGGTGTCTGCTTTGGTCGCGCAAGATGTGGGGTAGCCTTGCGGAATGTCAATGCACCCTTTTGCGCGGATTTTCCCCCTGTCGTTTTTTGCCCTCATCCATGGCGCGCATCAGCATGCCGCCTGCGTCACGGGCGATGGCTCCTTCGAGTTCTAATTCGGTGAGGGCGGGCATCGCGTCGTGGGCTGCGATGTTAAGATCGCGGATCAATTGTTCCTCGGGCAGGGGCGACGGGCCAAGCTGGTCGAGGATAAGTTTATGGAGGTTGGCGACGTGGCGCAGCGGCGTCGTGGTCGCTGGTGTGAGCGACAGTTCGCCTTGTGGTTGGCAGATCGGAGTTAGCATTTCCAATATGTCGTCGATCCCGCGGACCAAGGTCGATCCATCGCGGATCAACATATTGCATCCCGACGCACGGGCATCAAATGGGTGCCCCGGCACAGCCAAGACGTCGCGCCCGAGGTCAAGCGCGTCCCGTGCGGTGATCAGGCTGCCAGATTTTGCTGCCGCTTCGACGACGATGACAGCTTGGGCCAGCCCTGCGATGATCCGATTGCGCGCGGGAAAGTGGCGCGCGATGGGTTGTTGCCCCATCGGCATTTCTGACAGTCGCAGGCCGTTTTCTGCGATGTCTTTAGCAAGGGCTGCATTTTCTGCGGGATAAATAACGTCCACCCCGCCCGCTTGCACGGCGATTGTGCCGTGATCCAGTGCGGCAAGATGGGCTGCCGCATCCACGCCACGGGCCAATCCTGAGATAACGACGTAACCCGCTTGGCCAAGGTCGCGGGCAAGTCGTTTGGCCATACGTGTGCCCAAGGAGGACGCGTTGCGCGCGCCGACCATCGCGATCATAGGGCGCTGCAAAAGGGTGGTCTGCCCGAGCGCCCATAAAAATGGGGGCGCATCGGGCAGATCCGTGAGTGTGGCCGGGTAACCCGGTCTGGTTTCGTCGATGAGTTGCGCGCCGGCCTGTTTGCCTGCCTTTAATTCCGCTGCGATCACGCGCTTGGGACAAATAGCATAACCTTTGACCCCAGCTTGCGCTGCCACGTCGGGGAGTGCCTTGAGCGCATCAGCGGCTGATCCGTGTTCCTTGATCAGCCGTCGATACGTCATGATCCCAACGCGGCGAGATCGCAGCAGGCGGAGCCGGTTGAACTGGTCGTCTTCCCAGTGGCGTTCATTGGGGGGGAATGAGGAAGATTGTGGTGTCCTGGTCATCCCGACCTCCGCCTTGCTGCAGGGTTAGGGATACGGGCTCTAGGTTAACGCAACATGAACCAAATGCATAAAGTTATCCCGCTATTTTAGGGGAGGCATTTGAAACCGGACCCAATTCACCCAGCCGCGCCGCCGATTGTCAGACCGCCGATCATCAGGCTGGGTTGGCCGACCCCCACGGGGACCCATTGCCCTTGCTTACCGCAGTTGCCGATGCCGGGGTCGAGGGCCATGTCGTTGCCGATTCCTCTGATCTGTTTCAGCGCGGTGGCGCCGTCGCCGATAAGCGTTGCGCCCTTTACTGGTGCGCCAACGACACCGTTTTTGACGCGGTAGGCTTCGGTGCAGGAGAACACGAACTTGCCATTGGTGATGTCAACCTGACCACCGCCAAAGCCCACCGCGTAAATCCCGTCTTTGAGGTCAGCGACAAGGCTTTCTGGGGCGGCGTCGCCGTTGAGCATATAGGTGTTGGTCATCCGGGGCATGGGTGTGTGCGCATAGCTTTCGCGGCGTCCGTTTCCGGTGGGGGCCACGCCCATCAGGCGTGCGTTTTGGCGATCTTGCATATATCCCACTAGCACACCGTCTTCGATCAGTGTGTTTTTGGCGCTGGGCGTGCCTTCGTCATCGACGGTGATGGACCCGCGCCGATCGGGAATCGTGCCATCATCCAGAACTGTCACGCCTTTGGCGGCGATCTGTTGGCCCATCAGCCCTGCAAAGGCGCTGGACCCTTTGCGGTTGAAATCACCCTCGAGTCCGTGGCCAATCGCCTCGTGCAGTAAAATTCCGGGCCAGCCAGGGCCAAGCACAACGTCCATGACACCAGCAGGGGCCGGTTCCGCGTCGAGGTTCACAAGCGCGATGCGCAATGCCTCTTGTGCGACGCCTTCCCAATGGTCGCGGGCAATCAGGCCGATAAGCCCCGCACGGCCACCGCCGCCCATAGATCCGCTTTCGCGTCGCCCATTATCTTCGACGATGACTGAGATGTTGATGCGCGACATGGGACGGGTGTCGGTGACGAGCGTGCCTTCCGGGCGTAGGATCACCACCTCTTGATGAGAGGCGGCAAGGCTGACGCTGACTTGGACGACACGTTTGTCCAATCCGCGCGCATAGGCGTCGATGTCTTTGAGCAGGTCAATCTTGGCAGGGAAGGTTGCCTGATCCATCGGGTTTTCGTCGCCGTAAAGCTTGCGATTGGTCTTGGCCGGGCCGTCGGCCAATGTGCCGCCACCGTCACCAACGGCCAACCGCGTTGTTGCAACCGCGCGGCGCAGGGCGTGTTCGTCCAGCGTTGTTGAATGGGCGTAACCCGCGGTTTCGCCGCGCACCGCGCGCAGCCCAAACCCTTCGGAGGCATCAAAAGAGGCGGTTTTGACGCGGCCATCGTCATAGGCCAAAACTTCGGAGCGGCGGCGTTCCAAAAACAGTTCGCCGTCGTCGGCGCCTGCGGTTGCCTGACGCAAAAGGGCGAGCGATTGATCCTTGTCGAGGTGAGTCTCGAACGGGCGGAAGGCAGAATCTGTCATGGAAGTTATCCTTTTGGGCAGGCAATCTGCCAAATTTTTCGCACCAAGGCCCCAAAAGCGGCTCTTTGCCGCAACTGACCTTCTTGAGTTGTTAAGCAGGATATGGGACAGGGTCGTCAACGTTCAACCAGATTCCCGCGTTGTGCGCTGGTGGGGCAGAGAGAATTCGCGCGTTCAGTGTGCGCAAGACAACAGAACAGGACCAATGATGCGATTGACCACTTTGATGCATTCCACCTGGGCTTCGGCCGGATTGATCTTTGCTGGGGCTGCGGCCACGGCGCAGGACGTGAACCAAGAGCTTGAGGTGGTGGGCGCACCGGTTCCGGGTGGGACGGGTTTCCAGTTCCCGGCTACTGAGCTGATGCGCGACATTATCTGGCTGGATGGTATGTTGTTGGTGGTCTGCGCGGCGATCACTTTGTTTGTGACTGGTTTGCTGGCGTGGGTCGTCCTGCGTTATAATTCGAAGACTAACACGTCGCCGGCGACATTCACGCATAACTCTCCGCTAGAAGTCGCTTGGACGGTTGTGCCGATTGCGATCCTTGTCTTTATCGGTGCGTTCTCGTTGCCGATTTTGTTCAAGCAGCAGGAAATTCCTGAAGCGGACATCACCATCAAGGTCACTGGATATCAGTGGTATTGGGGATATGAATACGAAGACGATGATATCTATTTCGAGAGCTTCATGTTGGATCGCGAAGAATTGGCTGAGTTTGGCTATGAAGATGAGCATTACTTGCTGGCCACTGACACGGCTGTTGTCGTGCCAGTTGGGGCAACGATCGTGATGAATGTTACGGGTGCGGATGTGATCCATTCGTGGACGATCCCCGCTTTTGGCGTAAAGCAGGACGCGGTTCCCGGCCGTTTGGCGCAGCTGTGGTTCGCCGCAGAGCGTGAGGGCATTTATTTTGGCCAGTGTTCGGAACTGTGTGGTCAGGCGCATGCTTACATGCCGATCACCGTCAAGGTCGTGAGCCAAGAGGCCTATGACGAATGGTTGATCGCTGCCAAGGAACAAAACCCAGTTTAAAGTGCGCGGTGGGGTGACACCCACCAACACTACTGGA
Source organism: uncultured Paracoccaceae bacterium (assembly GCA_937922155.1). Lineage (GTDB taxonomy): Bacteria > Pseudomonadota > Alphaproteobacteria > Rhodobacterales > Rhodobacteraceae > Cognatiyoonia. The sequence continues at coordinate 85 of CAKZVL010000048.1, read as the reverse complement.
CCAAAGGGCGGGTTTATCCGGCCATCCAGAAGGGACAAGACCGTGAGCGACGCAAGTCTTCAAAGCGCACCTTATGAGGCGACGA
>CAKZVL010000047.1 GCA_937922155.1 uncultured Paracoccaceae bacterium | reverse complement strand
TCACCATCCTCGATGTCCAAATCGACACCGTGCATGACCTGTGTGTCACCATAACTTTTGCGCACATCACGTAGTGTTAGACCGGCCATTTTGCCTCCAATTCTAAAATTTCGCGCCGTAATGTTTCGGCGAATTCAGGGTAAGTTTCAGGAAGTTCGTCCCAAAGCTGCCGGTTGGTGACAAATGCATCCGTTCCCAGCATTGCTTTAAGATCATCCCAACTGGGTTCAACGTAGTCAAAAGGCACTTTGCCCGCCGCCACGTGACGACAAAAAACGTACCAGCTTGCAATACTGCGGATCGCATAAATCGGTACGATACCTTGCTGCAGGCACCCTTCCAAAGTGGGTCGTATAAAGATCGGAAATTTCGCCATACCATCAGCACAAATGCGGGCGACGGTATCACCAATCGCGACATTGCCAAAACGACGCGCGATGGCATCGACATAGTCGTGCTTTGAAAACGGCAAATCGATGGTGATCGCTGGCAAAACTTCTTTGGTTTCGAAGTTCTCAAAATGCGCGAGCAAGTGCGGAACCCGCATCGCGGCGTCAAAGGTTTCAAGCCCTTCAAGTGCAGCAAAATAAGCAAGGGCCGTATGACCACCATTGAGAACCCGGATTTTGGTTTCTTCGTAGGGGTCAACATCATCCGTCACTGTCACCCCAGCCTTGGCCAAATCGGGCATCGCGGATTTATTCGTGTCTTCCAAAACCCATTGGATAAAATCCTCGGCCATGATCGGTGAGGTCACAGGCGCCCCGATGAGGGCTGTAAATTCTTCGCTTAGGGATTTTGGGCTGCGCGGGGTGATGCGATCCACCATGGAACACGGAAAAGCGACGTTTTCTGCGACCCACGTCGCAAGTGCTGCATCGCCACATGCGTTCAGATAATCAAGCAGGTTGCGGCGCAGCATTTTGCCGTTTTGGCGAATATTATCGCAGCACGCGATGGTCAGTGGCGCACCAATGCTCGCTTGTCGCGCGGTCAGAGCCGCCCGCAGATACCCGTAAACGCTTTCCGCTTTGCCACCGGAAATTTCGCTCTTGATCGTCGGATCGGCGTGATTCAGCTTCCCGTTTGGATCGGTGTAATAGCCGCTTTCCGTCACCGTAATCGTCACCAAATGAACGGACGGTTGCGCCATCAGTGCTTCGGTTTCTGTACGATCCACGCTCCAGTCCACAAAGCGGACATGACAGCGCACCTTACGCAGATCAACGTCGCCTTCAGACGAATATGACTTTAGGAAATAGCCGTCATGGCGATCGATGTCCGCTGCTGTTTCTTCAAAATGCGCAGCCTCTGACCCGCGCAAATTGACGGCCGCAACGCCCCAACGCAAATCACCGGTTTCAGCCATATAGTCATCCAAAAACACAGCCTGATGCGCGCGATGAAACGCGCCAAAGCCAAGATGGACGACGCCAATGTCGCAGTCGGACCGATCATAGTCAGTCGCATTAATTTTCGCATGCGCTGCGTTAGTCATAGTGCTGATTCCTGTTGTGGCACCAGATCACGTCGGGCCGTTTCGCGGTATTCTGAAGGGGTCATTCCCTTAATCTTCAAAAAATGGCGGTTAAAGTTTGCAAGATTTTTAAAACCAGCATTTTCGGCGATGGCGATGACTTGATCATCGGACGCATAAAGCATGCCACAGGCCTGACCGATCCGAATTCGGGTCAAGAAGTCAACGAACCCATGACCGGTCACCGCCTGAAAATTCCGACTAAAGGTGATCTCGGTCATCCCAGCCATTGTGGCAGCCTGCGCCACGCTAAAGCTGTCTTGAAAGTGATCTGTAACATGATCAACAACCAGCGCGATCCGGGCTTGCTTGCTCCCGCCCTCGGGATGGATCAGCTTTGTCACTGACAGCGTCTTTTTCTCTGCATGCTCATTCAAACGCACAAGGAAACGGACAAATGCCAAGATACGTTCTGCACCGTTGTTGTCGCGAATGGATTCCATGTGGCCACGCGCAAACGTCGGGTTGAACCCTTCAAAGTGGATTCCAGACTGCGCCAGTTGAAGCAGCTTGAGAACCTGTGAAAATTCAGGAAACCCTTGGGCAAGGCTTTCAACACTTTGATGGCTGAACTGCACCAGCATGTCGCGTGTTTCAACGGTTTCAGAATAGACCTGATCTGTCATCCAATTATGCGGCAAATTGGGACCGGTCATGAACAGATCACCCGCTTTGAAATCACCAATGTAGTCGCCGACGAATGCCTTGCCACGGGTTTCGGTGATGAGGTGCAGCTCATATTCTTCATGGGCGTGCCAACGGCACAGATCACAGGGCCAACCATGTTCCAGATAGCGGATAGATCGCGAACTGCGGTCAACCATTTCTATTTCAGGGCTGATAATCGACATGGGCGTTACCTCAGCACGTTCCCGCCGTCGACACCGATGGTCTGGGCAGTCATGTAAGCTGATTGGTCACTGGCAAGAAACACCGCAGCCCGTGCAACGTCTGAGGGATCTCCCATATAGCCAAGCGGCACGGCGTCCCCGACTTCGCGCTTTTTCTGGCCAATTTCTTTGCCTTCGAACTTGGCGAAAAGGGCATCAACCGTTTCCCACATGGGCGTGTCGATCACGCCGGGGCTGATCGCATTCACGCGGATCTTATGTGGGGCCAGCGCCAGCGCGGTGGATTGGGTATAGCTGACGACAGCGGCCTTAGTGGCGCAGTAATGTGCAACCAAAGCTTCGCCGCGATGGCCCGCTTGTGACGCCATATTGATGATGGATCCGTGCTGACTATTGGCGACCATCGACTGCGCGGTGGCCTGCATAACCGCATAAAACGCACGCACGTTGACACCAAACAGACGATCCATCTGCGCCAAATCACCGGCGTCCAAAACACTACCCATATCGAATAGCGCTGCGTTATTGAACAGGATGTCAGGCTTTATCTCTTTGACCCAGTCACAGCAGGCCGAAAGCCCCGCGTCATCCAGCAGATCAAAAGAGCGATAGTTTGCATCCCCCTCAAAACTGGCCGCAATGTCAGTGGCAAACACAGTCGCACCAAGGGCAGAAAAATGCGCAACCGCACTGGCCCCAATGCCGCCCGACGCACCGGTAACAAGGGCAACTTTCCCTGTCAGATCTGTCGGAGCCGCATTTAGTGACATTACTTGACCGCCCCAAATGTGAGACCTTGAACAAGCTGCTTTTGGCAGAACCAGCCCAAGACAACGATCGGCGCAATGGCCGCCGTCGACACAGCCGACAAGCGGCCAAAGAACAGACCTTCTGGTGCGCGGTTCCCTTCGATCAGCTTTGATAGGGTCGCAGCATCAATGGTCGTCAGACGCACGGTCCAATAGGCTTCGTTCCAGCAAAAGATAAAGCACAAAAGCGCGGTTGATGCCACACCACCCCATGCGAGGGGCAGCAAAATATCTTTGATCTCACCCCATGTGGTGACACCGTCCATTTTGCTGGCTTCAATGATCTCTTTGGGGATTTCTTTGAAGTAGGTGAACAGCATCCAGATCACGATGGGCAAGTTGACAAGACACAGAACCAAGATGATCAGAAAGTGCGTATCAAAGATGCCAAGGAAGTTCTTGGTCAAGAATGTCATCGGATACAAAACCGCAGCCGCAGGCAACATCTTTGTTGACAGCATCCACATCAGAATATCTTTTGTATGACGGCTTGGATTGAACGCCATGGCATAAGCACAGGGCACCCCAACGAACAAAGCAAACAACGTCGCAAAGGTCGATGTGATGACTGAGTTGGTCGCGAACCGCCAGTAATCATAGTTCTGCGTCATGTTGGTGTAGTTTTCCAACGTCGGCGTAAAACGCCATAGGAATTCTGGGTTCACGGCATCTTGGTCTGTCTTAAAGCTTGTAAAGACCAGCCAAAAGATCGGGAAAAAGAAAATCAGCGCAACGATCCATGCCACGACTGGCCATGCGATTTTGCTGAAACTGGATTGTTGTGAAACGGTTGCCATTATCTTTCCCCTTAATCCATCAAGCTTTTGCCAACCATGCGAAGCAAGAAGATCGCAATGATGTTGGCAAGGATAACGGCGAAGATGCCTGCGGCACTCGCTGCACCGATGTTGTTGTTTGCAAATTCACCGATCAGATACGGAAGGTTCTTGTTCCCGTTGCCTCGGCTGACGATCTCAATCTCTGCGTAAAGCGATAGGTGAAAGATTGATTGGATCATGATCACGATCGCAATTGGGCGGGCCAAGTGCGGAACCGTGAGATTGATAAACTTTGACCACGCGCCCGCGCCGTCAAGCGTTGCCGCTTCTTTCTGCGATTCATCCTCGGACTGTAGGGACGTCATAAAGATCAGAACAGCAAAGGGTGTCCACTGCCATGCAACCATCATGATGACCGCATATTTGGAGGTTTGCGTGGCACGGAATGATATCGGTTCCAGCTCTGGCCAGAGCGAAAAGAAGCTACCCAACACCGGGAAATCACGCAGGCCATCCACAATGTTATTGATGCCGTTGACCGCCAGACCGTTCAGCCCCAGCACAGGGTCAAGGATCATGTTGATCCAAAGAACCGCGTTCACCGCAGGCATAACAAAGAAGGGCGAAATTAGTAGAACCCGCACAATCCCCTGCCCCGGAAACTTTTTATTGACCAGAACCGCGATACCAAGGCCCAAGATCACTGTGATAAGCAGAATGCAGGTAACGATGATGACCGAGTTTTGGATCGCAAAGATGAAATCCTTAGAATTCATCACGAATTCATAGTTCCCAAAACCGCGCCAGTTGCTCAGGCTTGGCGACGTCCATTCCGGACGGCGTGTACTGTTCAACACATACCGGATGAAGGAAAAGTACAGCGTCATGCCAAGTGGCACCAACATCCAAATCAGCAGCAGAATAACCGCTGGTGTTTGTAGTAACTTGGGGAGCGTTCGTTTACTTGCAGACATAGCTCGGGCCACCTTACAAAGCGAAGTTTCGTTGAAAATTGTCGTTTAGCGGGTGTTCGAATGACGAGCGGCGCAAACATGCGTGCCGCAATCAAGTCAGACCAACAAGAAAATTTTGAGGTATTGTGGAGGGCCCGATAGTTTCCTATCGGGCCCAACAATCACTTCAGTGAAGTAACTTAGTAGTAGCCTGCTTCTTGCATGATTGAATCAGCAGCTGCCTGAGCAGCTTCAAGAGCTTCTTCTACAGTCTTCGCACCGGAAAGCGCCGCAGCGATTTCTTGTGCAACAGCTGTACCCACTTCTGGGAATTCAGGAATAGCAGCAAACTGAACACCAACATATGGCTTCAGGTCTGAGGCAGCTGGAGCAGCTGAGTCGATCGCAGCCATTTCAGCAGCGGCGAAACCAGCAGCAGCCTGGAATTCAGGAAGTGCGTATGTAGATGCACGCTGACCAGTTGGAACAGAACCCCAACCGAAGTCTGGGTGGTTACCTACAGCCTGAACGTAGTCTTTAGATGTTGCCCACTCGATGAAGTCGTGTGCAGCTTCTGAGTTTGGTGAACCTGTTGGAACAGCCATTGCCCATGCCCACAACCAGTTTGCACCAGCAGCAACACCAGCGTTTGGTGACTGAGCGTATGCAACACCGTCAACTTCCAAGAAGGACGCAGCGATTGTCGCATCGATCCACAGACCACACTTGCCTTCGTTATAAAGAGCAAGGATTTCGTTGAAGGAGTTACCTTCTGAGCCTGGAGGACCGTATGTACCCAGCAGATCAACGTAGAAGTTTACAGCTTGGTTCCACATTGCTGAATCCAGCTGTGGACGGCCGTCTGCGTCAAACCATGCGCCACCGAAAGAGTTCACAACAGTTGTTACGAACGCCATGTTGTCGCCCCAGCCTGGCTTACCACGGAGACATGCACCGTATACGCCGTTGTCTGGATCGTGCATCGCAGCAGCAGCTTGCATAACGCGAGCCCAGCTGTCGTTGTCGTTGATTGTTACGCCAGCTGCGTCTGCAAGGTCCTTGCGGTACATGACCATTGAGGACTCACCGTAGAATGGTGCAGCGTAAAGTGTGCCGTCAGCAGACAGACCAGCGCGCATGGCTGGCAGAATGTCGTCAACATCGTAGTCAGCGCCGAACTCAAGTGGTTCGATCCAACCAGCAGCGCCCCAAATTGGTGCTTCCTGCATACCGATGTTGATGATGTCGTACTGACCACCGCCAGTTGCTGTGTCAGAAGTAACCTGCTCGCGCAGAACGCCTTCTTCCAAAGAAACCCAGTTCAGCTCAACGCCAGTTTCTTCGGTGTAAGCTTCAGCAACAGTTTGCATGTTGATCATGTGACCATTGTTCACGATCGCAATTGTCAGTGAAGTGTGACCATCAGCAGCTACAGTTGTTGCAGTCGCTACAGCCATGGACAGGCCAAGAGCCGTGTTCATTAGAGATTTCATGTTTTTCCTCCCAAGAAATCACAGATTCGTTTTTGTCTGTTCGATAATACTGACTCACCCGACTCGCACTCGCTAGTACGATTCCGGCAAACTCTTCTACGAAAATATCACTATCGCTGATTTTTGGTCAACTTCAAAGCTGTTTGAGGGTCAGAACAGTCAGAAATGTATCAACACACATCCGTTATGTCGCGGCAATGCGATTGGCATTTAATCGATCGCGACTTTCTTGGGCGACCATACGTATTTGCGCGCCAACTCAGCCAAGCCGTCTGTGAAACGGTTTGCCAGTCACCTAGTCAGGTGAATCACTTGCGACTTGTTACTTTATAAAATAACAAATGAGTGGCGAAACGGGGATGGCACATGCGCAAACAAGCAGCAGAGCGGCAATCAGAAGTTCTGGATGTTCTCAAAGATCATGAGAAACCACTGACGGCCTATGCGATCTTGGATCAGATGAAAGTTGGTGAACCTGATCTGGCGGCACCAACCATTTATCGCGCGCTGGCCGCACTGACGACCCAAGGGCGGGCGCACAAGCTGGAATCGATCAAGGCCTTCGTCCCCTGTCGGTGCAGCCACGACGCTGCCGTTCCCGTTCTTTCAATCTGCGCCGACTGCGGAACCGTTGAAGAACATGACGGCACCAGTCTGCTTGACGAACTCACGGCTATATCCGCGCAGTCTTCGTTCAATGCCTCACGTCACATTGTCGAAATTCACGGGCTTTGTGGCGCCTGTGCGACCTCCTAACCTTCCTCTCTCAATCGGAGCAATCAATGAAGCTACTCTCCAAACTCGTACTTTCAGCGCTCGTGGCAACGCCTGTTTTCGCGGAAGAGACACGCCAGCTTGACGCCCACGAACATGGCGTTGGTCAGTTGGACATCGCCTTTGACGGATCACAGATCGCAATGGCGCTCCACGCGCCCGGCGCGGACATTGTCGGGTTCGAATATGAAGCGGCAAGTGCAGAGGATCGCGCAGCGGTTGATGCCGCCGTGGCGACATTGGCCCGCCCGTTGGATTTGTTCATCCTGCCCGCTGCAGCCGCGTGCAGCGTCACGCAAGCCTCTGCCGCGTTGGAGAGCGAAGAGGAACATGATGAGCACGAGCACGAGCATGACAATCACAATGACCACGATGATCATGAAGCACATGATGACCATGATCATGACGAGCACGCCCACGATGATCACGATGACCACGCGCAAGAAGCAGGACACACCGAATTTCATGCCGCATACGTGCTGACCTGCGCCGATCCAACAGCCATCACAGACATTACCTTTGCCTACTTTGACACCTTTCCAAACGCGCTAGAGGTTGAAGTGCAATTGATCACAGACGCAGGCGCCACAGCATTTGAAGTCGAACGCGACGCACCGACGCTTGATTTACGCGGTATGTTCTAAACCCGTGCCCGACACAGCGCCCATTCTGCATCTTGAAAACGCCCGTTACCGCTGGCCGGGGCGGGCGTCGTTTGAGTTGCACGTCCCTGCCCTGTCTTTGGCACGGTCAGAAACTGTGTTGTTGCTGGGAGAAAGTGGATCGGGCAAATCCACGTTGCTGTCCCTGATCTGCGGCACGATCACAGCACAAAGCGGTCATGTGCGCATCGGGGACACGGACGTTGCATCCTTGTCGGCCGGACAGCGTGATAGCTTTCGCGCAGAACAAATTGGATTGATCTTCCAACAGTTCAACCTGCTGCCGTTCGCGACTGTGCAAGACAACATCCTGCTGCCACTGCAGTTCGCACCCAATCGTCGAAAACGCGCACAGGCTCGACAGGCCGAGGCGGTGCGCCTGTGTCGTGCGTTGGGGTTGCCCGATGATGTGATGGGCGTACGCGCAGGCACCCTAAGCGTGGGACAACAACAAAGGGTTGCAGCAGCGCGCGCACTGATTGGCACACCACCGTTAATCATCGCAGATGAACCCACATCATCGCTGGATGCGGCCACGCAATCGACCTTTCTGGACCTGTTGTTTGCGCAATCGCGTGCCAATGACACCAGCGTTTTGATGGTCAGCCACGATGCGCGATTGGCCGATCAGTTTGACCGGGTCATCCACATGAACCACATCGCCACATCAGTGCGGAGCGCGGCATGATCCTGCGGCTGGCCTTTGGTTCCCTGATCGCACGCGCGCTGACGGTGGGCATGACCATCCTTGCCATTGCGTTGTCCGTCGCGCTGTTCCTTGGCGTTGAAAAGGTGCGGACCGGGGCCAAGGCAAGCTTTGCTGATACAATATCAGGAACAGACTTGATCGTGGGGGCGCGGTCTGGCTCTGTTCAACTGCTGCTTTATTCGGTCTTTCGGATTGGCAACGCGACGAACAACCTAACATGGGAAAGCTATCAGGACGTGGCCAATAGGCCCGAGGTCGATTGGATCGTGCCCATATCGCTTGGGGACAGTCACCGGCAGTTTCGCGTGATGGGCACAACGCCTGAATTCTTTGAACGCTACAAATACCGCTCTGGCCGGTCCTTGGCGCTGCAGGACGGTGTGGTGATGGATGATTTGTTTGATGCGGTTATCGGGGCCGATGTGGCCGCGACGCTTGGCTATTCTATTGGCGATCCCATCGTCGTGGCTCATGGTCTGGCATCGTTTAGCGAACACGAAGATCAACCCTTTCGCATTTCTGGCATTTTGGAAAAAACGGGCACGCCGGTGGACCGCACGGTTATCGTTAGCCTAGAGGCGATCGAAGCCATCCACGTTGATTGGCAGAACGGCGCGCAAAAGCCGGGACAATCGACGCCCGCAGACGTGCTGCGTCAAATGGATTTGGAACCCCAAGCGATCACCGCCGCCCTTGTCGGTGTCAAAAGCCGCCTTCAGGTGTTCGCCCTGCAACGATCTATCAACGAATACTCGCAAGAACCACTTTTGGCGATCCTGCCCGGTGTCGCCCTGCAAGAGTTGTGGCAGATCGTGGGCATTGCGGAAACTGCGCTCATTGGGGTGTCGGCAATGGTTGTTGTCACCGCCCTGATCGGCATGATGGCCACGATTTTTTCTAGCCTCAACGAACGCCGCCGCGAGATGGCGATCTTTCGCGCAATGGGCGCACGGCCCCGTGTGATCTTGGCGCTGTTGGTGCTTGAGGCGGTCTTGATGGCAGCCATTGGAGCGGTGCTGGGCCTTGGCCTGTTGTACGCAGGCCTGATGGTAGGCCAGCCGTTGATTGACAGTGCCTTTGGCCTTTGGCTCCCGATTGAACCGCCAACGATGCGGGAGGGATGGGTGCTATTGGCGGTCATCGCCGCTAGCGCAATTGTGAGCATGATACCAGCCCTGCGCGCCTATCGGATGTCGCTGGCCGATGGTATGATGGTGCGGATTTAACGAAAAGGGTTGACCACATGCAGCTTTCTCGTCGTCAGTTGATCACCACCGCCCTTGCCAGTGCAGCGCTGCCGCAAACCGCCATGGCAAAGGCCGCTACAGAAATTACGTGGGATGATCTGCTTGCCCCCGGTGTCGCCTATGCCGAAATTATTGGCGAGGGCGAGATGGACGAACGCAATGACGTTTGGCGCCCCATTTTTGATGCCAATGGCACCAAGCTAAACCCAATTCTGGATGGCGCCTATATCAAGATGCCCGGCTTTATCATCCCGATCAAACTCTCAGACGACGGCGTCACAGATTTTGTCTTGGTGCCCTATGTCGGGGCGTGTTTGCATGTTCCGCCACCCCCGCCCAACCAATTGGTATTTGTGAGCAGTAAAACACCTTGGCCCAATGACGATCTGTGGGAGGCGGTTTGGGTCACAGGCCTTATGACCCATGAGCTGCAATCAACCGAAGTGGCCGAAACGGGCTATGCGCTCAAGGCCGACGCGATGGAGGTATATGTTTGGTGATGCCCCGTCTGAACCGTCGTCAACTGTTGGCAAGCATCGCGGCCTTAGGCGCGGTGCCGCATGGCGCTTGGGCCGATGATTTTATCGACCTTGACTGGAAAGACCTGATGCCCGAAGGGCAAACAATGATCCCGCCGATGTTCCAAGGGCTGATCGACCATGACCAAGCCCCAATGTCCAGCTTGCAACCCGCCTCTAGCGGTGTGCGGACAGAATGGACAGGCCAGATCGTGCGCCTGCCGGGATTCATCGTCCCGATTGAGTATTCAGGCACTGGCGTTACTGCATTCATCCTTGTGCCGTTTGTCGGTGCTTGTGTGCATGTTCCACCGCCACCCGCAAACCAGCTGGTGTTTGTGACGACACCGGACCCTTACGAAAGTTCCGGCCTTTACGAGGCTGTGAATGTGATCGGTATGTTTGGCGTGTCGTCGCTTTCCACGCAACTGGCTGATGTGGCCTATGCGCTATCCGCGGACCGGATTGAACCCTTCAGCATCTAGCATTTCGCCGCCTTGACCGCGCGAAAACAGCTACGTGCGGTGCAGCGTATGGCAGTTTTTCCACAGAATCACGGTTAAACCCTGTGTTTACTAGCGGTTGAGAGAATCACACCCTGTGCACAAGCTGTACACAACCGGTACACCGAATCCGGCCATTTGGCAGGATTAACGCAGCGCGCGCTCGGTCTTGGTTAATGACCAATGAATGGGCGTCGGCGCATGGTGTTTCAAAGACAGGCTCCTTGAAATTCTGCGATCGCGGGAGGCCTTATCACGTCTGCACCCAGCGGCAGATTTTTCTAAAAACACTAGCCAAGTGCTTGGTTCTTGAGGTAGGGACCCCGCTAGATCAGACCCACGGCCCTGCCGTAAAATGAAGGATTTTCCAGTTGCGTTACCGGGCGGACATTGACGGCTTAAGAGCTTTGGCGATTTTACTCGTCTTGATCTTTCATTTTGACCTGTTCGCACTTGGGAAGGCCGGCTTTATCGGCGTCGATGTTTTCTTTGTCATCTCAGGTTTCCTGATCACCGCTATTATCCGCAAAGATCTGGAAAGCGGTGAGTTCCGGTTTGGGACATTCTTATACCGTCGTGTGCGTCGGCTGTACCCAGCATTGCTGGCGACGCTCGTCTTTGCATTGGTGGCTGGTTCTTTCTTGTTGCTGCCGCACCGATTTGAAGAACTGGCAACGCAAACGCTCTATTCGCTTTTGTATGTGATCAACTTCTACTTCTGGCAAAATGTGAACTACTTTGGCCTGCAGGCGGGCTCGGTCCCTCTTTTGCATATGTGGTCGCTGGCGGTGGAAGAACAGTTCTACTTCTTTTTCCCGCTGGTTTGCTGGGGAATCTGGCGCTGGATGCCAAAGCTCCTTTTCCCGACCGTTGTCGTTGGGATGCTTCTCTCTTTTGTGTTGGGTGTTTTCTTGACCCCACAAAAGCCGGAGCTGGCATTTTATCTCCTTCCAACCCGCGCATGGGAGTTGATGGTCGGTTCCGTCATGGCCTTGATGCTTTTCAACAAAAAGGTGACGGGCGCATGGTTGCACATTATGGGGCCGATTGGATTGCTCTTGGTGTTGGCCTCGGTCGTATTTTATGGCCCGCTCACCCAGATTCCCGGTTGGTTTGCGCTGTTGCCATGCCTGGGCGCGCTGGCCCTAATCTTGGGCGGATTTGCGACTGAGGCCCCTGTGACACGGCTGATGTCCACAAGCCTATTGGTTTGGATCGGCAAGGTGTCTTACCCACTTTACCTGGTGCATTGGCCCATACTCATTTTTGTGCAGGAACACACAATAGAATTCACACTGCAATGGAGGATTTTTGGCTTTCTGCTGTCGTTCCTTGTCGCGGCGTTAATCTATTACGTTATCGAAGTACCATTGCGGCATGGTAAGTTTCTGGCAGGTGCAAAAGCCTATGTTGGGTCGGTCATTGGAGTATCGACACTGACAATTGTGGCATCGTTTTGGATCGCAAACTCTGGCGGGCTGCCGGGAAGGTTTGACCCAGAGGTGAACACAATACTGACCTATATTGACGACACACCGCCTGCCCAAGATCGCAATTGCAACCGCGCAACGCAGACGGTGGCAGGCCTTTGTCCCCTTGGCGTTGAGGGCGCACCAAGAGAGGTCGTGCTTCTGGGTGACAGCCACGCCTTTGCCTTGTCAGAGGCTGTCGATCTATGGCTTCAGGAAGAAGGCAAAGGCGGCGCACTTTTGTTTCATCCAGGATGTATGCCAGTGCTTGGCGCCGGCCGCACAGCATGCCAAACAGCGGTTGAGCAAGATATCGCCCTGATTGAGCGGTCTCCTGAAATTACCGATGTGATGCTGGTGTCGATCTTTCGGCAAGGTTTGCCCGATTCTGGCAACAAATATGGTGACCGCTGGGTGCCTGCTGAAGAGGTCCCAGAGGTTTTCACAATCCAATTCATAAAGACGGTTGAGAGACTGAAACAGGCAGGAAAACACATCATTCTCGTTGAGCCTTTGTTTTCCGCGCCCAGAATGGTGCCCGCAACCTTAGCCGGTAACCTTGCCTTTGATCGCAATTGGCCTGTCGATATTTCGTTGCAATCCCATATCGACACGTTCGCCCCCATAAAGCCCGCTTTCGACGTTGTTCCTGAACTGGGCGGTGATCGGATTTCGCTAATCGATCCCTTTTGCGCAGATGGGACGTGTCGGGCCGTTGTGGATGGGCATCCCTTGTTCCGCGACAGAAATCATATCGCCCAAACCCATTCAAAGCGGTTCGCTACAATTCTTTCGCAGCAGCTTTCGGCAGATTGAAATCAGCCCCAATGGTGGTTTTAAGCAAGCAACGCGCACAGCAAACGCCGCCCGTTTTGCGCGTGTCAGTCGCATGAAACCTAACCTGTCTGCGCCATGGCAGAGGAACGTTCTTTGGCGAACTGGCGCCGGTGAAACAGGCGCCCTTACTGCTAAGATTGGAAAAGAGTGCGGGGCGTATCCATTGGTTAGCCACCCCCCTTACTATGGCCTCCGAAAGGGGCGAAAGCGCTACTGCGCATCCTCTAGGATAAGATCGCTGGCCTTTTCGCCGATCATGATCGCCGGAGCATTGGTGTTGCCCGACACGATTTCCGGCATGATCGAACAATCCGCAATCCGAAGCCCTGCAATCCCGTGGACGCGAAGGCGTGCATCGACAACAGCGTCCGGTCCTGACCCCATTTTGCAAGTGCCCGTGGGGTGATAGATGGACGCAGTGTTGTTGCGCGCCCAATCCAATGTGGCCTCATAATCATCCATCGGCAGATCCGCGCTAGGGCGGAATTCTTGCGATATTTTGGCCGCCAGTGGTTCGTGGCGTGCAATGCGGCGGGCGATGTTGACACCTTCGACAATGGTGCGCTGATCCGTTTGGGTGGACAGATAGCGCGGGATGATCGCAGGGGCGTCGTCGGGGTTGCCTGAGGCAAGCCGGATTTCACCACGGGATTCCGGGCGTAGCTGGCAGACTGACATCGTAAAGGCGCTGAACTTGTCCGCCCCTTTGCCGGGATTTTCCGCTGACAGGGGTTGGACATGGAATTGAATGTCGGGCGTTTCAACCTCTGGCCGGGTTTTGAAAAAGCCGGTGGCAAGGCTGGCGGCCATGGCCATTGGACCGGTCCGCGTCAGCGCATATTTAAGGCCGATCTTGGCTTTGCCAAACAAGGAGCCAACCTCATCATTCAATGTTGGTTCATTGCATTTATAAACAAGGCGCGCTTGCAAATGGTCTTGCAGGTTTTTGCCCACGCCGTTTAATTCAGAGCGCACGTCGATGCCGTGTTCTTGCAACTGGGCTGCCTCACCGATGCCAGATAGCATCAGCAATTGAGGAGAGTTGATAGACCCGCCTGAAATAATAACCTCGCGGGATGCAGTCAGCGCATGTTCGGTTCCAGCACGGTCGGTATAGGTGACACCGGTTGCGCGTTTCTCCTCAAGCGTGATTTTGCCCACGCGGGCATGGGTGATGATGCGCAGGTTTTCACGTGAGCGCGCCGGTTTGAGGTAGGCCACCGCCGCGCTGCATCGTCGCCCGTTGTGCGCGGTCAATTGGAAAAACCCGGCACCTTCCTGATCTGCGCCGTTGTAGTCGGGGTTGTAGGCATATCCTGCACCCTGTGCTGCGGCGACCCACGCGTCGGTGATGGGCCGTTGGATGCGCATGTCAGAGACGCTTAGCGGACCCTCTGCCCCATGAAAATCATCCGCGCCGCGTTCGTTATTCTCAGCCCGTTTGAACAGTGGCAGAACGTCATCCCAGCTCCAGCCTGCATTGCCCATTTGCGCCCAACGGTTGTAATCTTGCGGCTGTCCTCGGACATAAAGCAATCCGTTTAAGGAAGATGAGCCGCCCAATACCTTGCCGCGTGGCCATTCGATAGAACGGTTGTTCAGTCCCGGATCGGGCTGGGTTTTGTAGCACCAATCCACATCTGGATTGTGGATCGTGCGGAAGTATCCGACCGGAATATGAATCCAAGGATTCGAATCGCGCCCGCCCGCTTCGAGGAGGATGACGCGATTATTGGGATCAGCGCTGAGCCTGTTGGCCAAGACGCAGCCGGCGGACCCTGCCCCAACTATGATATAATCTGCATCCAAACTGATCTCCCTGCCTAAGCTTTGGGCGCGTGACAAATAAAGCTTGCCACCACCCTATAATGCGGACCAGTATTGAGACTGCAAGTATCAAACTTGCACAAGGGAGGAATAAAATGAAAGTATCAAAAGTTCTAAACGCGATTTCGCGTCGTGATTTTCTAAAACTATCGAGCCAGTACGGAATGTCATCTGTGCTGCTGGGCGCTGGGACTGTGACAGGTGCCTTGACGTTGCCAAACATCGCTAAGGCGGTTGAATCAACCTATGATCGCCGTCTGGGCAAAGAAGCCAAGCACACGCTGACGTTGGGTGCTGCTGGATTTAACCAAGCGAACCTGCTGATTGAGCGCGCTGGCGTACTAGAATTTGCCCGCGACCTTGAAGAGCGTACAGATGGTGAAATTCGCATCGAATTCATTGGCGACAACCAAATTTGTGGTCAGTTGTCCTGTGCTGAAAAGGCACAGTTGGGCGTGATTGATATGTATTCTGCATCAACGCAGAACTCTGCAGGGTCCACGCCGTATCTGAACGTATTGGACTATGCGTATATGTTCCGCACACGCGCGGATCAGTACCATTTCCTATATAGCCCAGAATCCATGGCGCTGCTGCGCGAACCGCTTGAAAGCCGTCATGGCCTCAAGTTCTTGTTCAGCCACTGTGAGCTTCGCGGTATTCAGACCGGCGCATCCTTTGCGGACAAGCCGACTGTTTCGTCGATTTCTGAGCTTCAGGGCACCAAGAACCGCGTGACAGGCACACAGCTTGGTCGGATCGCGATGGAGCTGATGGACCTCAACCCAGTGCCAGTGGCATGGGAAGAAACCTTGGACGCGCTGCGCACAGGTTTGATTGACGGTGCTGAAACCTGGGCATCTGCTGTGGCTTATGCGAACATGTCCCCTGCTGTAACACAGTCGGTTGATATGGGCTTTTTCTGCGGCACAGAGCACACAGGCATGAACGCCGAAGTGTTTGATGCGATGGAAAGCCATCTGCAGGATGCGATCATGGAATCCGCGTACTTTACGCAGGTGCATGTGCAGGCCGCGAACGAAGCGGCGCTGGTCAACACTGTTGGGTTCACCGATCCACCGATGCCCGGCACGATCTTTGCTGAAAACGATGTGCGCGTTGCGCGTTTCTCTGATGCGGCGCGTCGCGAGTGCGAAGAAATGTGTTCCCCTGAATTCCAGCCAGCGGCTTGGGAAGAATGGCGCGAGCGGATCAACGGCTGGTCCGGTGGTCGTGACACGTACAAAGAAATCTACGACGTCGCACGCCAGAATACACACACACTGGCCGAAAACGTTGAACCCCGCCGTTGGTGGCGCGGTTAAGCGAGGGATCGCTAGGCAGGCCAAGGTTTCCTTTGGCCTGCCTTTTATTCTAACATCACTTTTTAGACGAGAAGACGCGGGTCTTTTGTGCCTTTCGCGGTCTTGAAAACTGTCCTGGGGAGGGGCGCGGCAATGGTGGAATGGCTTGCTGGTACGGCTGAGATCTATGCAGGAATTTGGGATGTCATTGTCGGGCTTTTGACCGGGAAAGAGCCTGATTTCTTTCCACTGAGATCGGCTTTACGCACCGAAGCTGTTTGGCTTTGGGGGTTTATCACAACCCTGCTTGGCGGCGTTATCGTCGCTGCGATTTATCGGTTCATCCCCTTTGTGGAACGCCACCTAGAGCCGACGATCATGGTTGTGTCCTACCTTTTGATTGGCGCGATTATTTTCGTCGAGGTGATCCGCCGCTTTGTCTTTAACGACCAATTCCCTTGGTCCACCACGATCCCCGGTTATCTATTCCTGATCATGACGTGGACGGGGTGCAGCTATAACGTCAAGCTGCGCACGCATTTGTCGTTTTCAGAATTCAGATCCAAGATGCCGCGCCCAGCGCAGATTTCTGTGCTGATATTGGATGCGTTTTTGTGGCTGGGTATTTGCTGGCTGGTGCTGTCCACGTCGATGCGCGTGACCGCGAATGCAGGATCAAATTACATGTTCGTCACAGGCACAAACAACGTCTTTGTTTGGTGGTTCCTGGTGTCCTTGCCCATTGCATTTTTGTTGCTGGCGGGGCGCGTATTTCAAAACCTGACGCAGGACATTCGCAATTTCCGCAATGGTGATCCGCTGATCCAGCAAGCCGTGTTGGGAGGGCAGTAACATGGAAATCGGAACAATTGTCACGCTTATCTCTGTTGGGGTTACGATCCTGTTCATGCTGGGCGTGCCCGTCTTTTTGGTCATTTCCTATTGGGTGTTGGGCACGTCGCTCGCGCTGGGTCAGCGCCTTGATAATATCGGCACGGCCCTGTCGGATGTGTTTACCGATGGGTTTGCTTTGCTGGCCATGCCTTTGTTCATTTTGACGGGGGATTTGATCAACCGCGCGGGCATTGCCCGACGCCTATCAGACTTTGCTTATGCCTGCCTTGGTTGGATGCGGGGTGGATTGGCGATGGCGACGATTGGGGCCTCGGGCCTGTTCGCCGCGATCTCTGGTTCCAACTCTGCGACCACAGCCACGATTGGGTCGATGCTGCACCCTGAGATGGTCAAGGGGGGATATGACGAACGCTTTTCCGCGGCGACGGCGGCGGCAGGTGGGACTGTGGGGATCATCATCCCGCCATCCATCATCTTTATCGTCTATGGGTTCATCATGAACCTGTCGATCAATGATCTGTTCATTGCGGGTATCGTGCCCGGTGGCTTGATGGTGTTCGCGATGATCGTCACCGCCTTTATCGTCAGCACGATCAACAAATGGGGTGTCTTGATTGGCCTTAGCCCCAAGCGTGTTGTGAAAACGGCGCTGGGGGGCTGGCTTGGCTTTTTCGCCATTGGGCTGGTGCTTTGGGGAATTTACACGGGCAAATTCTCTCCCACTGAGGCGGCGGGTGTGACCGTTGGTTTCTGTGTTATCGTCGGGTTTATCTGTTTGCCGATCTACAAGATGATGAACATCAATGAAGAGCGCGACATCAGTCAGCGCGGCTTTTCCGAGATGCTGGTCGTGCGGGGATTTGGCCCACGTGAGCTGCCGTCGATCACAATGCGCTCTGCCCAGATCACAGGCATCTTGGCGCCGCTGATCGCGATTTCGGTGGTCATGCAGCAGAACCTGTCGTCGCTGGGCGCAAAGGCATTCCTAGAGGAATTCCTGACCTCTATGGGCGGTTACTATCCGGTATTGTTCACCGCGATGGCGATTGTGTTTGTGGCGGGTATGGTGCTTGAGTCCTTGCCCGTGACCATCATCCTCGCCCCCATTTTGGCACCGATTGCAGCCAACGTGGGTGTCGATCCAATCCAGTTTGCGGTTGTGTTCCTAGTGGGCGCGTCCATCGGGTTTATCACCCCACCTTATGGGTTGAACCTTTACGTGGCATCGGGGGTCACAGGCGTGCCCTATTTCCGATTATTGCGCTATTCCACGCTGTATATGTTTGCGCTGTTGATCGTGTGGTTCGCGGTTGCCATGATCCCTGAGCTGTCTAAAACGCTGCTGCCGGATGGCATAGTGTATGAGACGTTGAATGGGTTCTTTGGTGGAGCGGATGAATAGTCAAAACCCACCGCCCGATACGATCCCGAGCAGCCTGCGGTTGCTCGCGATCTTGGAGGAAGTTGCCAGCGCCGGACAGCCCCTGACCCCGACCGAAGCGAACACACGTTTGCAACTGCCCAAGCCGACGATCCATCGGTTGTTTGCCACGCTGGAAGACGAAGGTTTTTTGCAGCGCGACATTGATGGGCGCGGGTTTGCGCCGGGTCATCGGTTGCGCGCTCTGTCGGGTGGGGTTTTGTCATCCTTGCGCATTCGCACAGCGCGGCTGACGATCCTGCGCAATCTAAGTGCGCGCATCGGTGAGACATGCAACCTTTCCCTGCCCGGACGTGAGGCGATGGTGTACCTTGAACGGGTCGAGACGGAATGGCCTTTGCGTATCCAATTGCCTATTGGGTCTAAGGTACCGTTTTACTGCACGGCATCGGGCAAGATGTATCTATCCACCTTGCCCAAACCGCATTTGCAGCGCTACGCCGAAAACGAAAACCTGACGCGCCACACGGCCAACACGATCACCGATCCTGACGTCCTATTGGATGAGGTCGCTCAGACCGCGGCGCGGGGCTATTCCCTTGATCGGGAAGAGTTCATGGACGGGATGATTGCGCTGGCGGTGGCGATTGTTGACACGCAAGGGCGATTGGTTTCGACGCTGTCGTTTCATGCACCCACGCAGCGATTTTCGGCAGAAGATGCTTTGGCGTTTTTGCCAGCGCTAAAGACCGCTTCAGCCGAGCTTTCTGAACTGATCCTGAAGGACAGTTAGAGGAGACGCGACCTGCCCCGCGCGACACGCGGTGAGGCCTGTGTTACTATTTTTACAAGATTACGCTTAACACCCAATGTTTATTGGGAAATCGCGGCGCACAGCCCGTACACAGTGCGTACACAACCTGTACACCGAATGTGGGCATTTGGAGTGATTAACGCTGCGTGCGGTGGATCTTGGTTTACATAGGGTGAATTAGAGATTTGCGCAGCCAAAGTCGCTTTAGCCCTTGGAATTCTGAGATGGAATATGCAAGCTGTCCGCCGAGGTTTCAGTTGGGGGGCCTTCTTGATTAAGGTAGGGGTTGTCACTGATGCCATCGAGGCAAATCGACCTTCAGGTTGCAGGGCTGAAAAAAAGCTTTGGCGGTCTGCATGCCGTGAACGGTGTGGATTTTGAGGTGGAGCATGGCGCCATCGTGGGTCTGATTGGCCCCAATGGTGCAGGCAAGACCACGACCTTTAACATGATCGCGGGAGAGCTGCCGCCAACGGCGGGCAAGATCACCCTGTTGGGTGAGGATATTACCGGGCAGCGCACCGATATGCTGTACCACAAGGGGCTGATGCGCACCTTTCAGCTAAGCCATGAATATGCGCGCATGACCGCGCTTGAAAACCTCATGGTTGCCGCCCCGACGCAGATCGGGGAAAGCATTTTTTCAACTTGGTTTGCCGGGCGCAAAGTACGCGAGCGCGAGGCCGAGGTCATTGAATTGGCCAGTGAAACGCTGGAGTTTCTGGGCCTGACCCATGTGGCCAATGAACATGCGGGCAACCTGTCTGGCGGTCAGAAAAAGCTGTTGGAAATTGGCCGCACGATGATGAACGACAGCCGGGTTGTCTTGCTCGATGAACCGGGCGCGGGCGTGAACCCGACCTTGATGCGCAAGGTTGCCGATATGATTGAACGCCTAAACGAAGAACGCGGCTATACGTTTTGCATCATCGAACACGACATGGACATGATTGCGCGGCTGTGCGGCAAGGTCGTTGTCTTGGCCGAAGGTAAGGTTTTGATGGAGGGCACAATGGACGAGGTGCGCAATGATGAACGCGTGATCGATGCCTATTTCGGTGGTGACGTCGCATGAGCGTTTTGTCGTTGAACAACCTAAAGGCCGGGTATGGGCAGACCGAAATTCTGCATGATCTGTCGATGTATGTGGATGCCAACGAGATCGTTGCGGTGATTGGCCCCAATGGGGCGGGCAAATCCACGGCGATGAAATCTGTGCTGGGCCTTTTGAACATCGCAGAGGGCAACATCACCCTAAACGGCGACGACATCACCAACACCCCCGCGGCTGAGGTGGTGCGCCTTGGTATTTCTTATGTGCCGCAAACCCAGAACGTGTTTGTGAACCTAAGCGTTCAAGAGAACCTTGAAATGGGTGCATGGACCCGCCCCGAGGGGATGGAGCAACGTCTGGATGAAATGTTTGATCTGTTCCCAGACCTGTCGCAAAAGCGCAAGCAAGCGGCGGGGTCATTGTCAGGCGGGCAGCGTCAGATGGTGGCGATGGCCAAGGCGTTGATGGTTGACGCCAAAATCCTGCTGTTGGACGAGCCCACCGCAGGTCTGTCGCCCAAGTACCGGGGCGAGATTTTTGGCACCATTCAAAAGATCAAAAGCACGGGCGTTCCGATTTTGATCGTGGAACAAAACGCAAAGCAAGCGCTGGGCGTCGCCGATCGCGGTTATGTTCTGGTCGATGGTGCAAACCGGCATACCGGCACCGGCGCAGAACTGCTTGGCGATCGAGAGATCGCGCGCATGTTCCTTGGCGGGGGGCACTAATATGTGGGATGCGTTTGGTTTTGAATTTGTAAACTTCTACTTCATCCCCGGTTTGGTTTTGGGCTGTATCTACGCCCTTGGCGCCATCGGGATTACGCTGACCTTTAGCATTCTGCGGTTCGCCAATTTCGCCCATGGCGAATTGATGATGATCGGCAGCTATTTGACTTGGACCGTTATGGCGATTGCCACTGCGTTTCTGGGCATTGCCTTGCATCCGCTGATCGCGGCGGTGCCTGCGACCATCGTGTTGATCTTTCTGTTTCTGTGGACGGACAAGTTTTTCTATAAACCGTTTCGCAAGGCCGACACGATCAAGGTTGTTATGGCAAGCTTTGGTATGATGCTGGTGCTGCGCAGTGCCGTGCAGGTGATTTGGGGGCCGAACCAGCAGACGTTTGTGTCTGGTATTGCCAAGCCGAACCCGGTTTTGCGCGAATGGTCGGGCGGTTTGGATCTGATGCTGTTAATCCCTAACAAGCACCTATTCATCTTTGCGGGCACTTTGATCTTTGTGATCGCACTAAGCTATCTGCTGAACCGTACCCGCATTGGTAAGGCCATGCGCGCGGTGTCTGACAGCCCTGATCTGGCCCATGTGACGGGCATTGATGTGGATCAGGTTATCCGCGCCACGTGGATCGTGGGTGGCACCTGCGCGATGGCGGCGGGTGTGTTTTTGGCGATGGATGTGCAGATGCTGGAAACCACCATGGGGTTCCGCATGTTGCTGCCAATGTTTGCCGCAGCGATCCTTGGCGGGATTGGCAAACCTTATGGCGCGGTTGTGGGCGGGCTGGTGATTGGGCTCGCCGAGGAATTGTCAGCCTATCCGTGGATCGGGGACGCCCCGCTGCTGAGCCCGGGTTATAAATCGGGCGTCGCCTTTGCGATCATGGTGATCATGCTGATCGTGCGTCCGCAGGGTATTTTCAAGGGGAGGTCATTCTGATGGAGATTGGGTATTTCCTATATGCGCTGTCCCTTCTGACCATGGGCGGTATCTACGCGATCTTTGCGCTGGGGCTGAATGTTCAGTGGGGCTTTGCTGGGTTGTTCAACGTCGGCATCGTCGGTTTTGCGGCGATTGGCGCCTATACCTATGCCCTGCTGACCACGGCGGAAAGCACGTTTCACCTTGGCGGCTTTGGCCTGCCGTTGCCGGTGGGGATGTTTGTCGCGATGGCGCTGTCGGCCTTGGTGGCGGGGTTGATCGGGTTGATCTGTATCCGGCTCAGGTCCGACTACCTTGCCATTGCGACCATCGGCATTGCCGAGATTATCCGCCTGATTTTCAAGAACGAGACAGAGATCACCAACGGCCCGCGCGGGATCAACAAAATCCCCCGCGCGTGGGAGCATTTCAGCGAAGAGCGGTTTTATTCCAGCTGGCCGATGTCGTGGTTTAATACGCCCGAGGGCTGGGCTGCGTTTTTTGACGGTCTGCCGAACTGGTGGTGGCAGCCGTTTTTCGCCGGCACGATCCTGTTGATCATGTATGTGATTTACCGGATGCTGGAACGGGCGCGCAAATCGCCCTGGGGCCGCATGATGACCGCGATCCGCGAAAATGAATCCGCCGCCCGTGCATCAGGAAAAGACGTCACCCGCCGCCGGATCGAAGCCTTTGTCATTGGGGCGGCGATCATGGGCCTTGCGGGGGCGCTGTTTGCGCAGCACTTGCGCCTGATTGAACCGACAAATACCTTTGATGCGGCCAAGGTTACGTTCCTTACGTGGGTCATGCTGATCATTGGTGGGTCAGGCAACAATCGCGGTGCGATGCTGGGTGCGTTCCTGATATGGACGATCTGGTCAGCAAGCGAGCTGGCGATCACAGGCGCCATTGATTTGCTGTCTTATACGTTTGAAAGTTTCGACCCCGGCGCATTGCAAACCCGCGCTGGTTTCTTAAGGATGATGTTAATCGGATTGATGATGCAGGTGATCTTGCAGAAATATCCCGGTGGCATCCTGCCGGAGGTGAGACCCGCCTCACCCCGGTCAGACAAAACGAAATAGCGGAAAGTTTGGGAGAACACTTATGAAAAAGACACTATTTGCGTCCTCAGCGATGGCACTGGCTGCGACAGCCACATTCGCTGATGTGAACATCGGCAATCCAATGGCAGTGACAGGCCCGATCCCTGATCTGGTCGCGCCAATGGTACAGGCGGTTGATTTGGCCGCACAGAACGTCAACGACCAAGGCGGCATGTTTGCCGACGGTCAGGCGTTCAATATCATCCGCGCTGATTCAGGCTGCGATCCAACGGCGGCGGTTGATGCTGTGACCAAGTTGATCAACGTCAACGGCGTATCCGGCATCATTGGCCCTGTGTGTTCAGGTGCGACCATTGCGCAGGCCGAGTCGGTTTCGATTCCGGCCGGCGTTGTAACGCTGTCTGTGTCTGCCTCCTCCCCCGCGATCACGTCGATGGAATCGGGCACCGACCTTGTGTTCCGTTCTGCTGCGTCTGATGCGTATCAGGGTGTTGCACTGGCAGAACTTGCGATTGCCAACGGCATCAACGAAATTGCAGTATCCTACGCCAATGACGACTATAACGCCGCGATTGCAGCTGTGTTTGCAGACGCCTTTGCCGCCGCTGGCGGCACGATCA
This sequence comes from uncultured Paracoccaceae bacterium, assembly GCA_937922155.1. Classification (GTDB taxonomy): domain Bacteria; phylum Pseudomonadota; class Alphaproteobacteria; order Rhodobacterales; family Rhodobacteraceae; genus Cognatiyoonia. The sequence continues at coordinate 7,215 of CAKZVL010000047.1, read as the reverse complement.
CAGCCAATGAAGCGCATGAGCCAAGCAAAGCCTCCTACCGTTCTGAAGTGGCAACACTGGGTGCTGGGTCTGACAACCTTGCGCTGTTTGCGTACTACGGCTCTGGCGGGATTACGTTGATGCGCAACGCGCTGGAAACCGGCGCCTTTACCACGTTCATCGGTGCCGACGGCATGTTGTCAGATGAGTTGATCGAACAGATTGGCGCAGAAAACCTTGGCACGGCGACCTTCACCACGTCAGCCTCTGATCCATCAACGGATGCTTTTGGCGCATGGCAGGCGATTGCCGAAGCGGCAGGTGTTTCAGCCTCAGACCCGTTTGTACCAAATTCATATGACGCGACATTCATGATGGCGCTGGCAATTGAAAAGGTTGGGTCTGATGATCGTGATGCTGTGGCTGCGGCCCTGCGCGAGATCGCAACCGCACCGGGCGAAGTGATCTTGCCGGGTGAGTGGGAGAAAGCGAAAGCGATCCTCGCGGCGGGTGGCGACATCAACTATGAAGGGGCTGCGGGCAACCAAGACTTTGACGAAAACGGCGATGTTGCTGGCCTGTTCAGCAAGTCCACCGTGGTTGACGGTGCTTGGGTTGCTGAGTTGATCAAGTAAACAACAAACGCGATAGACCATGAAAGCCGGGCCGTCTGAACGGTCCGGCTTTTGTGTGAGCGACGTGTGGTTGCTGGCGTTGAGCGCCCCGGCCCACAAACAGTTGAGTTTATGCCCAACCCAAAAACTGGCATCTTTTGGGGATCGTAAGGATCATCCATGCAAACACTCACCAAGTACATTTCTGAGGGCGAGCGCATTTGCGCCCGTGACAAATCGCTGATTTTTGCGCCCGGCGATGAAAGCCGTGCATTTATGATCGTCACCCAAGGTGCTGTGCGTGTTGAACAAACCAACAATGCAGGGCGGACTGTCGTTCTATACCGTGTGGAAGCAGGGCAAAGTTGCGTTTTGACCACCACGGCCCTTTTGTCGGATCGCCCCTATTCCGGATTTGGCTATGCCGATGGCGATGTGGAAGCGATTGCGATTTCACCTGCAAAATTCCGCACACTCTTGCAAAGCGATGCACAGTTTCAAGACCTTGTGTTTCGCGGGTTCGCGCAACGGATCGGCGAGTTGACAGATGTGATTGATGATCTGTTGGAATATCGCACCGACCTGCGGCTGGCCCGTTGGATTGCCAATCAAACCGAAGCCAACATCAAGATGAAGCAGCACGAGATCGCGCAAGAGCTAGGCACAGCGCGCGAGGTGGTGTCACGATCCCTAAAAGCATTCGAAGAGCGAGGCTGGATCAAGGTCGGGCGTGGGAATGTATCCGTTTTGGATCGCGACGCGCTGCGCAGTCATGGCGCCATTGGCGCTGTGTGACACTGTCACTTAACCCACCTTGGTTTTCGCCTAAGCCTGTGCATATGTCATAACAAAGGAGATCAACATGACACGTAATCTTGCAAGCTGGGACCGTATCGCGCGTCTTGTTATTGGTGCCCTTCTTATCCTTTTGGCGATCACGGGGACTGTGGGTGTTTGGGGCTATTTGGGTGTTATTCTTGTCGGCACGGCCTTTGTGAATTTTTGCCCGCTTTATCGTATTTTGGGAATTAGCACCCACAAGAGCGAATAAGCCCCTTGCTGCACCGGCCTGTGATAGGCCGCTGCAGCCCACCTCAGCCATAAAACAAATGAAGTATGCGCGTGCCGCTGTTGGCGTGGCATCATGTCCAGACCGCAAAGTCCCCTATCGCAGACCGACATTATCGGCGTTCTAGAACAGGTTGACGACGATCCCCAGAGTTTTGGGGTCCGATGGATTATCGGGTGGAGATCAACAATACGATCAAACCCATATTGATTTTGCATGGAGTCAAGGATCAGCTTTGCTCGGTTTATACTGTTCCAAAATTCATCCAAAACCATCAGGATCGCGTCGTTTGTCGCGCATTTGAACACGGGACAGTGTCCTGTTGGGAAGCCGACCCCAAAGAGTGTATCGGCAACATCAGCGCGACTTTTGATGCAAATTGTCGGTGGTGACAGCCGATTCCAGAGTATAGTGAGCCGCGCGGCGTTTTTTTTAAAAAAAATTAGGGGGAAAAAATTCGCCCAGTTCTCAGAAAATGGTCAAAAATGACGCGTTCTGCCTTTGCATTCTTGGGTTGTAGCGAAATTCAGAACACCTAAGAAACACAAATAAATTTATATAAATCAACGCGTTAATTTTTTCCAATTCTACAATAATCGCCCCCGGCGCAGACTATTTCCGCACCGGAAACCCTCGCGTCTGTTGAAACCTCTAGGGCCGTTTCAAATGTGTCAGGTTTGAGGCCGCAATGTGCACCATCAGCCATTATCTCGCTTCAAAAACTCCAAATTCAGATTCCAGTTAGGACATGAGCCGAGCGAAATCAGTCGTTTGTGTGAAAGTCAACAAGTTCAATCTGCCCCACATTGTGGGGTTCGAAATTTTATCGCTGCTGGAGAACGAAGTATGCCAATAATTGATATCCCGATCACGTCTACCGTCCAAACACTGACGGGTGACAATGGTGTCACGACTGACGCTACCTTTACCACTGGCGGTACGCTAACCGACAACGGCAACGACGTTCGACTTAATGGCTCAAGCTTTGATTCAACGACGCCGGCATTGGATGTTGATTTCAGCGCTCCTGTGCAGGACCTTCAGTTCACCATCGAAGACGTCGACCAAAACGGTTGGGACGATCAGGTGCGCATTTTGGCCTTTGCCCCTGATGGCACGCCGATCCCGATTACGTTCACGACGACCAGCCCCACCCACGTGATCGAAAGCGACGGGTCGAACGGTGTTTTGCAGATTGAGGGTTCAAATGACTTGATCGACAACAATTCTCTGATCGTTGTCACAATCCCGGGTCCTGTTGGATCGGTTCAGATCTTTTACGAAGATGGTGAAACGGCCAGCAATGACACAGGTTTTATCAACGTTATAGACATGTCCTTTACCGACGCGGTGGCGCCAGGCAGTGACGGTACCGTATCCGGCACCGCGGGCGATGATGTCATTGACGGCACCTATGTAGGCGATCCTGACGGCGACATTGTTGATAACAACGATGCGATCCTACCGGGCGACGTTGGCAACGACGACCTGATCGAAGCGAATGGCGGCAATGACACTGTATTTGCAGCAGACGGCGACGATGAAGTTTATGGCGGCACCGGCAATGACACCATCGACGGTGGCGTCGGTGACGATACGCTATTTGGTGGGACAGGCGATGACGTCTTTACCATTGCAGAGGCTGACAACAGCGATACGATCTTTGGCGGCGAAAACGCGGGCGACACCGACACGGTTGATTATTCTGGCGCAACGGGGCCTGACGGCGTTGATGTGACCTATGATGGTGATGAATCTGCTGATTATTTGATTGGATCAGGCGCTGACGGCACCTTTGATGAGATCGAAGCGGTCATTGGTACAGACAATGCCGACACGATTGATGCAACCTTGGACAACGCGGGCATTGACGTGGACACAGGCGCTGGCAACGATGTGATCACCGGCGGCCAAGCCGCTGACGACATCACCGCAGGGACTGGCGACGATACGATCGTTTTGAACGACGATTTCGGCGATGACATCATCGACGCAGGCGAAGATGCAAGCGGCACAGATGTTGACGTGCTTGATGGCTCTGCCCTGACGCAGGATGTGACGCTGGATTTGAACGCGTCAGAAACCGGAACAATCACCAACGGGACGGATACGGCGTCCTTTGACAATGTAGAAGAGTTCATCCTTGGATCCGGCGATGACACGGTTTTGGATGATGACAATGCAAACATCGTCAATATGGGCGGCGGCGATGATACGTTTGTTGTCAACGACGGATTTGATCGAGACACCGTGGTTGGCGGTGAAACCGGTGAGACCACGGGCGATGTGATCGATGGTAGCGCCCTGACCGAGGACGTTATTGTGTCGATGACTGGCGACGAGGTCGGGTCGTTTTCAACCCAAACGTCACTCAACAGGATCACCTTTTCCGAAATCGAACGGCTGGTTACTGGATCCGGTGAAGACACCGTTTTGGGCCGTCTTGGCGACGACCATCTCACCACCAACGCAGGCAATGACTACATCAACGCCAGCGGAGGTAACGATACAGTGTTCGCCGGTGCCGGTGATGATTTCATAGCTGGCGGGCTAGGCAACGATACTCTGACCGCTGGGACGGGCACCGACACCATCTTTGGTGGCGCAGGTGTGGATGAATTGTATGGCGGCGGCGATGATGACCTTTTGGTTGGTGGTGCTGGAAACGATATTCAAGACGGCGGCGCGGGCGACGACATTTTCGAGCTGGGCGACGGGTTTGGTGTTGATAACATCACCGGTGGTGAAACCGCCGAAGACCTGAGCGATCCAACCAATGGCGATCAGGGCGATCAGATTGACGCCAGCGACATGACCACCGATGTGGTTTTGAACTTTATCAATCCAGAAGATGGCACGCTGACCTCTGGCGGGAACATCGCCACATTTGTTGAGATCGAAGACGTCCACCTTGGGTCTGGCAATGACCTTGTCAATGGATCAACCGGCGCGGATACCGTTGATCTGGGCGAAGGCGAAGACACGGTTGACGGCGGTGCTGGCGACGATGTGATCGGCCTTGGCCAGGATACAGACGGCACACCAGATGGCGACGCAGATGTGGTTGTCTTTTCCGATGGCGATGGCAACGATACGATCCTCGACTTTGACGCGCCCATCGACAATGGCGACGGCACGTATACGGGGATTGATACTTTTGACGTCTCTAACCTGACCGATGCAGATGGCAATCCAGTTGATACCAGCGATGTTGTTGTCAGCGATGATGGGTCAGGCAATGCTGTACTGACCTTCCCCAATGGGGAAACTGTGACCTTGGTCGGTGTTGCGCCAAGTGAGGTTGACAGCGCGCCAGAGCTGAACGCCATCGGCATCCCATGTTTCACGCCCGGTACATTGATTTCCACGGCCAAGGGTCTTTGCCCTGTTGAAACGCTGGAAGTGGGCGATTTGGTGCTGACACGCGATGCTGGCATGCAGCGGATCCGTTGGGCTGGCCAAAGATTGATCAACACGCATCAACTGGCAGCGTCCCCTTCCCTGCATCCCATTCGCATCAAGGCGGGTGCTTTAGGCAGCGGAATGCCACTGCGCGATGTAATCGTCTCACCGCAGCACAAGATGTTGCTGAACGATTTCAAGGCGGAACTTCTCTTTGGTGAATCCGAAGTTTTGGTTGCGGCCCTGCACTTGGTCGACTTGCCCGGTGTGGAACGTATTCACGTTGAAGACGTCACTTATGTCCACGTGATGTTTGACACCCACCAGATCATTCTGGCCGAGGGTGCCTGGACCGAAAGCTATCAGCCGGGACCACATGTTGTGGGTCAAATGGAGAGCGCGCAGCGTGAAGAATTGATGCTGATTTTCCCAGAGCTGCGCGAAAACCTGTCAGCCATGAAAGCCGCGCGTATGACATTGAAAGAGCGCGAAGCAAGAGTGTTGTTCAAATAGGACAAGGGGGGCTTGCGCCCCCCTTTTTCGCGCGCGCGACGGCATGCTGACGATCGAAGATACCACCATTGGTCGGTTGCAAGACAATTTAGACGTGATTAGACGGGTGCCGGGCGTTGCGGGGTGATGGGCGCTAAAGCTCAGCCCCCGCGCGACGTTCCTGCCATTTCAGCACAAGGGTCGCACCGATGCGAGACAATGGCGCTGGCGGCAAGCGTGTGGGTGCATCAGCGGCCAAGGCCCGGCTGAGTGCGGCAGAGGATTTTCCAAGCGCGAGGTCAGCGGCAAGACCACCGGCCAAGGTCCCCTTGGCGGTGCCCAGCCCGTTTTGGCAGCAGGCCGAAAATAGCCCCTCTTCCAGCTCACCAATGACCTGCACGTTATTGCGGCTGAGGCAAAGCCTGCCGCCCCAGCGATAGTCCATCCCGACACCTGCGAGCATTGGAAACCGCGCTGCAAAGGCACGGTCATGATCGCGGGCGACATCGCTGATGCGCCCGTCCCCTACCTCCATCGAGGGATCAAAGGTAAAGCGGTTGCGGATGATGATCCTGTCCCCGCCAACCCCTGAGATACGCCGCACTGTCGTGCCCATCGGGTCCGCAGGTGTGATGCCCCATATGGCCTGTCCGCCAAGCGCCGCGCTTTCCTGAGGGCTCAGGGCGCGGGTCATGGACGCATAGGTAAAGACATGCATCAGGCGGCCCGGCATGTGGCCAAAGCTGTTGAGATGTCCATTGACCGCGAGGATCACACGCGGTGCGGTGACCTGGCCCTTGGGGGTTGTGGCGACCCAGTCGGTTTTGCGATCCAGCTTTGTGACCGGGCTCTCCTCATGGATCGACACGCTGTTGGAGCGCAAGCCAGAGGAGACGCCGCGCACGAACATCGCAGGCTGGATCATCGCGCAACCGGGCGTGAACAGCCCGCTTTGGTAATGATCGCTGCCGGTGATGTCGCGCATTTGGGCCGCATCCAGCATGTCGTGAGCTTCGTCCAAGTCGCTGAGGTGTTTGGCAAAGCTTTGGTTGTGGTCGTGGCCCTTGGCTGTGGCAGCGCCATTGATCTTGCCCGAGAGGGTAAACGCCTCTGCGCTTAACCCATATTCCTGCGCCATGTCGCGGGCATGGGCGATGCCCAGTCGGTTGTCTTGCGTCTGAACCCGGTCGGCGGCCAACCCGCCGCTATAATTGGCAGAGGACAGATCGTGCGGCAGATCAATCATGAACCCTGAATTGCGCCCCGCAGGGCCGTCCCCCACACGCACAGCATCCAACACAACAATCCGGTCGCCCGGTGCCTGTTTTGACAAACGATGCGCGGCGGCAAGCCCTGCAAACCCCGCACCGATGATCAGCCAATCGGCGATGATGTTTCCCTCTAAAGGGGTCGCGGGGTCGGCTTCTGGCAACAGGCGGTTCCACGCCGCTGGGCCGGGATCTTTAGGAAGGCGCACAACCTCCACCCTAGTGGTCCTGATTGAGTGCGTCGACGGCTGGAATCTCCCGCTCACGCCGCGCAATGTAATCCAGCAACGCCTCATTCACAGCCGCATCCAATTTCGGTTCTTCGTATTCATCCAGCATCGCGCGCGCCTTGACCAAGGCGCGTTCGGTGATTTCAACGCTGCCGTCGGCC
>CAKZVL010000046.1 GCA_937922155.1 uncultured Paracoccaceae bacterium | reverse complement strand
GGCAGTCAAGGCCACATTCTTGGCAGAGGTATTGATGAACAGCTCTGCCGCGTTTTCGCCGCCTGCGGCATATACTTCTGGAAGGCCATCGCCATTACAATCGAACACCGCAACGCCGCCGCCCACAAAATGCTCCCATCCGCCTGCGTAGATGTGCGGTGAAATCTCGACAGGTTGGAACTGGGGCAGACCACCCTCAGCAAGGGCCACCGCAGGCAAAAATATCGCAATTTTTGCGCAATCGAATAGCTTCATTCTGAGAGTTCCTTGACCTTGAGGGCCGAGACATGCTCGATCCCCATGGCTGCGGCGCCGCGCGCCCACATCAGATCATCCCAATGATGAATGCGGATATCGGGAAAGGGGGCATCGATCTCCACGATATTCTTGCGCACACTTTCGAGAACCTTCTCGGAATGGAGATGTGCAATGCGGTGTTTGGCACCCGCTATGATGATCCGTTCTGGATCGAAGAGATTGATGAGGTTTGCGAGCCCCATGCCAAACATCTGCCCAGCTTCTTCTAGGATGGTTGCTGCTTGGGCGTGCCCATCCAGCGCACCTTGGACCAGGGCTGCTACGGTTGGGAAATGATCGGCTGAAATCTCGTTGGCAGCGCGCCGCAATAAACCAGAGCTGCCAACATAAGCCTCAAGACATCCCTTTTGCCCGCACTGGCACGCTGCTCCATTTAAGGCGACCTTGGTGTGACCAAACTCGGCCCCGCATCCGCGTTCTCCCCGATGAAGGCGCCCGCCCAGAACGATACCTAGACCAACCCCATGCTCGACCGTGACAACCAAAAAGTTTCTCAATCCCCGAGCTTCCCCGAATAATTGCTCAGCCTTTGCAACGAGATTTGCGTCGTTATCTAAGAAAGCGGGGCAAGGGAGATGCTGGTTCAATAGCGCACCTAAGCTGACGTTGCGCTGGGTGAAAGTTGAGGACCAATGTACGAGCTGGGTCTCGGCGTCAACCTGTCCGGCGAGACCAATTGAAATGCCCGAAAGTTTTTCATTGCTGCATCCAGCTTGAAGATAGGCGGTATCGAGCGCGTCTCTTATCGCCAAGACGAGGGCCTCTGGCTCCATCTGCGATTGTTGCAATGGCACATCAAGCCGCGCGACCTCTTCGGCGTCGAAGTCGAGAATTAAAATCGACATTGTGTTTCTTGAGACCTTAATACCTGCAACGTGGAAGTCGCCGGATTTTAAGCGAAGCGCAACACGTGGGCGGCCGCGCTTTGCGGCATTCGGCGCATCTGTCGCGGTGACTTCTTCGACCAGCCCCCCTGCCATAAGACTTGAGGTCACAAATGTCACTGTGGCCGCGCTAAGACGCAGCGCCGCAGCAATGTCAGTGCGTGATGCATTCCCTAATGCTCGGATACAATTCAGGACGCGCAGACGGGTCATCGCGCGCGCATCTAAAGCAATGGGCTCACCTGAATGATGGGGCCAAAATGTGCTTGATTCTCTATTCATTTCACTAGTCTACACTCAACTTATTCGTTGTGCATATTATTTTTTTCGACAAGTAAAAAAAATATGCTACAAAAGTTTCAGGCTCTCCGAATCACTACCATGAGCCACCTATGGGAGGAAACTATGAAATACATAATTGGAATGTCTGTCGCCGCGGCGTTGATGGGATCTGCGGCTTTTGCAGACGATCACAGCTTAACTGTCGGCGTTAGCTGGTCTAACTTTCAAGAAGAGCGCTGGAAAACAGATGAAGCTGCGATTGTAGGCGTTTTGGAGGCCGCTGGGGCGAGCTATATCGCCGCGGATGCACAATCTTCTTCGTCTAAGCAATTGTCGGATGTTGAAAGCCTGATTGCGCAGGGTGTTGATGCTCTGATCATTCTAGCACAAGATTCACAGGCTATTGGCCCGGCTGTTCAGGCTGCTGCGGATGAAGGAATTCCTGTCGTTGCTTATGACCGCTTGATCGAAGATGAGCGTGCCTTCTATTTGACATTCGACAATATCGAAGTTGGCCGGATGCAGGCGCGTGCCGTTTTTGCCGCCCAGCCATCAGGCAACTACGTTATGATTAAGGGATCTCCGACAGATCCAAACGCAGATTTCCTACGTGGTGGTCAGCAAGAGATTATCGATGCAGCCGTTGCATCTGGTGACATCACAATCGTTGGCGAAGCTTACACCGACGGTTGGTTACCTGCGAACGCGCAGCGCAATATGGAGCAGATTTTGACAGCAAATGACAACAATGTTGATGCTGTGATTGCCTCTAACGATGGCACCGCCGGTGGTGTTGTGGCTGCGCTGACGGCGCAGGGCATGGAGGGTATTCCTGTTTCTGGTCAAGATGGCGATCATGCTGCGTTGAACCGCGTTGCTTTGGGCACGCAGACAGTATCCGTTTGGAAAGATGCACGTGATTTAGGGGCTGCTGCCGCTGAAATCGCTGTGGCATTGGCTGGTGATAAAGACGTGGATAACAGCGTTGAGTGGACGTCTCCGGGCGGCACGACTATGATGGCCCGTTTCCTTGAGCCCGTTCCAGTAACTGCCGACAATCTAACCGCGGTTGTTGATGCTGGCTGGATCACTCAAGAAGCTCTATGTCAGGGTGTGACAGACGGCCCTGCGCCTTGTAACTAATATCCCCCCGTGGCCCCGGCAGATATGGCGGGGCCATTTTATATTCGCGTTCATTAAGAAGGTCTGACATGACTGATGTAATTAATGCGCCAATCCCTAACAAAACCAAAGGCAACCTGTTCCAGAAACTGGAACTGGATATGCGTCTGTTGGGTATGATTGGTGCTCTCTTTATTCTTTGCCTCGGGTTTAGCTGGTTTACTGATGGCCGCTTTCTGACTCCCCGTAATATTTTCAATTTGACGATCCAGACGGTATCTGTAGCGATCATGGCCTGCGGTATGGTTTTTGTGATCGTCAATCGCCACATTGATTTGAGTGTCGGCGCGTTGTTGGCGACGACATCGGCTGTCATGGCGATGATGCAAACGCAAATCTTGCCAGAAATATTTGGCCTTGGGCACCCAATGATCTGGATCTTGGCTGTGATTTCGGGCTTGTTGGTTGGAACGCTTATTGGCGCGTTTCAAGGCTGGATGGTCGGCTATCTTACCGTTCCCGCCTTTATCGTAACCTTGGGTGGTTTTTTGATTTGGCGCAATGTGGCTTGGTATCTGACCAGTGGCCAAACGATCGGACCTCTTGATCGGACATTCTTGATCTTTGGTGGCACGAACGGAACCCTTGGCACCACTTGGAGTTGGGTTGTCGCCGCTATTGCGATCATTGCCGCTATCTGGGCAATGTGGAACGCACGCCGTGCAAAATCGGCTCATGGTTTCCCTGTCAAACCAATGTGGGCAGAGCTGACGCTTTACGGGATTATCATAGCCTCTATCGTGAGCTTTATTGCGGTGCTGAATTCCTACCTTATTCCTGAGCGCCGCCTTCAGCGGATGTTTGAAGATCGTGGTGATGTGCTTCCAGAGGGGCTTACCGTTGGATTCGGATTGCCAATTTCAGTACTTATTTTGATCTTGGTTGCTGTTGTGTTGAGCATTGTAGCCAAACGCACGCGGTTCGGGCGCTACATCTTTGCGACCGGAGGCAATCCAGATGCGGCCGAACTTTCGGGCATCAACACACGCCGCTTGACAGTTAAGATCTTTGCTTTGATGGGTTTTCTATGTGCCCTCTCGGCGGTTATTGCGTCTGCGCGTTTATCAAACCACTCAAATGACATCGGCACATTAGATGAATTGCGAGTTATTGCCGCCGCCGTCATTGGTGGCACGGCGCTTGCAGGCGGATTTGGCACGATTTACGGCGCAATCATCGGTGCGCTTATCATGCAATCCCTGCAATCGGGCATGGCGATGGTCGGTGTTGACGCACCGTTTCAAAATATCGTCGTCGGCACGGTTCTGGTTCTCGCGGTTCTTATCGACATCATCTATCGCAAACGCGTGGGGGCGAAATAATGACACAGCAAACACAAGCTCCATTGGTAGAGATGAAAAA
>CAKZVL010000045.1 GCA_937922155.1 uncultured Paracoccaceae bacterium | reverse complement strand
CACAAGTTGGATAGTCGTGAAAGCGGCTGTGCGGTGGCGGCGATTTCACCAGACCTTCAGCCAGCATCGCGATGCCGGGGTTATGGCCGATCAAGGCGATGCGCGTTCCTTGCGCGGTCTGGAGCGCGTTCAGCAGGGTGTCGGGCGATGCGTGATAAAGGCTGGGCATGAACTGGACCTTTGGATCACTTGGCAGTTCTGCGCGGATCAGTTGTGCGGTTTCCACCGTGCGCGCAGCGTCAGAGACGAGTATGAGGTCTGGCACGCATGCCAAGTCTGACAGCCAGCGCCCCATGGCAGGGGCGGTTTTGCGCCCGCGTGCGTTGAGCTTGCGGTCATGATCCGGCAATTCAAAGTCGGCCCAATCAGATTTCGCGTGGCGGATCAGGATGATCTGTTGGGTCATTGGAACGCCTTCATGTGAAATTCAGCTTGCGCAGGTAGGCGCAGGTTTTGCCCAATCGGGCAGGCGCGGCGGGCGCGGCAGCCCTTATCGATACAATTGGCGCCCGCAGCGCTGTTGATATGCGCCTTACAGGCCGCAACGTCGTATCCGTTGTCAAAGGCCCCCACGGGGCAAGCAGAGGCGCAGGGTGCCGCACAGGACGGGCAAGGGCTGTCGCTGGGCGTGGGCGCGATGGTGTCTGCCACCCAGATCGCCCCGCGGAACGAGGCAAAGAGCCCGCGTTTGTCGTGAACGAGGAACCCGATGGGCGAAGTGAAGAAACGCCCGGTTTCCAGCGCCCAAGTATAGAACGGGTGAAACGGCGGCCCGCCAAAGGGAAAGATCGCCTTGCCTGTGACGGTTTCGGCGAGGCCCGTCAAAACGCGTGTGGACCAGCGATCAAGCGCGTCAGGCGATCCGTCCTGATATTCCGGGCTGTGCGTGAAGACCGGCCAAAAGTGAGGTTCATCCGGCCCGACCAAAATAAGGGTTCCGCCATCATGCGGGCAGTGGCCGAGCGGTATCAAGCGGTGGGCCGCAAGGGCATCTGTCAGGGTGGACAAGGTTCCCAAGCCCTTAGCGCGGTCTGCGGATCAGCGATCCGGCGCCATGGTCGGTGAACAATTCCAGCAGGCAGGCATTTGGCGCGCGTCCATCTAGGATCACAACCGCGCGCACGCCGTCTTTCATCGCGTCCAAGGCTGTTTGGATTTTTGGGATCATGCCGCCTGCGATTGTGCCGTCCTCAATCAGGCCGGGCACGATGGCGGGATCAATCTCTGTCAGGACCTCACCGTCTTTGTTTTTGACGCCTGCGACATCGGTCAGCAAAAGCAGACGATCTGCGTGTAATGCGCCTGCGATGGCCCCTGCGGCGGTGTCGCCGTTGACGTTATAGGTTTCGCCATCAAGGCCCATGCCAAGCGGTGCGATCACGGGGATCGTATCGGCCGCCTGAAGGTCGCGCAGGATGGAGACGTCGATTTTCGCTGGGCGCCCGACCAGCCCAAGATCAGGATTGTCCTGAACGCAGATCATGAGGTTTGCGTCCTTACCAGACAGCCCAACGGCCTTGCCCCCCTCGGCAGAGATGGCTTGGACGATTTGGCTGTTCACAGTGCCTGATAGCACCATTTCGACGACTTCCATTGTCGCCGCATCTGTCACGCGTTTGCCGTTCACAAAGTCGGATTTGATCGCAAGCTTATCCAGCATCGCGTTGATCATCGGGCCACCGCCATGCACGACGACGGGGTTCAGGCCAACCTGTCGCATTAGCACCACGTCGCGGGCGAAACTGCGCATCGCCTCGGGGCTGCCCATCGCGTGACCGCCCAGTTTGATCACCATCGTGGCCCCTGCATAGCGCTGTAGATAGGGCAGGGCTTGGGAAAGTGTGGCGGCGGTTGCAACCCAATCGCGGTTCATGTCTCTGGTCCTCATGCTTGGATCCCTGCGATTGTGGCTCGCAGGGTGGCAATGCCATCGCCCTTTTCAGAACTGGTCAGGATCAGCTCTGGATAGGCGGCAGGGTGTTTTGACAAAGCGGCGCGGGTTTTGGCAAGGCTTTCTTCTAAGGCGGCCTTTTTGACTTTGTCGGTTTTGGTCATGACCGCCTGGAATGTCACGGCAGAGCGATCAAGCAGGGTCATAATCTCTTCATCGACAGCCTTGGCCCCGTGGCGCGCGTCGATCAGCACGAAGACCCGGCGCAAGGTCTGACGGCCGGAGAGATATTGTTTGAGCAGGTTCTGCCATTTTTCAACCACGGCCACCGGCGCATTGGCGTAGCCATAACCGGGCAGGTCGACGACATAGATGTCGCCGGCTGTGAAAAAGTTGATCTCTTGCGTGCGGCCCGGTGTGTTGGAGGCGCGCGCGAGGCCTTTGCGCCCCGTCAGCGCGTTGATCAGGCTGGATTTCCCGACGTTGGAGCGACCCGCAAAGCAAATTTCCAACCGGTCTGCCGGGGGCAGGCCGGACATGGCAACCACGCCTTTGACGAATTCCGTTTCGCCCGCGAACAGTTTGCGCCCTTTTTCAAGCAGGGCATCGTCAGGTGTTTCAGCCTCAGGGAAGGGGAGTTGCATCTAAAGAACCTCGTATCTATCGCCGAGGGCGATTGCCCCATCTTCGACCACCGTTGCGTTCACACCGAAATACTGGTGGTCCCAGCCTTCGCGCAAGATTGCGAGCGTGTCTGTGTCGCGTTTGCCGGTGTGGGGATTGGCCATCGTGTGTTTGCAGCGCGTGATCGGTTCTTGAACCGCAAGCACGGCCTGACCAATGCGCAGGCGCTTGCCAACCCATTCCATTTCTTCCCACATGTCTGGCCCATCCAGCCAGATGTTGCCGCGCCAGCGTTCCTGTTCCAAGGGCCGACCCAAGCGTCCTTCGACGGCGCGGTGGCTGGCGTTGGTCATGATCGACACGCTTGGAAAATCGGTATCTGTCATGCCGCGATCTGGTGCTTTGACGATGTTTTTTGGTTGCCGTCCGTCGGCGGCGCACAGCGGTGCAATCCATGACAGGAAGAGGTTCGCGTGAGCAGGGTCATCGGGGTTGAACGTGATTTTGCCCAACGTAGTGTGGCGCAGGGTAAGCGTCGCTGAAGTTTCATCCAATTCGGCCCAGATACCTGCCAGATCAGGGGTGCTGGTCGCGATCATGAAGTTGCGGCACATGACCCATTCAGGGTTATCGACGTCAAACTTTGACGCCTCATGAGTCACAGCCCAATGGCGATCCCACGGCATGGTTTTGCCCGCGCTCAGCCGAACGGTTTCAAGCGCCTCGCGTCCGTGGCTCTTGATTGGATGCCGCCAAAGGTTGGCGACGCTGCCCATCTATTTGTCTTTCTTCTTGTCCGGTTCTGCCGGAGCGGCCTTTTTAAAGCTCTCACGGATGTTGCCGAATATATCAGGCTTGGCCCCTTGGCTGCGCATGATCAAATACTGCTGTGTAAAGGTGATCACGTTGTTTGTGATCCAGTAGATCACAAGGCCAGACGCAAAGCTGCCCAGCATGAACATAAAGACCCACGGCATCCACGCAAAGATCATTTTCTGTGTGGGATCGGTGGGGGCCGGGTTCAGTTTCTGCTGCATCCACATGGACACACCAAGGATGATGGGCAGGATCCCGATAAAGATCAGCGCAAGGATGCTGCCTGCTTCTGGTGTACCCCAAGGGAGGATGCCGAACAGGTTGAACAGCGATGATGTATCTGGTGCGCTTAGATCTTTGATCCAGCCGATCCACGGGGCGTGGCGCAGTTCGATCGTGACGAAAATCACCTTATAAAGCGAGAAGAAGATCGGAATCTGGATGAGGATCGGCAGGCAACCCGCTGCTGGGTTTACTTTATTATCCTTATACAGCTTCATCATACCTTGCTGCATCTTTTGACGGTCGTCGCCGGATTCTTCTTTCAGCTTTTCCATTTGAGGCTGAAGTTCTTTCATCCGCGCCATGGAAACATAGGATTTATAAGCCAGGGGCAGGACGATGGTTTTGATCACGAGGGTCAAGCCGATGATCGCCCAGCCCATGTTGCCGATGACTACGTTCAACTGGTGGAGGAGCCAGAACATTGGTTTTGTCAGGAAAAAGAACCAGCCCCAATCGATGCTATCAAGGAAGCCTTCGACGCCTTGTTTTTCATAATCGCGGATCGCGGCCCATTCTTTGGCGCCGGCAAACAGCTGGGTTGTGACTGTCACGCTGTCACCGTTGGAGAGCGTTTCAACCGGCATCACGGCTTCGGTTTGATAGATGTCGCGGCTGTCGAAATATTTGGTTACGGAGCGGAACGCGGTGCCCGGTTCAGGGATCAGCGTAGTCATCCAATAGTGGTCGGTGAACCCGGTCCAGCCGTTTTCGGTGACGTCCAAACGGCTGGCTTGGACGCCTTCGCGTTCATCGACGGAATAATCTGCGATCTTGTCGTAATCGACTTCTTCCAGCTCTCCGTCGGTCATCCGCACGAGGCCTTCGTGCAGGATGAAGAAGTTCTTGAGGTAGTCCGGTTCACCATGGCGGCGTAGCAGGCCATAGGGGCGCATCGCGACAGTTTCGCCATTGTTTTCAACGGATTGCTCAAACGTGAACATGAATTCTTCGTCGACGGAAACCGTCGTGCGGAACACTTGGCCCTGTCCGTTGTCCCAGACAAGCGTAACGGGGGATGTGGGCGTGAGCGTGTCACCGCTTTCTTGTGTCCAGATCGTATCGGGGGTTGGAACGGCGTCTGCACCAACGCCATCGACGCCAACCCAACCGAAGGCAGCGAAGTAGGCGCCGTCGGTTCCGGTGGGCTTGAGGAAGGTCACGTTGGGGGAGCCTTCTTCGATGGTTTCGTTGTATCGCAGGAGCGACAATTCATCCAAGCGACCACCGCGCAGGGACAGGGAGCCTGCGAATTGTTCTGTGGCGATTGGAATGCGGCCCGCTTCGATGACTTCTTCGCTGGGGGCTGTGTTTGTTACGCCGGTTTCGCTGCCGACGGAGGGCAAATCGGCGTTTTCGCTCTGCGAGGCGGGCACAGCTTCGGTGATGGGGCGTTCGACCTCTTCGGGTGGGAATAGGATGAACCACACCAAAATGACTAGGAAACTCAATGCTGTAGCTAGGATAAGGTTTCTATTCTGCTCGTCCATCAAAAGCGCCGCCCGGTTGTTAAAAACAATGGGTTTGGTTCAAACCTCGTGGGGCCAAAAGGTCAAGGCCTTTTGGGGGGTAATCTGATGCGAAGTGATTGCGGTGTTTGCGCTGGGCTGCGCGATCTGACGCAACACCGAATGGGTGTTTTGACGGGATTTGGCGAGAATCAGGGGTTAACACCTTATTTTACTGGAAAATGAAAAGTCACACCCCGTACACACCCTGTACACAACCGGTACACTGAAGACGCGCCAAATCGTCTGGTTAATGCAGCGCACGGTGTTTATGGTTAAAAAGGGTTAATTGTCCTCATCCGGCACGTTATCAATGCCCGAGCCGCCCCATGGGTGGCAGCGCGCGATCCGGCGGAGCATAAGGTAGCCGCCTCTGATCCCGCCGTGTTTTTCCAGTGCCTCAAGCGCGTAAACAGAGCAAGTGGGCTGGAACCGGCAGCCGTGACCGACCCAAGGGCTGAGCAATACGCGGTAGGCGCGCACGGGGAGGGCGACGATATAGGCGAGCGGGGTCATGGGTGTACCTTGGCCAGCGCGCGCACCAGATCGGACTTCATTTGTTCAAAGGGGAGCGTGTCTGTCACCGATTTGCGCCCGACAAGGACGTAATCCCAGCCGTCTAGGCCGTGCTGCGGCAATATAAGACGGGCAATTTCGCGCAGGCGGCGCTTGGCGCGGTTACGGGCGACGGCATTGCCGACCTTTTTGGAACAGGTGAAGCCTACGCGGATGCCTTGCGCCTCACCCTCGGCGCGTTTGCGGGCTTGGAGGTGGAAACCGGTGGTGCCACAGCGCAAGGCGCGGCTGGCGGCGATAAAGTCGGCCCGCTTTTTCAAAACGTGCAGACAAACAGAAACCGCCGGGGCGCCCTGATCGGGTGCACCCGGCGGTGTCAGCTGCATTCCGGTCTTTGGCGCGTTACGCGCTAAGCTTCGCACGGCCTTTGGCGCGGCGGTTGTTCAGGATCTTGCGACCAGCTTTGGTCGCCATACGAGCGCGAAAGCCGTGACGGTTCTTGCGAACCCGGTTAGATGGTTGGAAGGTGCGCTTCATGGCAGGCTCCGGTTCAAGAGGGCCAAACCCGGTAAGGATTCGACGCCCGATCACATTTCAGAACTGCCGTTTAGAACCCAAGGGCCACCCTGTCAACGCAAGCTGGCCCTAAAACTGCAACAAAGACGGAATATCGGACGTCAGAATTGTTACAGTTTATGGTTTTGAGAGGGTTTGGAGTGAAACTTTCTCACACTGTGATCAACGGCCCGTGATAGGGGTATCTCGAAACGGAAAGGCGGGTCATCTAATATGCATGACATACCCATGAGCGATAGGACCCGATAGATATGACCGATATGACCGAACCCACACAAAACGCATTTATGCGACGTCTTCCGTTGATGATAATTGTTGCTGTTGCCGCCTTTGGCGCGTTCTTTCTGCGTGATTATCTAAGTTTTGAAGCGCTGCGCGACAATCGAGAAGCGCTGTTGGCATTTCGCGATGCCAATTACATTCTGACGGTTGCGATATTTATCCTCGCCTATTTCGCTATTGTGGCGTTTTCGCTGCCCGGTGCAACCATCGCGACCCTGACGGGCGGATTTTTGTTCGCGACCTTTCCGGGGTTCTTGTTCAACGTGACCGGCGCGACCTTGGGTGCCACGGCAATCTTTATGGCCGCGCGTTGGGGATTTGGTGAACAATTGGGCCGCAAGTTGGAAGGGTCTGACGGTGTCGTCAAAAAGATCAAAGACGGGATCGACGAAAACCAATGGTCGATGTTGTTCCTGATCCGTCTTGTCCCGGCTGTGCCGTTCTTTATGGCCAACCTTGTGCCATCATTCCTAGAGGTTCCGCTGCGCCGATTTGTGATTTCAACGTTCTTTGGCATTATCCCCGGCGCGGTTGTTTACACTTCTGTCGGTGCTGGTCTGGGTGAAGTGTTTGCCCGTGGCGAGACGCCAAATCTTGGCATCATCTTTGAACCTGCCATTTTGTTCCCAATCGTCGGTCTGTGTGTGTTGGCCGCCCTTCCCATTGTCATCAAGGCCGTGCGCGGCAAGAAAGGGATTTAAGCCATGAACCGGATTAAAACAGATCTTTGTATTATCGGTGGTGGTTCTGGTGGGTTGTCCTTGGCTGCGGGGGCTGTGCAGATGGGCGCGAAAGTTGTTCTGCTGGAAGGCCACAAGATGGGCGGTGACTGCCTGAACTATGGCTGTGTTCCCTCAAAGGCGCTTTTGGCGTCTGCCAAGCAGGCCCATGCGATGTCGATGGGCAAAAAGCTGGGTGTTGCGGAAAGTGCCGCAGTGGTGGATTACGCAGCCGCGAAGGATCACGTGGCTGATGTGATCGCCACGATTGAACCCCACGATTCCGTGGAGCGGTTTGAAGGCTTGGGCGTGCACGTGATCCAAGAATACGGTCGCTTTATTTCTGAAACCGAAGTGCAGGCAGGTGATACTGTTATCGAGGCACGCCGCTTTGTCGTTTCGACCGGGTCGAGTCCGTTTGTGCCGCCGATCCCCGGGCTTGATAGTGTGGAGTATTTCACCAACGAAAACATCTTTGATCTGCGTGATCAGCCCGAGCATTTGATCGTCATTGGCGGTGGCCCCATCGGGATGGAAATGGCGCAGGCGCATCGCCGCCTTGGCAGCAAGGTGACTGTGATCGAAGGGTCAAATGCGATGGGCAAAGACGACCCAGAGCTGGCCGCGATTGTGCTGGAAAACCTGCGCGCGGAGGGGATCGAGATTGTTGAAAACGCCCAAGCCGAACGGATCAGTGGCAGCGCCGGATCGATCACCGTGCATACGCCGGGGGGGGATTTCACAGGTTCCCATTTGTTGATGGCCGTTGGCCGTAAGGTGAATATCGAAAAGCTGGACCTAGAGGCGGGCAACGTGGCCCATGATCGCGGCGGGCTAAAGGTGGGACCGAACCTGCGATCCACCACAAACAAGCGCGTCTATGCGGCGGGTGATGTGGCAGGTGGTCTGCAATTTACCCATGTGGCGGGCTATCATTCGGGCGTTTTGATCCGGTCTTTGCTGCTGGGCTTGCCGTCCAAGGCCAAGACAGACCACATCCCTTGGTCAACTTACACCGATCCTGAATTGGCGCAGGTCGGCTTGACAGAGGCGCAAGCGGTCAAGAAATTTGGATCGTCCGTTGACGTGATCCGGTTTGAATATAGCGGTAATGACCGCGCGATCGCAGAGCGTAAGACCAAAGGCCTGATCAAGGTCATGGTTTACAAGGGGCGCCCGGTTGGAGCGTCGATTGTGGGCCATCTGGCGGGGGAATTGATTGGCATGTGGGCCATGGCGATTGCCAATAAGTCCAAGATGACAGCCATTGCCAATACCGTATTGCCCTATCCGACCATTATGGAGGTTAACAAACGGGCCGCAGGCGCGTACTTTACCCCTAAGTTGTTTGAAAGTAACACGATTAAAAGGGTGGTTTCGCTGGTCCAGCGCTGGCTGCCTTAAAGGGGTAGGGGCGAAATGAATACACTTTCGGGGCGCTTTCTGATTTTGACGATCATCTTTGTGATGCTCGCGGAAGTGTTCATTTTCGTCCCCTCTATCGCCCGGTTCCGGCAGGAATATCTGGTGGACCGGTTGGAGAGGGCGCAGATTGCGTCCCTTTCCGTTCTTGCCGACGATCAGCTGTCAGACAGCCTAGAGGCAGAGCTGTTGCAAAATGCCGAAGTGTTCAACGTGGTGCTGCGGCGCGATCAAATCCGCCGCCTTGCGCTGTCGTCACCTATTCCGATGCCGGTTCATGCAACCTATGATATGCGCGATCCCACGTCCTTTTCATTGATCAAAGATGCGATGAGGACGATCGTGGATCCCAAAGAGCGGGTGATCCGTGTGCTGGGCAATCCGGTGCAGGATGGCGGGCTGTTGATCGAAGTTACGATGATGCAAAAGCCGTTGCGCGAAGCGATGGTTGCCTATGGGTTGAACATTCTTTGGCTGTCGGCGGTCATTTCCGTCATCACTGCGCTTTTGCTGTTCTTTGCCGTGCAAATCCTGCTGGTGCGCCCGATGAAACGTGTTGTTACGCACATGCAGAACTATGCCGAAGCGCCCGAAGACGCGCGCAGGATCATCGCCCCTACATCCGGCGTGCGAGAGTTGCGCGATGCGGAAGATGCGTTGCTGAGTTTACAGACGCAGCTGACCGGATCGCTTAAGCAAAAGGATCGTTTGGCACAACTGGGAGGGGCAGTCGCCAAGGTCAGCCATGATTTGCGCAATATCTTGACCTCTGCCCAGTTGTTTACCGATCGCATCGAAAGCTCTGATGATCCCTTGGTCAAACGTATGGCGCCCAAGCTGGTTGGGTCGATGACGCGCGCTGTGCATTTGTGTGAAACGACGTTGGCCTTTGGACGAGCCGAAGAACCGGCCCCGACGCTCAGCTGGATCAACCTAAGTACGATTATTGACGACGTGATCGAGGGGGAGATTCTGGCGGCTGGCGATTATGACATGGAAATCCTTGACGAGAGCGCGTCCTCTATGTCGCTGCGCGCGGATGGAGAGCAATTGTATAGGGTGCTTAATAACCTTGTGCGCAATGCCCGTCAGGTCATTATGTCGACCCATAAACCTGGGCTGATCAAAATCACAGCGGATGAAGACGCCGATTGCTGGATGATCCGTGTATCTGACAATGGCCCCGGACTGCCGCCCAAGGCGCGCGAACATTTATTCAGTCCGTTCAAAGGGGGCGTGCGCAAGGGCGGTTCTGGTTTGGGCCTCACGATCGCTGCGGATCTGGTGCGCGGTCACGGTGGGCGGCTTGATCTGGAATCGACGGGTGAAGATGGCACTGTGTTTGTGATCAAGCTGCCCAAGGCGGATGTCACGTTGGACGCATAAGGAACGTGAAAAGTTCGCAGACCCTCTTGCATCGGATGCAGAGCACGGCTATCCCGCCCTCACGCGGACCGATAGCTCAGCTGGATAGAGTACCTGACTACGAATCAGGGGGTCGGGGGTTCGAATCCTCCTCGGTCCGCCACATTTTTCCTTATATGGAATGACCCATAGTTCTGTTTCTTTTGACAGGGCTTTGCCTGTTTTGGCGCATAGCTTTGAACTTGGCCTTTATGTGTCGTGACATTCTCATTTCTGGCACCCTCAAATCGTCAGCAAGTTTCTGAAAGAACCGCCGTTTGGCGGCTCGTCATGAAACTCTGCCACGTGGCGAACGCGGAGGGGGGCGAGACAATATAAATCGACAAGGTTGGTGCGGCCCGCAGCGAAGCGAGGACCCGGCCTTGTCTATTTGTCTTGTCCGAGGGGGGAGGCTGCGCCTTCACCCTAACGGCGAAGGGCGTTTGGCTTGCCCAAATCCCCTAAGCTTAAGCAAAGAGACAGCTTGTGCGGCCTTATGTATCAAACGCACCAAGAACATACC
>CAKZVL010000044.1 GCA_937922155.1 uncultured Paracoccaceae bacterium | reverse complement strand
ATCGGTTACGACTACGGTCGCACGATTGGGGCGTTCCAACCGACGCTTGGGGTTTCTGCGACGGATGCTGGCGCCCTTTGGACGGGGTTTGGTGCCAAGTGGACGAGCCAGGATATTTTTCCTGGCCCAGTCTTTGTCGAGACGAGTTTGATGCCGGGGTTATACCTTGCCGGTGACGGGCCCGATATCGGTGGGTTGCTACAGTTTCGGTCCGCACTTGGCATTGGCTATGCGTTCGATAACGGCGCGACGTTGACGATGAGTTATGATCACCGCTCGAACGCGGACATCCGGACGGAAAATCCGGGCTTGGAAACGATTTCAATACGTTACGCATTTGCTCTAAGGTAGTTTTGGTTGTCTTTAAACGGATAAGTCGCCCAATCATTGCGCCATCGTATTTGGTATCGTGTGACAGGCGCCTGACCATTGACGATCCGCATACCGACGCTGATCCGGCCTAGGGTCAGGATTGATGGCGGCGATGCGGTACGGAGCAGATTGTCACGGAAATTCCTTTGCCAAACGCGTCTTGATGCAGACGCAGGGCTCACACTTGAACAAACGCGCCAATCGTCGCAGGTTTAGTGCATGCGATATTTATTTGCTCTTTTGCTGTCTTTATCCCCCGCTGCGGTCCATGCCTGCAACACCGCGTTGATCCTCACGATTGATGTCTCCAACTCGGTGGATGTGGCGGAATGGCACCTGCAACGCGATGGTTTGGCCGATGCGCTGGGCGACGAGGCGGTGATTGAAGCGATGGTTCAGGCGCAAGCTGCGGTCATGGTCGTGCAATGGTCCGGCGTGGATAGACAAGAGGTGTCGATCCCTTGGCGGCGTATTTCCACAGCGCTTGACGTGACATCCTTTCGCACTGAGGCCGCCGCGCTCACCCGCGCTTTTGTCCTCTCAGATACTGCCCCTGCGGAGGCTTTGGCATTTTCCATGCGCCAATTTGCAGACGTCACCGACTGTAAGCGCAAAGTGATCGACGTCTCTGGCGATGGCACGCCGAACGCTGGCAGCTCTACCCTTGCGGTGCGCCGGCAAGCCGAACGCGAAGGGATCACAATCAACGGCATCGCGATTGAAAGCATGGGGTTGGCGATCACCAACTATTACAACCGATCCATCATCACCCGCGACGGGTTCGTCATGACAGCGCGCCAGCATCTGGACTACCCACGCGCGCTCAAGGCCAAGCTGATCCGAGAGCTGGCGTTGATATTTGGGTGAGGCTGAG
Source organism: uncultured Paracoccaceae bacterium (assembly GCA_937922155.1). Taxonomy (GTDB): domain Bacteria; phylum Pseudomonadota; class Alphaproteobacteria; order Rhodobacterales; family Rhodobacteraceae; genus Cognatiyoonia. The sequence continues at coordinate 14,073 of CAKZVL010000044.1, read as the reverse complement.
CTGCGCAATTTGCAAAAACCAAAAAAGGCCCGCCAAACTGACGAGCCTCTCTGGGGGGGTAATGCTTAGTCAGTTTTAGGCAATCGTGATCGTGCCGCGCATGTTGGCGTGCGGGGTGCAGCGGTACTCAAACTTACCTGCACCGGCAAAGGTCAACGTGGCTTCTTGACCTTGATCCAAAAGTCCTGTGTCAAACGCCCCATTCAGGTCGGTCGCAGAATGGCGCATGTTGTCTTCGTTGACCCAAGTAATTGAATCGCCCGCCTTGATCTCGATGTTCTTTGGCGTGAACGCAAAATCCTTAATAACAACCGTATGAGCGGTGGCATGGCCATCAGCGCGGGCGATCGTCGCGGTCAGGGGCAGTGCAGCAAGGGCTGCACCAAGGCGGAGCGTGTCGCGACGTGTAAGATTAGTCATTCTTTATGTCCTTTTGTATGCGATTGGCCAATTTGGACAACCTGACTGGTCCGTTAACGTGACCTTATATAGGCATAGCCACGTTTTCCTTTGCAGAATAGTTTCATTCAACCAAAGAATTCTCCATTTTGGCTACTAGAACCGCAGGCTCCTTACCCCATCCCGCGCGCCGAACTGCTTGACCATCCACCAAATTCGCGGCACTTTCACGCAATGGGGTTTCAAATGCGAACGCCCCGTGAGGCTTTGGCCCAAGGTTCGCATGTTTCCTAAACCAAAAGGATGCATGCCATGGGCGCGCCCAATGAAATTACACCAAACCAACTTCTTCGCCTAATCGGGACCCCTGACTGCCCGGCCATTGTCGATATTTCGATTGATGATGACTTTACTGAGGATCCCTATTTGATCCCCGGTGCATTTCGCCATCCCCACAGCGATATTCCCGGTTTGATCGCCCGACTGAATGGGCGTCCTGCCATTATCGTTTGCCAAAAGGGTATCAAGCTCAGCCAGGGCATGATGGCGTGGCTGCGCAGTGAAGGTGTTGACGCGCAGTATTTGCAAGGCGACAATTATGGCTGGCGCGACCTGAAGGGTGCGCCGCGCGTGCCTGCGAGCCGTTTGGACGAAAGCGCGCTTTGGGTGACGCGGCACCGCCCCAAGATTGATCGCATCGCCTGTCCTTGGCTGATCCGGCGTTTCGTGAACCCGGACGCGCGGTTCTTATTCGTTTCGCCCGCAGAGGTCCAAGGCGTGGCAGATCGGTACAATGCCACCCCTTTTGACGTTGAAGATGTTTTCTGGAGCCATCGGGGCGATCTTTGCACCTTTGATATCATGCTCAAAGAACTTGGCCTCGAAACCGAAAGCTTACTGCGCTTGGCCAAGGTCATTCGTGCCGCAGACACCAATTCCCATGATCTTGCCCCAGAGGCCGCAGGTCTGCTTGCCGTGTCTGTCGGGTTGTCGCGGATGTATCGCGATGATGTGGCGCAATTGGAGGCGGGTATGGTCCTTTACGACGCACTCTACCGTTGGGCGCGGGATGGATTTGACGAAGGCCATGATTGGCCGCAAGGACGCGCGACATGAACGCCCCGATCCAAACATCTGAAATGACGCGCGTTTTTGGACGCATTGGCGTGCTGTCTTTTGGTGGCCCTGCCGCCCAGATCGCGTTGATGCACAAGGAATTGGTGGAAGATCGCGATTGGCTAACAGAAGGCCAATTCTTGCGTGCCCTGTCGTTTTGCATGTTGCTGCCGGGGCCAGAGGCGATGCAGCTGGCCACCTATGCCGGCTGGCGGATGCGCGGCATTTTGGGCGGCTTGATTGCCGGCGGTTTGTTCGTGTTGCCTGGTGCGGCTGTCATTATGGTGCTGGCGCTGGCTTATGCCAGTTTCGGGGCCTTGCCGTGGGTGCAAGGGCTGTTCCTTGGCGTGCAGGCCGCTGTTGTGGTCATCATCATCGCCGCATTGCGCAAAGTGGCTAGCAAAGCGCTAAAGGGGTCCATTGCCTATGCATTGGCCGTTGCGTCGTTTCTTACCTTGTTCTTTTTCAACGTCCCCTTCCCGGTGGTCATCTTGGCGGCTGGGATTATCGGGGCGCTTGCCCTGCCCCGACCAGATGCGCCTGTGGTCACAGCGCCTGCCAAGCTCGACCAATCCTTGGGCGTGATCTTGATCGGTTCGATGATCTGGTTTGCACCCATCGCGTTGCTGTGGCTTTTGGATGCGGCGTTCTTGACCCAAGTTGCGCTGTTCTTTTCCAAACTGGCGGTTGTGACCTTTGGCGGTGCCTATGCAGTGCTCGCCTATATGACCCAAGCGGTTGTCGGCGATCTTGGCTGGTTGAGCACGCCGCAAATGATGGACGCGCTGGGCCTTGCGGAAACAACGCCAGGGCCTTTGATCCTTGTCACGCAATTTGTTGCCATGGTCGCAGGGCAAGCGGAGGGCGGCTGGATGCTGGCCATCGTCGCTGGCATTTTGACGCTTTGGGTGACGTTCGTACCCTGTTTTATCTGGATATTCGCAGGCGCGCCCTTGATCGACTGGCTAGAGGGGCAAGCGCGGCTTCAGGCAGCGCTGAAAGGCATTACAGCGGCGGTCGTCGGGGTCATCGCTAATCTTTCGCTCTGGTTCGCGCTGCATGTTCTGTTTTCAAGGCTATCAGAAATCCACGTTGGTCCGCTTCGCCTCCTCTGGCCGGAGGTTACCAGCCTCGACCCCATCGCTCTTGGTCTAGCCCTGCTGGCGGGTTATGCCATGCTATGGCGTGGCTGGGGGATGATCCTTGTTATGTGTCTTTGCGCCGGAATTAGCCTTTTGATCACAGGAATGGGCTGAGAGGCTCTTTTCTCTCCTTCGAAACTGGCTATGCTGGACCTAACAAGTCCACGAAGGTGACGGTGCCCATGTCTGACAAAATTGATTACGGCTCTTTGATGCACGGCGCGATGCGGCTTTTGATCCAGAATGTCCTGACCGATATTAAGGAAACCGGATTGCCCGGCGCGCACCACTTTTTCATCACCTTTGATACGATGCATCCCGGCGTGGAAGTCGCCGACTGGCTGTCGGATCGCTATCCTGAGGAAATGACAATCGTCATCCAGCATTGGTTTGACGACCTTGTTGTCACCGACGAAGGGTTCGGCATTACGCTGAATTTCGGCGACAACCCTGAATCGCTTTATATTCCTTACGAGTCGATCAAGACCTTTGTTGATCCGTCCGTTGAATTTGGCTTGCGGTTTGAAACCCAAGAAGACGACGACGATGAGGCTGCGATTGACGATGCTATCCAAGACGCCCCGATGGAAGAAATGGCCGAACCCAGCCCGCCGCCAAAGGGCGAGGCAGAGGTCGTAAGCCTGGATAAATTCCGCAAGTAACTTGCACGCGGTCTGTTGGCTGGCTTATCAGGGGCTAACTCTATCCAAGGAAGCCTTTCATGACCGATACCCGCACTGAATCCGACAGCTTTGGCCCGCTTGAGGTCCAAAATGACCGTTATTGGGGTGCGCAGACGCAGCGATCCTTGATGAACTTTCCCATCGGTTGGGAAAAGCAGCCCGTCGCGATCGTGCGTGCCCTCGGCGTGATCAAACAGGCCTGCGCCATGGCCAACCGCGACAGCGGCGCGTTAGATGCGAAACTGGCCGATGCCATGATCAAAGCCGCAGGCGAAGTGATCGAGGGTAAGCTGGATGATCATTTCCCGCTGGTCGTGTGGCAGACCGGGTCTGGCACACAGTCAAACATGAACGCCAATGAGGTGATTTCAAACCGCGCCATTGAAATTCTGGGCGGCGTGATCGGGTCAAAAGAACCGGTTCACCCGAATGATCACTGTAACATGGGCCAATCATCTAACGATACGTTCCCAACGGCGATGCACATCGCAAGCGCCATGACAGCGCGCGACGTCCTTTTGCCCGGTTTGGTCAAACTCGCCGAAGGACTAGAAGCCAAATCAGAAGAATTCAAAGACATCATCAAGATCGGACGGACCCATACGCAGGATGCGACGCCGCTGACTTTGGGTCAGGAATTTTCGGGCTATGCGGCGCAAATCCGCAACGGGATTGAGCGTATCAATCTGGCCCTGCCCGGCATCTATGAACTGGCGCAAGGCGGCACCGCCGTGGGCACTGGCCTGAACACGAAAAAGGGGTGGGATACGACCGTGGCCAAGCATATGGCCGACATCACTGGCCTGCCCTTTGTCACAGCGCCCAACAAGTTCGAAGCGCTCGCCGCGCATGACGCGATGGTGTTTATGTCTGGCGCGATCAAAACGGCTGCAATGGCGGCCTATAAAATTGCCAGCGACATTCGTTTTCTGGGCTCTGGCCCGCGTTCTGGTCTAGGGGAACTGATCTTGCCGGAAAATGAGCCGGGATCGTCCATCATGCCGGGTAAGGTCAATCCGACTCAAGCCGAGGCGCTGACCCAAGTCTGTGCCCATGTGCTGGGCAATGATGCAGCCATCGGGTTTGCCGGATCACAAGGTCATTTTGAGCTGAACGTCTATAACCCAATGATGTCTTACAACCTGCTGCAATCTATGCAGCTTTTGGGCGACGCAGCGGATAGTTTCACCGAACGGATGCTCAACGGGATCAAAGCCAATGAGCCGCGAATTGAAAAGCTGATGAAAGAATCCCTGATGCTGGTCACAGCGCTGGCCCCGACCATAGGGTACGATAACGCCACCACCGTCGCAAAGACGGCCCACAAAAACGGCACGACCTTGCGCGAAGAGGCGGTCAAGCTCGGCTTTGTGGATGAGAAAACGTTTGATGCGGTCGTGCGACCTGAACAGATGATCGGACCCAAGGATTGAGCGATCCAATCAACCTCAACAAAGCACGCAAAGCGCGGGCCAAGGCCCAAGCGAAACAGCAGGCTGATGAGAATGCGATCAAGCACGGACGCACCAAATCAGCCCGTTTGCAGGATGCCCGTCTGAACGAACTGGCGCAAAAGCGGCTGGATCAGCTCAAGTTTGACGACGAATGAGCGGGCGGCCGGTCAAACGATCCCTGACATTGGCGCGTCACCGCACAAGCGTGTCCTTGGAAGATACATTTTGGAAAGCGTTCTGCGACATCGCCCAAAGGCGGGATCAAACCATCAACGGTCTGGCCGCAGAGATCGACGCCGCACGCGGCGACATCGGCCTTGCATCAGCCATTCGTGTGTTCGTGTTGGAAGATGTCATGCGACGCATTGATAGATCAGACCGCCCTGAGGAGAGGTCATCAATCTGAACTATACAATGCGCCGCGGATCATCGAAAGCGTCTCACGTTCCAGTCGTTCTGAATCGCGCAACGCATCTTCTTTGAGGAAAACGCCATCGTTTTCGATTTTGAAAAGATCTTCTAACTCGGCTTGTGTAACCGCGCGCCGTTGTGGAGCTTCACGACGGGACGCATGCGATGCTTCTTTCTGGGACGCGCCAAACGGCAGCCCGAAAGAGGCAAAGAAACCAGACAAGAACGAAGTAGTATTAGCCATGAGCCGAAACCTTTTCAGTCTTCAGCCCCCACGATTGATTTCTAGCAGTATCGATGGCCATAATCTGCCTAAATCTCGTCAGATTTCGAATTAATCTTGAGCGAAAAATGGTTAACCTTTTGTTATTAAACAAAAACACTTAGACACCTTGATGTCCTTTACCCAAAGGGAACATCCGTCTCTCGTTTCCGAATTTGATATAGATTTTTGGCAGGCCTGGCTCTGTTTCCACGCCGACAACAAAGCAGGCTACCTTGTGGCGAATCGTAGGTGTATTCCGTCCTTAGATCGCACGGTCAGATGGGCCACCGGCACCGGAATTTTACCCGAAACCTCGCTAAATCGATAAGCCCGCACAAGCTGCGCAAGCAAAACCACCCCTTCGAGCATGGCAAATCCAGCCCCGGTGCAAACACGCGGTCCCGTAGAAAACGGCAAATAAGCTTTGCGCGCGCAACTCTTACCATTCTCACTCTCCCAGCGGGCGGGGTCAAAATCATCGGGCTGATCCCAAAGCCGTTCATGACGGTGCAGATGCCATGGTGAAATCACGAACTGGGCGCCTTTGCGCATGAACCGTTTGCGAAAACTTTCTGGGCGGGCATTCTCTCGAACCATCATCGGGACAGGCGGATATAAGCGCAGCGCCTCACGGAACACATCGCGTGTGACCTTCAGTTTTGACACACTGCTGAAATCAGTCGTTAGCTGATCCGCCTCTGCTGCGACTTTATCCTGCCAGTCAGGATGCGTCGCCAAAAGATAAAGCGCCCATGACAGTGCAGAGGCTGAGGTTTCATGCCCGGCGAGGAAGAAGATCGCGACCTGATCGACCATTTCTGCGTCGCTAAATGTCTCACCGGTTTGGGGGTCTTTGGTCGTCATGATCTTGGTCGCCAGATCATCAGGTGCCGTGCCGTCGGCAATCGCCCTGCCCCGATTTTTGGTCAGTTGCGTGATCAACCCGCGGATCGCGGCAGCATTTGATTTCGTTTCAGCACGGAAAAACCCTGGCATCCATGACGGCCCTTTGACAAAGGCTGCGAGGTTCAGGATCGGTTGTGTGCGTTGATACTCTTTGAATTGATCGAACACTTGGCTTGCGATTTCATCCTCAATCGGGATCGAAAACAGCGTGCGAAAAATCACATCAGCAGCGGCATGGCTGGTTTCTGGTTCAATATCGACGGGCTGATCCTTGGCCTGCGCTGCCATCCGGACAACAGCGGACTGACCTGCCGCAAATATCGCGCCATAGGCATCGCGCAGACGCCCCCCTTCGAATGCGGGATCAATGATGCGGCGCTGACGCTTCCATGTTTCGCCATTGGTCAGAAAAACCGAATTTCCCAAAAGCGGGCGCAAACCGCTGCCGATGCGATCCGACTTGGGGAAATCATCGGGGCGTTCTTTCAAGACCGCTTTGATCACCTCAGGATCATTCACCATATAGCTGCGGAAAAATGGCGTCTTAAACTCGGCCATCCAAGCGCGATAAAGCCGTGCAGGCTGTGCCGACAGGATATCGGCGCGAAACAACTTCATATATCGCCACAGGCTGACCTTATCAGGGCGCGAGGGCGGCTTGGGCGGCGTCACGGTGCGAGGTCCGTGTATTTGCTGGCGGCGATGTCGATGCGCGCAGGGCTTGGCGGGCGGCCCTGATAACGCTCTGACAGTGTTTGCGGCCCGCAGGTGATGGCGAAGTAATCATAATGGCCGGGCCGATCAAAGGCGCAAAGGTATTGGAAATGGAGCCGAAAGAAACGCCAGCGCAGTTCTTTCCAGCGTTCGGGGCTGAGGGTTTGCGTAAACGCGGCGGACAACACCAATGGCCATTTCTTTGCCTTGGGCGCGACACCCGTCACCGCCACCGGATCACACAGCGCAAAGGCGCAGCCATCACCGGGGGCCGTTACATCGACCCAAGCCAGTTCATCGCGCGTGCATAAAAACGCCAAATCGCTGCGCAAACGATAGGCTTTGGGCAGAAACGACACCATCGGAACGACTTGGCCCAATGACAGAAAGTTCAATGCAGGGCCGCCCGCGGGCACCTGACCATCCCGGATCAAATCCGCAAGGATCGAAATCGCCAAGTGCGCGCCTGACGAATGTCCAACGACCAAAACTTCATCCACATCTGTTTTCAGCGCCGCTGCGATATCGTCGCCGAACTTTGCCAGCCGCGCTTCCAACTTGGGGTCATACCCGCCCTTCCACCGTGCGGAATGGGCGTAGTCGTGCATCAGATAATAGGCAAAGAACTTACCGTCCTTCTTTTGAAACCAGCGCAAGATGACCGCGGCAATGCCCAGTATAATCGGCCAACGGATGAACGGCGTGACAATCCCCGTCGTCAGCCCGGCAAGGCCAAGGGCAAGGTTCAGCGCCCCTATGACCGCGCCAGCCGCAACCGCGCCCAGCCCGAGCGCCACCAAAAGCTGCAGGATCAACAACCCGACAGGATAAAGGGCTGCAATCACCGGCCCTTTGCGCATCCACATCAGGCGTCGCAGGGTGCCCGATGTAATATAAATCCAAGCGGTGCGCAGCATTTGCAGGTAGGTCGCAGGTATTGAATTTGACATCGACTGGCGCACAATATCGGACCAAACCAGTACATCTATGTCGGCTTCTACCTTTGCACCATCCATCGTGGCTTTGGCCGTCCAGCCAAAATTATCCGCCTTCGGATTGGCCGCGATTGCGATCTGATAACCAGAAATCTCTGCCTGTGCGGCGGATTCACTGCGATATAGCTCACGATATCGCCTTGGATGAATCGGATCATAGCCGGGAATGTAAAACACCCGGCGTCGCGACACACTTTGGGGGTTGGACTGCTCAACCACTGTTATTCTCTCGTTCTTTGGGCCCATTTGGGCGCACGTTTGCGTGAGCGTAGCGCAAAACTTCGGCAAAAATAAGCCAAACACGACCGCATCCCGTATCAAACGTAAGGCATTGCAATATATGTGAATAACCAAGGGTGTCACCTGAACCTTGAAACCCGGCGCGCCAAACAAAGAGGAGGGTAAAGCAGTATGACATCATCTGACCCGATACCCTCCGACATGCCGGATTTTGGGATTAAGCATCTGACGGCAGAAGACCTTGCCGCGCGTGATCCCGGTTGGGACGCGGCAAACTTTGGCGCGGATACGGCGCTTTGCCCGTCCTCACTGGATGAGGTGAAGACCATCGTAGAGTATTGCGCGAAAACAGCGACGCCGATTGTCACGCAAGGCGGGCGCACGGGTTTGGCTGGCGGGGCCGCCTCTGGCATTGGTCAAGTGGTCGTCATGATGCAAGGGATGAACACGATCCGCGAAATTGACGCCCGCACGCAAGTGGCCGTCGTGGATGCAGGTGTTACCCTTGCGCAGCTGGAATACGCCATCACGCCCTTGGGCCTGACAGTGGGGATCGACCTTGCGGCGCGCGGTTCTTGTACCATCGGCGGTATGGTCGCCACGAACGCAGGCGGCGTCGAGGCGTTTCGCAACGGCGTCATGCGCCAACGCGTTCTGGGGGTTGAGGCGGTTTTGCCCGACGGCACAGTCCTCAGCGATTTAAAAAAGGTCATCAAGGCCAACGAAGGGTACGACGTCAAACAGCTCCTCATCGGGTCGGAGGGGACGCTTGGCATCATCACCGGCGTCGTCCTCAAACTTGAAAAAGCAACGGGCAACAGAAAAACCGTTCTCGCCTCAACCAAAAGCGCTGGCGCCACATTGGCTTATTTCAATCGGCTGTCTGACGCGTTTGGCGGTCGGCTGCTGTCGGCGGAAATCATGTGGCACGACTACTTTGCGACCACCTGCAAGGAATTGGGCATCAAACGCGGGCTTGGCCTGACCAAAGGCGAAACTTACATGATCGCCGATGTCGAAGTCTTGCAAAGCGACGACAAGCTGCTCAATGTTCTCGCGCAAAGCCTTGAAGCGGACGAAATTCTTGATGCTGTCCTTGGCAAGAACGAAAAAGAAAGCCAACAGATTTGGCAAGTGCGCGAGGATTCATTTCTGATCGACACTGCCTTTCCCGGCGGGTGCTGGTTCGATATCTCCATCCCTCTGGGCCAACTCGACGTATTTGTGCGCGACAGCACGGCAAGAATTCACGCCATTGATCCAGACCTGCGCGTGTTCGTGATGGGCCATATCGGGGATGGCAACCTGCATTACACCATCGCCAAAGAGGATGCACCTATCCCGCACCTTTACGGCGATATCGCAACGGCGCTTTATACCGGGCTGAATGCAATTGGCGGTTCATTCTCTGCCGAACACGGGATCGGCACGGAAAAGCGGGCATCGCTGGAAAAGTTTGCCGATCCGGGCAAACTGGCCCTGATGCGCGGCCTGAAAGCCGCGATTGATCCGCAGAACATCATGAATCCGGGAAAGGTGTTGAGGGCGCAATCAACCGACGCAAAGGGCTAGCTGTGGAACGCAGGACATCTTTGACGCGACGCAGCGATTTCATGAATCCTTTTTTTGGAGCCCGCATTCAGACCGGAATCAAGCCGCAGGCGCCGGTCTGACAGCCGACCCGTCCCGGCGGGAAGGCTGTTTGGTAACTCGCGCACGCGGTTCGAACCTAGCTATAACTTGGCAACCATAAAGCGCCCAGAAAGCAGCGGACCAACCGCCACCCCACGGGTCGGCTGTTAGAGCGGATTCGCGCTGTTTTTGTTGAGATGGCCTCTAACCAGACCTTTGCTGCGACTTGCACCAACTCCCGCTAGGCGGGAATTTCTTACCGTTCGCTGCGGCTGCGCCAATGACCGGTTTGGTTCCGAGCGAGGCAATGTTGAACGGCCCAAGGAATCAACGACTATCCGGCGAACATTACAACTAACATCAGCGCTGCAAGCCCGATTGTCCACGTATCGAAAAGAAGCATTGGCCATCGGTTGAATACGCCTAAAGTCAGTGGAGAAAGAAGCCATGGAAGCGGCCCACTTGTTCGCTCCTGTACTCTGCGCCGCACTCGGATAGCAATCAAAGCCGACAATAAGCCAAAAAGAACAGACAGATAAGGAACAACTACGGAAATACCTAGTCGCGCAAAGACCCCGAACATGAACGGTAGGTCAAGCTTCATGTCTTCGTCCGTGTAAACATTCTCATAGAAGGGCGGGAAGCTGCTGCTGACCTGCATTGCCAAGATCAAATAACTGAAGCCGAAAATGCCGACCAAGAACGGAATTGCGGGAATTCTCATTGGTTGTTTAAACTATTTGATCTCAAACGTTTTGTCAGCAGACATTCGTGCGCCCCGCAGCATTCGGCAAAGTGGGCTCAAACGAGCCCTCCGCCGCACACCGCCCCAAGGTCTCCTTTGCAATTTTTGGGCCAGTCCATGACGCAAAAGCCAAAGTCAGGTGCCGTCGCACACTAGCCCAAAATCGCCAAGGCTGGGAAGCGTTCCAGCAGCCAAAAGCTGAACGCGCTGAATTGTCCGGTGAGCATCATCAAACCCACGGTCCACAACAGCAAACCAGAGGTCCGCTCAATCCGGTCCAAGTTCCGCTTCATCCATGCCATCACGCCTTTAAGGCGCGGAAAGAAGGCCGCGACCAGCAGGAACGGCACGCCCAGACCAATGGCATAAACGGCAAGCAGCGTGGTCCCGCGTACAAGGCTCGCCTCGGACGCGGCTAGTCCCAGGATCGCGCTTAGGATTGGCCCCAAACACGGCGTCCAACCAAAAGCGAACGCAAGGCCCAAGACATAAGCGCCCAAAGCGGAGCCGCCTTTGTCACCGGCTTCCATCCGCGCTTCTTGATCCAAAAACTTGATGCGAAACACCCCGATGAAATGGGCGCCAAAGATCATGACAACAACGCCGGAAATGATCAGGAACCAATCCTGATACTGCAACAACGCCCGCCCAAAGGCAGAGGCGGCCAGCCCAAGCAGCAAGAATATCGTCGACAGCCCCAAAACAAAAAACGCCGCCGCCAACAGCGTGCTGCGTCGCGCCGCCTTGTCGTTTTCCATCTCGGTCACACTGACACCGCCCATGAAGGCCAGATAAGGTGGCACAATGGGCAGCACACAAGGGCTGAGAAAAGACAGCAACCCCGCAAACAACGCAATTAACATCGCGGGAATCAGGCTGGCGTCCAAAAAGGTGATCGTATCAAACATCCCCCTCACATAGGTGATCGGGATGCAATTTGTCACCCACCTTGCTGTCACGCTTGTGTTTACATGTTGAAACATCACCGCTAGCACCGCGATATGACCCAGATTGATCTAGACGCCACCGGGTTGTTGTGCCCCCTGCCCGTTTTAAAGGCCGCAAAGCAGCTCAAAGCGATGGAAACCGGTCAGCGATTGTGCCTTCGGGCCGATGATCCTGCGGCCGTGGTCGATGTGCCCCACTTTTGTTCTCAGGCGGGGCATACTCTTGTTTCCAGCAATGAGGCGGACGGCGTGCAGACCTATCTGATTGAAAAGGGATAAGGCCAACCGTTGCTTGAATCGGTTATCGGCGAACGCGGCGTTAATCCCGCTCTTGGCTCCAAATCGGTGTACCGATTGTGTACAGCTTGTGCGCAGGCTGTGATGCCGGATTATCCAATGTTCACAAGCATTAACCGCGGATTCCCGCAAATCCGTGTCATAAGCCCCACAGCCAGACAGACAAATCCGCCGATAAGCGGCCTTGCTGCGGCTCTATTTCAAGTTCGCCATTGTAATCGGGCCGTCGAACACCTTATGTTGAGATGAGCGGATCAGGTTTGTTCCGCTTGAAAAGATTCTCTGCGCAGGCAAAACGGCACGATGCCCCGCCTGCGACAGCTGATTTGGCCCCGTTTGGGCCAGAAGTACGTCCCGGGTCGCATGTACGTTTTGACGACCGGGCCATGAACAGATTGATCGCTTTGATCAATCAAGGAAGAAACGCGATGCAATGCACGCATGACTACAGGCACGATCACGCCGCCCTTCCGGGCTCGGCTCTGCCTCTCTGTCCGCCGCACATCGCCACAATTAGACACAACCCGCAGACCTTAGCTCCCCCCGGGGGGCGGCGCGCCTGTTGTGCGAATGGAAATTATGCCAAAGAAAATGCTAATCGACGCGACACACGCGGAAGAAACCCGCGTCGTTGTCGTAGATGGGAACAAGGTCGAGGAATTTGATTTTGAAAGCCAGTTCAAGCGTCAGCTTGCTGGTAACATCTATCTAGCCAAGGTCACGCGGGTCGAACCGTCGCTGCAAGCTGCGTTCATCGACTACGGCGGAAACCGTCACGGTTTCCTCGCGTTCTCAGAAATCCACCCTGATTATTATCAGATCCCGGTCGCCGACCGCGAAGCGCTGATGGCCGAAGAAAAAGCCTATGCAGAAAGCCTCCGCGCGGAAGAGGAAGAAGAGGAAAAGCCCAAGCCGCGTCGCCGCCGCCGGAGCCGCTCCAAAGCGGCAGAGGTCGCAGCGGATGATGCAATTGTCACAGAAGAGGTGACACCGCAAAGCGACGACGATATCCCCAAGGCTGAAGATGACTCCGCCAAAGCAGAGGCGGACACCGCCGAAGTCAAGGGCATGGAAACCATCGACCTTGACGATCCGTCAGCTGATGATGGCCCGATCGTGGACGGGTCAGACGACGATGACGATGAAAAACCATACGTCGCAATGGATGACGCATCCGAGAAAGACGACCGGATCGAAAGCGTCAAAGAAGACGACAGCGATGAAGTTCGCCCAGTCCGAAAACCGCGCCCGAAGCGGTATAAAATCCAAGAAGTCGTGAACGTCCGTCAGATTTTGCTCGTGCAGGTGGTCAAAGAAGAACGCGGCAACAAGGGCGCCGCCCTGACGACCTATCTATCCCTCGCGGGTCGCTATTGCGTCCTTATGCCGAATACCGCGCGCGGTGGTGGCATCAGCCGCAAGATCACGAACGCACCAGATCGCAAAAAGCTGAAGGAAATAGCCAATTCGATGGAGGTGCCTGAGGGCGCTGGGCTGATCATTCGCACGGCAGGCAGCCAACGTACCAAGACCGAAATCAAGCGCGATTATGAATACCTGCAACGGATGTGGGAACAGATCCGCGAGTTGACGCTTAAATCAATCGCGCCAGCAAAGATTTACGAAGAAGGCGACCTGATCAAACGATCCATCCGCGATCTTTATTCTAAAGAAATTGACGAAGTGATCGTCGCTGGTGAACACGGGTATCGCACGGCGAAAGATTTCATGAAAATGATCATGCCGTCGCACGCCAAAAATGTGAAACCTTACGTTGATCAACTGCCGCTTTATGCGCGTTTTCAGGTCGAAGGGTATTTGAACGGGATGTTCAATCCCACGGTGCAGCTGCCTTCGGGTGGTTATCTGGTGATTGGGATCACCGAAGCGCTTGTCGCGATTGACGTGAACTCTGGCCGGGCGACCAAGGAAGGGTCGATTGAACAAACCGCGTTGAAAACCAACCTTGAAGCCGCCGACGAAGTGGCGCGCCAGTTGCGACTGCGTGACCTTGCCGGGCTGATCGTCATCGACTTCATCGACATGGATGAGCGGCGCAACAATACGGCCGTTGAAAAACGGTTCAAGGATAAGTTGAAGACGGATCGAGCCCGCATTCAGGTTGGC
>CAKZVL010000043.1 GCA_937922155.1 uncultured Paracoccaceae bacterium | reverse complement strand
GCCGAATTTTCCAGGGGCGGTTTGGTGGAGCCTAGCGGGATCGAACCGCTGACCTCCTGCATGCCATGCAGGCGCTCTCCCAGCTGAGCTAAGGCCCCTAACCGTGCTGCGTTCTAGGCAGCGATGGGGGCGGGATCAAGTGAAAAGATCGCCCCCAGCGTTTGTTATTCGTCGTCGTTGGTCGGCACGTCGGCCAGTTCGTCCAAAGAGACGGTGTCGTCGTCCTCGTCCTCTAGGACATCATCGCCCAGATCGACGTCAACATCGACATCGACATCGTCCTCGTCGTCATCGTCAAGAACCAATTCTTCATCTGATTCCGTCTCTTCATCGACCTTTTTGGATTGTACGTCCTCAGCGTCGGCAACCATTGTGCGGGTCTTGCCCGTTTCAATCGGCACCTCGTTACCCGTGTAAGGGCTGACAATCGGCGTTTGGTTCAGGTCGTAAAACCGTTTGCCGGTTTCTGGGCACAGGCGTTTTGTACCCCATTCATCCTTCGGCATTGGTAATTCCTTCTCATAACTCGGGCAGGCACTTGCGGCGGATCACTGCCACCTGCCATAAGCAAAAGGTGGTGTCAAAGGCTTTGGCACCGGATCAATCCAGAGGATGATATGGGCCGTCATATTACGCTTGGCAACCCCCCGATTGAAGTGGAGCTGCGCCAATCCGCTCGGGCGCGTCGGTTGAGCCTGCGCGTGTCGCGCCTTGATGGCCGCGCCAGTCTGACGATGCCCAAATTCGCCAGCGATAAACAGGCGATGGCGTTTTTGCAGGAACGGGAAAACTGGCTGCGCAAGCACGTGGAAAATGTGGTGCCCGCTGCGCTGCCCGTGATTGGATCTGTGGTGCCCTTTGGGGGCCAGGATGTGCCGATCGTTGGGGGAGCGGTAAAGCGAGCGGTTCTGCGCGATGGGGCCATTGTCGTGCCCGCGGATGGCAAGGCAACGGCGACCAAGATCAAGGCCTTTTTCAAATTGGCGGCGCGGGATGCCTTGGCACAGGCATCAGATCGCTATGCCGCAGAGGTGGGGCGCAGTTATTCCCGCATGTCGTTGCGCGATACGCGATCCCGGTGGGGGTCGTGTTCGCATGAGGGTGTATTGATGTATTCTTGGCGCTTGATCATGGCGCCGCCTGATGTGCTTGATTACGTGGCCGCGCATGAGGTGTCGCATCTGGTGGAGATGAACCACAGCCCCGCCTTTTGGGATGTGGTTGAAGGGTTGATGCAGGATTATTCCGTTCACCGTCGGTGGCTGCGCCAAGAGGGGGCGAAGTTGCATCAGGTGCGTTTCGAAGATTGACGCCTTTGGGTTTTGTGATCACAATCAGCCCATGATTAAAAATCGCCCCGCTGACCAAACCGGCGCTGCCCATGACTGGCTGTATCGCACGTTACGCACCAAGATTTTGCATGGTGAGGTCGCCCCGGCAGAGCCTATGACGCTGCGCGGGATTGGTAGTGATTTTGGTGTGTCGATGACACCCGCGCGCGAAGCGGTGCGCCGGTTGGTGGCCGAGGGCGCGCTGTCGATGTCGTCATCGGGGCGCGTGTCAACGCCAGAATTGTCCAATGAACGGATCGAAGAACTGGCATCAATCCGCGCCCTTTTAGAGCCTGAATTGGCCAGTCGCGCGTTGCCGCGGGCGCATTTTGCGCTGATTGAGCGGTTGGAGGCGATCAATGAAGGTGTGAGCCAAATGGTCACCCGACATGACGCCAGCGGCTATATTCGCATGAACCTAGAGTTTCATCGTACGCTGTATTTGCGCGCGCAGGCGCCTGCGATCCTTGCGCTGACCGAAACGGTTTGGTTGCAGCTGGGGCCGACGATGCGGGCGTTATATGGCCGTCTGAACCGCACAGAGCCGCCCCAACATCATCGTCGGATCCTTGCCGCGCTGAAGGCTGGGGACGAACCGGGATTGCGGTTGGCGGTGCGGGCGGATGCCACGCAAGGGTTGCGCATGCTGAAAGCCTAAGAGGGGGCGCTGCCCCCCGGAGTGTTTTGGGCAAGATGATATTACGCGGGCTGGGGGGCAAGATGTGCTGTGGCGCGCCCAAGGGCTGCGCGGAAATCATCTGCTTTGATGTCCAGATAGTTTGCGAGGTTTGACACAACTGAAAATTCCTCTGGTGCGATTTCCCCGTCTGCTACGGCCACAGCAAGGGCAGCTTCGAGAATGGAGTGGCGTTCTGCGGGTTTTACGCCATCTGAAACAAATAGGTAGTCATCGACATCGGCCTGATCTGGCGTTTGGCCAAGCATGTTGACGACCTGTGCCACAGGGACGGTTTCACCGGTGAGCGATTTCATGGTGCGTGCGATTGTCATCACCTCATCCCCTTCGACGGAACCGTCGCATTTGGCGACATAACACATCGCGGCCATCGCCTTGGTGGCGCTTGCCTTTGATAGTTTCTTGGGTTTTTTACTACCGCGGATGCTGTTCAGCCCGCCAGCGAGAAGCGACGATTTTTCTACCTTGCGCGTCTGGCGGCGGAACAGGCCGAAATTGACGCAGAGGGCGATGAGAATAGCGATGCCGACGCTGCCAAAAATGGCGACATTCATGAAAAGTTGAGCTTTGCTGATTTTTGGTGTCAAGGGCAGAGCAGGATCAAGCAAGCCGTTGGCTTGGGCTTGTTGCACGTCTTGCGCGGAGATTGGGGTGTAATATTCTGTTTCACATTTGTTGCCTGCTATAACGTAGCCGAGGCTTTCGGTTGTGAGCGGCACCTGTTTGAAGGCGATGTTTTCGATGCGATGGCAAAGCGATAGCCCAGTTGATCCGAAATCGGCAACATAGACCAGCGTTTCAACGGTTCCGACGCCGCGTCGTGCCTCTGCTTGGCTGGTGGAGACGGAGAGGAAGGCCAGAGCGAGGCCGAAAATTAGAATAAGATGTTTCATAATGCTGCCCGAAAAAAATTGGTTAATGCAACCTTTCGTTGAACCGTTGTCTTTTCCGGGCAGAACTAAGAATTTTACATGTGGATTGCGCCATCGCCGCAGGCGAGTGCGGCCTCACGCACGGCCTCTGAATAGGTTGGGTGGGCGTGGCAGGTGCGCGCGAGGTCTTCGGCGGCGGCGCCAAATTCCATCGCGACGCAAATCTCATGGATCAAATCGCCCGCCATGGGGCCGATGATATGCGCGCCCAGGATACGATCCGTTGCCTTGTCTGCGAGGATTTTCACAAAGCCGTCGCCGCTAAAGTTCGCTTTGGCCCGGGCGTTGCCCATGAAGCTGAATTTGCCGACCTTGTAGGCGCGGCCCTGTTGTTTGAGGGTTTCTTCGGTCTCGCCGACGCTGGACACCTCTGGATGGGTATAAATCACGCCGGGGATCACGCCGTAGTTCACGTGCGGCTTTTGCCCGGCGATGCCTTCGGCGCAGGCCATGCCTTCGTCTTCGGCTTTGTGGGCGAGCATGGGGCCTTCGATGGCGTCACCGATGGCGTAGATGCCTGCGACGTTAGTTTTGTAGATGCCGTCGGTTTTGATCTGGCCACGCTCTGACAGCTCAACCCCGAGGTCCGCCAAGCCAAGCCCGTCGGTGAAGGGGCGGCGACCTGTGGCAAGCAGGACGGTGTCGGCTTGCAGTTTATGTTCGCTGTCGTCTTTGCGCAGTTTGTAGGTGATGTTGGCCTTGTTTCCCTTGGCCGTTGCCGATTGGACGGCGGCGCCGAGGACGAATTTAATGCCCTGTTTTCCAAGCATTTTTTGGAACTGGCGGGCGATTTCGCCATCCTGGCCGGGTGTGATTGCGTCAAGGTATTCGACCACGGTCACATCGGACCCCAGACGTGCATAAACTGAGCCGAGTTCGAGGCCGATCACGCCTGCGCCGATGACGACGAGGGATTTGGGGATTTTGCCCAATTCCAGCGCGCCGGTGGAGGTGACGATTACCTTTTCATCGACCTCAACCCCGGGGAGGGGGGACGCCTCAGACCCGGTGGCGATGATGATGTTTTTGGCGTCATGCACATCGTCGCCGACCTTAACCTTGCCCGCTTCGGGGATTGATCCCCAGCCTTTGAGCCAGTCGATCTTGTTCTTTTTGAACAGGAATTCGATGCCGCCGGTATTTTGGCTGATGGTGGTGTCCTTGTAGGCCAACATCTGTTTCCAATCCACGGAGGGCGCTTTGCCTTTGAGGCCCATGTCGGCGAAATTATGTTCCGCCTCATGCAGCATTTCGGTGGCGTGCAGCAAGGCTTTGGATGGAATACAGCCGACGTTCAGGCAGGTGCCGCCGAGCGTTTCGCGGCCTTCGACAACGGCGGTTTTCAGGCCCAGTTGGGCGCAGCGAATTGCGCAGACATAGCCGCCGGGGCCGGAACCGATGATGATGACGTCGTAGCTGGACATGGGGTTTTTCCTTGTCGTTTGGAGGAGTCACAGGGCGTACACAAGCTGTACACACCCGGTACACGGGATTAGATGAAAACGGATAACAGCATGAGGATTGTGGCCAGAAGGCCAACGGCCCAGATCAGCGACCGCCATGGGGTCAGGCCGAAATAGTAGGCCGGGATGTAGAGGATGCGCGCGATCAGATAGGTCCACGCGCAGAGGCCGGAGAAGGTGGTGTTTTTGTCCGCGAGGCTGATGACGGTGACGGCGATGGTGAACAGGATCAGCGCTTCGAAATGGTTATTGAGCGCGCGCAGTAGCCGGGCGGTTTTGATGGAGAGTTGATCCTCAAGCGGCCCACCAAGCCGCGGGCGATCCCTTGGCCCGAGGGTTTTGCCGGGGCCGAGTTCGAGGTTTGCAGGGATGCTCATCAAGGCGAATTGGATGACTTGGAGCAGGGCTGCGTAGGTGAGGATTGTGAGTTCGGTGGTCATGATGTGTGCTGCTGTGTCATCGTCGGGCTTGATCCGACGATCTCTAGCCAGAGGTCTTGCCAATCAGGGTTCTCATGTTCAATGAGGTCAACCTTCCAAGCGCGGCTCCAACGTTTGATGTTCTTTTCGCGCTGAATTGCGGTGATGGGCTCTGCGTGCTGCTCGAACCAGACGAGCTTTTCAAGGTTGTAGCGACTGGTGAACCCCTTGATCGCATGAGTGCGATGTTCGTAAGCCCGCCTCACAAGGTCATTTGTGACGCCCGTATAAAGTGTTCCGTCTGGTTTGTTGGTCATCATATAAACGAACATCGCGTTGCACTTGATTTTGGAGTTCCTCGGGTCAAGCCCGAGGATGACGAGCAGGGTGGAGAAAGGGCTGCTAGGAAAACCCAAAGCCCTGTTCTTGGTTTACAAATCCATCAACAACCGGCGTGGATCCTCTAGCGCTTCTTTCACGCGCACGAGGAAGGTAACAGCACCCTTACCATCCACGATCCGGTGGTCGTAGGACAGGGCCAGATACATCATCGGGCGAATGACGACTTCACCATTGATCGCCATCGGGCGGTCTTGGATTTTGTGCATGCCAAGGATGCCGGATTGCGGCGGGTTCAGGATGGGGGAGGACATGAGTGAGCCGTAGACGCCCCCGTTTGAGATCGTGAACGTGCCGCCTTGCATTTCGGCCATGGACAATTTGCCGTCGCGTGCCTTGGCGCCCATGACGCCAATCGCTTTTTCGATATCGGCAAAGCCCATTTGGTCGGCGTCGTTGATCACTGGCACGACAAGGCTCGTGGGCGTGCCCGCGGCGATGCCCATGTTGACGTAGTTCTTATAGACAACATCGGTGCCGTCGATTTCTGCGTTGACCTCTGGCACTTCGCGCAGGGCGTGCACGCAGGCCTTGGTGAAGAAGGACATAAAGCCGAGCTTGACGCCGTGTTTCTTGAGGAACAGCTCTTTGTACTCGCTGCGCAGGGCCATCACCTCTGTCATGTCGACCTCATTGTAGGTGGTCAGCATGGCGGCGGTGTTTTGGCTGTCTTTCAGGCGGCGCGCGATGGTTTGGCGCAGGCGGGTCATTTTGATCCGCTCTTCGCGTTCGGCCTGTGCTGCGGTCACGGGCGCGCGTGGTGCGGCGGCGGGGGCCGGGGCAGGTGAGGCGAGCGCGTTCAGCACGTCTTCCTTCATCACGCGGCCATCTTTGCCGGTGCCCTTCACGTCCGTCAGGTTGTTTTCTGCCATCAGCTTTTTCGCGCTAGGCGCATCTTCGACGTCTTTACCTGCGGCGGCGGGTGCGGGCGCGGCTTCGGCTTTGGGCTCTTCCTTCTCGGCCTTCGGCGCCGGGGCTGCGTCGCCTTCGCTGATTTGGGCGAGCAGGGCATCCACGCCGACGGTTTCGCCTTCGGCGGCCACGATTTCAGACAGGGTGCCTGCCACGGGGCTGGGCACTTCGACGGTGACTTTGTCTGTTTCAAGCTCACACAGCATTTCATCAACGGCCACGGAGTCGCCGGGTTGTTTGAACCATGTGGCGACGGTCGCTTCGGTGACGGATTCGCCTAGTGTTGGAACGCGAACTTCAGTGCTCATTTCTTTGATCCTTCGAGTGTCAGCGCGTCGTTAACGAGGGCTGCTTGTTGGGCTTTGTGTTGACTGGCAAGGCCGGTTGCGGGAGAGGCCGCAGCGGCGCGACCGGCGTAAACGGGGCGGGTGTGTTTCGCCTTGAGACGGGTGAGGACCCATTCGATGTTGGGTTCGATAAAGGACCACGCGCCTTGGTTGCGTGGTTCTTCTTGGCACCAGACCATTTCGGCGTTCTTGAAACGGTCCAGTTCCTTGAGAACCGATTGCGCCGGGAACGGATAGAATTGTTCGATCCGCATCAGGTAGATGTCTTTGATCCCGCGGGCGTCGCGTTCTTCGAGCAGGTCAAAGTAGACTTTGCCCGAACACATCACCACGCGCTTGATCTTGCTGTCGGCGACCAGTTTGGTGTCCGAATTCCCGTGCTGTGCATCGTCCCACAACACGCGGTGGAAGGATGATCCGGTGGTGAATTCATCCGCCTTTGACACAGCCATTTTGTGACGCAGCAGGGATTTGGGCGTCATGATGATCAGCGGTTTGCGGAAATCGCGGTGGATTTGGCGCCGCAACAGGTGGAAGTAGTTGGCAGGCGTCGTGACGTTGGCCACGATCCAGTTGTCGCCGCCGCACATCTGCAAGAACCGTTCAAGGCGGGCAGAAGAGTGTTCGGGCCCTTGCCCTTCGTAGCCGTGGGGAAGAAGGCAGACGAGGCCGGACATGCGTAGCCATTTGCTTTCTCCTGAGCTGATGAATTGGTCGAACATGATCTGCGCGCCGTTGGCGAAATCGCCAAACTGCGCTTCCCACAGGGTCAGCGCGTTGGGTTCGGCTAGTGAATAGCCGTATTCAAAGCCAAGGACCGCGTATTCGGACAGCATGCTGTCGATGACTTCGTACTGCGCTTGGCCCTCGCGGATATTGTTGAGCGGGTAGTAGCGATCTTCGTTTTCCTGACTGATAAAGGCAGAGTGGCGGTGGCTGAACGTGCCGCGTGTACAATCTTGACCAGATAGGCGGACCGGGAAGCCTTCGGAGAGCAGTGAGCCAAAGGCCAGCGCCTCACCCGTAGCCCAGTCGAAGCCTTCGCCGGTTTCAAACATTTCTGCCTTGCTTTTGAGCAGGCGATCAATGGTGCGGTGGGTGGCGAAATCGTCTGGCGCTTTGACCAGTGATTTGCCCACTTCCTCTAGGGTTTCGGGTTTGATTGCGGTTTGGCCGCGTTGGTAATCGGCCTCATCCCGGCGGTCGAGGTGTGACCAGCGTCCATCCAGCCAATCGGCCTTGTTGGGTTTGAAGTTCTTACCGGCTTCAAATTCCTCATTCAGGTGCGCCTGGAAAGCCGCCTTCATATCCTCGATCTCGCCCTCGGGGATCAATCCGTCTTGGACGAGCCGCTCTGTATAGAGCGTGAGGGTCGTCTTTTGCTTTTTGATCTTTTTGTACATCACGGGATTGGTGAACATTGGCTCATCGCCTTCGTTGTGACCAAAGCGGCGGTAGCAGATGATGTCGAGCACGACGTCTTTGTGGAATTTCTGGCGGAATTCGGTTGCGACGCGTGCGGCGTGGACCACCGCCTCTGGATCGTCGCCGTTGACGTGGAAAATCGGTGCTTCGACCATCAGCGCGATGTCAGTGGGATAGGGCGAGGAGCGAGAGAAATGCGGTGCGGTTGTAAACCCGATCTGGTTATTCACCACGATGTGCATGGTGCCGCCGGTTTGGTGTCCTTTCAGCCCGGAAAGGCCGAACCCTTCGGCGACGACGCCTTGACCCGCAAAGGCGGCATCCCCGTGCAAGAGAATACCCATGACTTTCGTGCGGTCTTTGTCGTTCTTTTGGTCTTGCTTGGCGCGGACTTTGCCCAGAACAACAGGGTTCACAGCCTCAAGGTGGCTGGGGTTCGCCGTTAGCGAAAGGTGGACTGTATTGTCATCAAAGCTGCGGTCGCTGGAGGCGCCAAGGTGGTATTTCACATCACCTGACCCATCGACGTCTTCGGGTTTGAATGAGCCGCCCTGAAATTCGTTGAAGATCGCGCGGTAGGGTTTTTCCATCACGTTGGCGAGCACGGATAGGCGGCCCCGGTGGGGCATGCCGATCACGATGTCCTCTAGTCCGAGCTGGCCGCCGCGTTTGATGATTTGTTCCATCGCTGGGATCAGGCTTTCGCCGCCATCAAGGCCGAAACGCTTGGTTCCCATGTATTTGACGTGCAGGAATTTTTCAAAGCCTTCCGCCTCGACCAGCGAGTTCAAGATCGCCTTGCGCCCTTCTTTGGTAAAGCTGATTTCCTTGCCGTATCCTTCGATGCGTTCTTTGAGCCAACCTGCCTCTTCGGGATTGGAGATGTGCATGTATTGCAGCGCAAACGTGCCGCAATATGTGCGCCGCACGATGGCGATAATCTCGTTCATTGTCGCGACTTCGAGACCGAGGACGTTGTCGATGAAAATCGGGCGGTCCATGTCGGCGGAAGAAAAGCCGTAAGATACGGGATCAAGTTCTGGATGAGGGGTGTTTTCCTTCATCCCCAATGGATCTAGGTCTGCGATCAGATGGCCACGGATGCGGTAGGCGCGAATGATCATCAGCGCGCGGATGCTGTCGAGCACCGCAGCGCGGATTTGGGTTTCATCCAGTGCGACGCCTTTTTCGGCGGCTTTTTCCTTTATCTTTTTGCCTGCGGCCTCAGGCTCTGCGGGCCATTGCCCGTCTAGGGCTGCGGTCAGATCATCATTTGGCATGGGTGGCCAATCCCCACGGGACCATGATGGGCCTGTTGCCTCTGCCTTGGCGTCCGTGGGAGCGTCACCGAGGGATTTAAAGAAGGCTTGCCAGCTTTCATCGACGGCGCCCGGATTGTCGGCGTAGCGAGCGTAAAGCTGTTCTACATATTCGGCATTGTGCCCCTGCAGAAAAGAGGAGGCGTGGAAGACGTCGTTGGGGGATTGGTCTGTCATGAGGCTTCCTGACACTGTGTTCGCTGGTGGATTTGAGGTTTGACTAAAATTTGGCCGGGCTTTGCGTGTTTGAGCATTACTGGGGGCGACGTTGCGTGAGCTTTTGCTATCTCGTTGCAATCTGTCGTCAATTGTTCGATTTTGCGCCAAGCACTAGGGAATGATTCATGACGACCAAGCCAAGCTATCTGTTCATTATTGGTGCGCCGAAGGCCGGGACCACGAGCATTGCCAACAGGCTTAACCGGTCTGATCAGATCACGATGTCCAGCACCAAAGAGCCGCTGTTTTTCACGGACTATCGCAAAGAGGATTGGACGGGCCCGGTGTGTGATGGTTTGAAGGAGCAACATCAAAGCGATTTTGCGGCCTATGACCGATCGTTTGATTACAAGCCAACAACGCCGTGGCGTTTGGATGCGTCCACCGATTATCTGTCTTGCGATGCCTCGCCGCAGTTGATTGCTGACTTTGCCAAGGAGCACACGGTTAAGGTCGTGGCCATTCTGCGCGATCCCGTTGCCCGCATCGTTTCTGAATTTCAGCATACGCTGCGCGATGGCATGCAGTCGGGCAGTTTGGAACAATCGCTTGCCGCCGAGGCAGAGCGCACCGCCAAATCCATGCATCCGCTGTTCCGCCATATCAAGCGGAGTACCTATGCGGCGCAAATCAGCAAGTACCGGGCGCTGTTCGGCGATGATTTTCTGGTTTTGGATTTCCATACGCTGCATCAGGACGGTGCGGGTGTCGATAAAATCACAGACTTCATCGGACTGCCCTCCATGGATATTGCTGAACCGGCGGCGCATCTGAACAAGAGCCACGTTCCGCGGAGTACGGTTTTGTCCAGTATGTTGAAATCTGAGCGTTTGAAATCCGCGCTGCGGGTGGTTGTGCCCAAAGCGTTGCGCCCGATGATCTGGAACGTGGCGAGCAAGGCGAACCAAACGTCCTACACGGCCACTCAAGGGGAACTGACCATGGTGCGCGACCTTTTGGCGGACGAGATTGCGGCCTGTGAGGCGCACCCCGACATTTCCACTGAACATTGGCGTCTGGCGCGCGGCGAATGAGTCCTGCCAAACGCAGGGCCGCTGCCCGGTGACCGGAGAGGTCGTGACGCTAATGTTTTGGATCGCTCCCATCCTGTTCGTTGTTTCCTAATGTGACTTTTGCATTGTAGGTTTCATCGGCTTTTGGGTTTGCTCAGGCCAGATATCGTTCAAAAACGGGGCTATCGTGCAGGACCGCTTTCACTTGTTTTTCAACAAGGTCTTTGTCCAAGGTGTCTGAATGGGCTTTGGCAAAAAGCGTGTTCTTTTGCTGCGCGATCCGATCACGATGGGTATCCGTCATGGTGAGACCGGCCAACGCAAAGGCGCGTTCGCCATCTGCGACGGGATTGGCGCTGGTGTCCTCATACGGGAAAATGTCGTAACGGTTTGACTCTCTAAACGCTGTGTTCAGATAGGCGTGGCGTTCGCGCAATATCCAAAGTTCGCCGCGCAAGAGTTCGGCCAGATCAAAGTCGTCTGCCATTGGCGGCTGGTCATGTTCGCGAAGCGTATCGCTGATGATTTCCTTGACCTTTGGATAAATGCCCTCTGCGCCGTCCTGTTGTAGGACGAGACGGTTCCACCAAGATTTGAGATAGGCACGCGGATCACGAATAACGTGCAGGATAGATTGTTCTGGCAGGTGCTTGTGAATAGCGACCAATGAATCGTGGCGGCCCAACACCTTAAAGACGGGGAGGGCTTTTGCGTCTTTCGCCAAGGCAAAACCGGGAATGTCCCATTCTTCCTGACGGCTCCACAACAGGTGACGTAGTTTTGTGTGGTGCACCAAACGATAGGCGACTGGGGCCAAGCTGTTGGTAAAAGACTTGCCCACAAGGGTTTTGCGATCGTCGATGGATTGGCGCAATTCTGCTTGTGCAACCGCGTCATTCCAGACGTCCGGCGTGATCTGATCCGCGTCTGCTTTTTCAACACGTGACAATTTGCCAACGGGGGTATCAAAGCGGTGGATTTCGTTTCGGCAATTGGTCGTTTCGTGAACGTCCAAAATATCCAAAAGCCGGTTTGATCCGGAACGGCCCGTGCCCACGATCATAACGTGTTTCATGAGTGTGTGCCCTTCTGTGCCATAAGTGGGGACGCCAAAGTTTTGGTCAATGTCGCATGTCGTTTGGAAAGTAGAACTTTCATTGTTCGATCCTTATGCATGCCCCCACGTGCTGGCTGATTATATTTCTTACCCGATCGCTTTCAGCACAGCTTCGCCAAGCGTCGCGGGGCTGTCGGCGACGATGATCCCTGCGGATTTCATCGCTTCGATCTTGCTTTCTGCGTCGCCTTTCCCACCAGCGACGATGGCACCAGCGTGGCCCATGCGGCGGCCGGGAGGGGCGGTGCGTCCGGCGATGAAACCGGCGACGGGCTTCCAACGGCCCTTTTTCTTTTGTTCAGCAAGGAATTCTGCGGCTTCTTCTTCGGCGGATCCGCCGATTTCGCCGATCATGATGATGGAATGCGTTTCGTCGTCGTCCAAAAACATATCCAGCACGTCGATGTGTTCTGTCCCCTTGATCGGGTCGCCGCCGATACCCACGGCGGTGGATTGGCCGAGGCCGCTGTCAGACGTCTGTTTCACAGCTTCATAGGTTAATGTGCCAGAGCGGGAAACGACACCCACGCTCCCGCGTTTGTGAATGTGTCCGGGCATGATGCCGATTTTGCAGGCGTCGGGCGTGATGATACCGGGGCAGTTCGGGCCAATGAGCCGCGAGGCGGACCCTTCCAATGCACGTTTGACCGACATCATATCTAGCACCGGGATGCCTTCGGTGATGCAGATGATCAATTCCATTTCAGCGTCAATCGCTTCGAGGATGGAATCCGCGGCAAAGGGTGGCGGGACATAAATGACAGAGGCGTTTGCCTCGGTCTTGGCTTTTGCTTCGTGAACAGAGTTGAAGATCGGCAGATCAAGATGCACTTGCCCGCCTTTGCCGGGGGTGACCCCGCCAACCATTTTCGTGCCATAGGCAATCGCCTGTTCCGAGTGGAAGGTGCCTTGTGAGCCGGTAAGGCCTTGGCAGATAACTTTGGTGGTTTCGTCGACAAGAATTGCCATGTTTCAGGTCCTTACTTCGGTGATACGATACGTGCGTTGATATAGGTAAAGTTGCCAAACGGCTGAAAGCGCAGTCCAACGTCGACGCTGTTTCCATTTCCGTTTGCTGCGGCCGCTTCGCCAAAGGCGCGACCCAGCGCTTCGCGGTCGGAATCGTCGCCAGCAAAAATGACGGAACATTCGATGTTGTTTGGGCGATCAACAAGTTTGACGGTCATATTGTAGCGCGCGCTGTGATATGCGGCTGTGCTTGTGTTTTGGACAAAGCCGAGACGGGCCAGTGCAGTGGGTGTGTTTTGGTATGTTGGCTGAGCTGCAAGGCAAGCTTTCCCAAAGGTTTCGCCAGCAATTGCGGGCGTGGGTTCCTCTGGGCCGGGTCCAGCGGAGGGATTGGATGCAGGCATTTGCGCAAAAATTGTAGGTGTTGCTGGCCCTGTTGTGGTCGTGGCGCAAGCGGACAATGCCGCGGTGGCACAGATTGCGAGGCTCGGTATCAACCGCATTTCGAGGCTCCTTTTGATTTGAGAGCTTTCGTTCCAAGATCGCAAAAAGCCGCCCCGTTTGATGCAAACGGGCGGCTTTTATGAATTAGGTTATTGAGTGGGTCGCGGCTTACTTGAGGGTGTAAGGCAGTTCCGCTTGTGGGCCGCAACGCAGGTTGGTGCCCTGCATGTAGTCGCCCGCCATTCCGCCCAAATGTGCGCAAGTGTTGATCCCGCTCGCGGCGCGTGAAACCTCTGCACCGTTGCTTGATCCCAGGCAAGCCGACAAGCTGAGTGCCGCAATCAGTGATAGACCATATTTCATCTTCATACTCCTTCCGTTGAACGGACAAAACCGACAGTGGCGCCAGCTGCGCACTGCATTCGTCCATTCGTATGGCGGATAAGTTGAGATTAGGTATGTTCATACTGTGTTTTTTTGGTGTCGGCTGTTTTTGCGTGTTTTCATTGCGTTTGCGGCGGGATTGTAAGGGTAAAAGGGGGCTTTTCGGCCCCGCTTGGACATTAGCCTTTTACGGCTTTCACGATTTTTTCTGCGCCATCTTTGAGATCGTCAGCGGCGATCACATCGACGTCGGAGTTATTGATGATGTCTTTGCCTTTTTCGACATTCGTTCCTTCGAGGCGCACAACCAATGGGACCTTGAGGCCGACTTCTTTCACCGCGGCGATCACACCTTCGGCGATGACGTCGCAGCGCATGATGCCGCCAAAGATGTTGACCAAGATGCCTTTGACCTGCGGGTCAGAGGTGATGATCTTGAACGCTTCGGTCACTTTTTCCGTTGTTGCACCGCCGCCCACGTCAAGGAAGTTGGCAGGTTCAGCGCCATAAAGCTTGATGATGTCCATTGTCGCCATGGCGAGGCCAGCACCGTTGACCATGCAGCCGATTTCACCGTCCAGCGCGATGTAGTTCAAATCGAATTTGGACGCGGCAAGCTCTTTTGGGTCTTCTTCGGTTTCGTCGCGCAGGGCGGCAATGTCGGCGTGGCGGTAGACCGCGTTGCCATCAAAGCTGACTTTGGCGTCCAACACCTTGAGGTCGCCTTTGTCGGTGACGATCAGCGGGTTAATTTCCAGCATCTCCATGTCTTTTTCCATGAAGGCTTTGAACAATTGGCCCATCAGTTTGACGCATTGTTTGACCTGCTGCCCTTCAAGTCCGAGGGCAAAGGCGACGCGGCGGCCGTGGTAAGGTTGGTACCCTGTTGCCGGATCGACGGTGAAGTTCAGGATTTTTTCTGGTGTCTTTTCGGCGACTTCTTCGATGTCCATCCCGCCTTCGGTAGAGACCACAAAACCAACGCGGCTTGTTTGGCGATCCACCAATAAGGCGAGGTACATTTCGGTTTCGATGCCGGAGCCGTCTTCGATATAGACGCGGTTCACTTGCTTGCCCGCAGGTCCTGTTTGATGCGTGACCAATGTGCGGCCCAGCATTTTTTTCGCTTCGCTTGCGGCTTCTTCGACGGATTTTGTCAGGCGCACGCCGCCTGCATCGCCTGCGTCGGTTTCTTTGAATTTGCCTTTGCCGCGACCACCTGCGTGGATCTGTGCTTTGACCACCCAAAGCGGGCCATCCATTTCGCCTGCTGCTGTTTTGGCGTCTTCCGCTTTCAGGACGGCACGACCGTCACTGACTGGAGCGCCGTAGCTGGCGAGAAGGGCTTTGGCCTGATATTCGTGGATGTTCATGATCGCGTTCCTTAGAATGGAAAGATTTGAGTCTTTCAAAGCACAGAAACCGCTAACAAAAAACTTTTATTTGCGTGAGGTCTTCGAAATTCCGACATTTGTGATCACACGCGAAAATGTGTGATCACAAACTCATGTTGAAGGCCTGAGAATCGGGGTTAATTCAGGATTACAGCGAAAAGTGGGCTGTTCCCTTGGGTCAGTTCATCAAAGGCATCAAGGCTGTCGAAAGAGACAACGGGACCCTTTTGCGCATACGGCGCCAATGTGTAGCCTTGAAAGAGCCCGATGATGTCGATTTCGGGTGGGTCTTGCATCAGCTTGGCATAGTTCAGGCCAGCCCCGTCGCCCAAGCGCCAATGCGGCAGCAAAAGATCGCCCTTTAACACGGCTTCGGCATCGGCAAGGACCGCTTGCCAACTGTCACCGATCCCTTCGGGGAACGGGATGCCTGTCGCGCTTTGTTGGCGCTCATTGGGGATGAATTCGCCGTCATTGTCGGTTTCTTGGTCCAGCCGAGCCCAGAACGTTTTGTTGTCTTCGATCGCGTTTAGAAAGTTTGCATGTGCGGCTTGGGTGCGTGCCGGATCTGGCTGTCCTTCGATGGCGACGATGTAGGCGGCAAGGGCGTCAATCCACGGTAATTCATTGTCGCTGATGAAACCTGCGAAATTTACCCTTTGCCCGCGCAGGGCGTCCATAGTCGCGCCGCCGCTCAGGGTTTTGCTGACCGCCTCTGTCACGTCTGTTGCGAGGATAAGGTTGGAAACCCCGGAAAGGACATGTGCATAGGCCGAAAGCCACGCGGCGTCGGCGGTGTCAAAGCGCAGTGAGGGTAAGGCGATGTCCTCGCTTGCGTCCATCGCGAACAATTGCGTGCCTGCGACCTCAACCAATCCTTCGCCTGGGTCCCGTTGGGCGTTGCGGTTTATGTCCAGCCATAAGGTGTTCACGTCAATAGGGACAGCGACGGCGTCGCTATCAGTGATCTGGTCAAGTGTTTGGTGGGCCAGCGTTAAATCAGCCAAGGCGTCGACAAAGATCATTTCGAAAACGGTCGGGTCAAAAGGTTTGGGCTTTGGGTTGGGCGCGATGCCTAGGCCCAGGAACGGTATTCCTACGTCGCGGGCCATTTCAATGTCATCAAGCCCGTAGTCGTAGCGCGTTTGCATCGCCCCTTCGAGTGCGGACAGGAAGTGTGCACCGCCAAGGGCGAATTGATCCGATGGGGTCGGGTTTTCGATCATAGCCAGCGTTTGTGCGGTTCCGCTGGGGCCAAGGTCCGCGAATAAGTCGCTGTAATGGCCATCAGCCGCAGCAGCGCTGGCCAGAAAGGTTATTGAAAAGAAAAGGGCAGGCGTTTTCATAAGAATCTCCATTTTTGATCATTGTTCATGAACATAGTTCATAAATTGTATTATGCAAGCAAAAAGGGCGCCCCGCTTGGGACGCCCATTAGAAATTCCAGAAAATCAGGTCCTTATGTCAGGGAGTTGTCGATGCCTTTGCACGCTTCAACCAAGCCTTTGACGGCATCCACTGATTTGTCGAACATGGCTTGTTCGTCTTTGTTCATCTTGATCTCGACCACGCGTTCGATGCCGCCCGCTCCGATGACTGTGGGAACGCCAACATAAAATCCGTCAAGGCCGTAAGCGCCATCGACATGGGCCGCGCAGGGCAAGAGACGCTTTTGATCCTTAAGGTACGCTTCGGCCATTTCGATGCCGGATGTCGCTGGTGCGTAGAATGCGGAGCCGGTTTTCAAAAGACCCACGATTTCTGCGCCGCCGTCGCGTGTGCGCTGCACAATTGCGTCGAGCGTTTCTTGTGTGGTCCAGCCCATTTCCACCAGATCAGGCAAGGGAATGCCTGCAACCGTGGAATAACGTGTGAGCGGCACCATTGTGTCGCCGTGGCCACCAAGAACGAAAGCGGTAACATCGCGCATCGAGACGTCAAATTCCTCGGCGAGGAAGTGACGGAAACGCGCGCTGTCCAGAACACCTGCCATGCCGCAAACCATGTTATGGGGCAGACCGGAAAAGTCGCGCAGCGCCCATACCATCGCATCCCGCGGGTTGGTGATGCAGATCACAAAGGCGTTTGGCGCATGGGCTGCGATGCCTTCGCCAACGGATTTCATGACCTTGAGGTTGATTCCCAATAGGTCGTCGCGGGACATGCCCGGCTTGCGCGGCACACCTGCGGTTACGATGCAGACATCAGCGCCTGCGATATCAGCGTAGTCGTTGGTGCCTTTGAAGCTGCCATCAAACTTGGCCGCTGGGCCGGATTCGGCAATATCGAGGGCCTTGCCCTGCGGGATGCCTTCGGAAATGTCGAACATGACGACATCGCCAAGTTCTTTGACGGCTGCGAGGTGGGCAAGCGTGCCACCGATTTGTCCTGCGCCGATGAGGGCGATCTTTGGTCTGGCCATGGGATATAATCCTGTGCTGGTCGGTTTTGCTGCGGCACTCCGTAAGCCTTTGATCCAGACGACGCAAGGGTGCTGCGGTGCGGCACCAAGGCAGAGCGGTGGTGGTCATGAGGCTTTGGGGCCTGTAAAGCCCTTTAGAACTAATCATTTCTAAACAGAGAACGTTGTGATCCCGTTTGACCTAAACTTATTTGCTCTTGCCATCCCTGCTGTCCTTTTTGCAGGGATTTCTAAAGGGGGTTTTGGGTCCGGGGCCGCATTTGCGGGGTCGGCGATTCTTGCGTTGGTGTTGCCGCCGGGAATCGCTTTGGCGGTGATGTTGCCACTGTTGATGTTGGTCGATGTCGCGGCCTTACCTGCCTATTGGGGCAAATGGGACGCGCGCGCGGTCCGCGATTTGTCGCTTGGTGCGGTTCCGGGTGTCGTGATTGCCGCCTTGATCATCAGTTTTGTGCCTGCGGATGTCTTTCGCATTCTGATTGGGCTGATTTGTTTGGCTTTTGTCGCCTATCAATTCAGCAAAGGTCGCGGCTGGTTGAACGTTGCCAACTGGGCCTATTCCACGCCTGCGGCTTTGGGCACAGGTGCAACGGCTGGCTTTACCTCGTTCATCAGTCATGCGGGCGGGCCGCCGGTTGCGGTGTTCTTGCTGGGGCAGGGGATAAGTAAGCTGCAATATCAGGCCACGACGGTATTCGTGTTCTGGGTTATCAATCTGCTGAAATTTCCGCCCTATGCCGCCCTTGGCCTGTTCACCAAAGAGACGCTGCTATTGGCGCTGATGCTATCGCCGTTTGCACTGATTGGCACATGGCTTGGCGTTCGGGCACATCGTTGGGTCAGTGAACGCCAGTTCTTTGCGATAACCTATGTCTTGCTCACCCTGACCGGCCTGCGTCTGATGTGGGTTGGGCTGAATTAGCGTCGTTAGGCGCCGCTGTCGTCCACGGGCATCGCTTCGGCCAAGTGTTGATAGTGTTGGCCCGCTGCAACGATGCAGGTCAAACCGCCCGCTTTGGTGATTGTGATAGTCCAGGTGCCGGTTTCGGCGGAGGCAAATACCTCAAGCACGCTGTTATCTGCGTTCATTGCAATCGCCTGACGGCTTTCGCCGTAGCCGCTGGCCAACCGTTCTGTCAGCGCGTCATGCGCGGCACATTGTCGGTTCTGCGCGCTTGCCTGACTGGCCACCAACGTGAGGCAGAATACACCAATCATTGTCTTCCAATTTCGCATTTTCATCGCATCTCGCCTTTCTGTGGGCTTGGGAGGGGGCCAAAGTGCCGACCGCCGGACGTCGAGGAACAGTGGGAGCGAACCTAAAGAATAAGTGTTAATCGACCGTGACGGGGCAAATAAATGCTGCAACGCCGCAATTTCCCCTTGTATGATAAGTTCGATGTGAGGCATTCATGCGCAATAAAATTACGCAAAGGATTATGGATATGCGCCCGCATCGTTCTGCACTTTATATCCCCGGTTCGAACGCGCGCGCGCTGGAAAAGGCACGCGGATTGCCAGTGGATGTGATCCTGTTTGATCTGGAGGACGCGGTTGCGCCGGATGAAAAGGTCAATGCGCGCCGGACGTTGGCGGATTCTTTGGCCGCTGGCTATGGCCCCCGGTTGACCGTGGTGCGCATGAATGCGCTCGACACGGAATGGGGTCACGAAGATGCCAAGGCAATCGCGGCGATGGACTGCGACGCGGTCTTGGTGCCAAAGGTGGACGGGCCTGAGGATGTAAGCGCTGTTGCGGACCTGATCCCAGACCTGCCGATCTGGGCGATGATGGAAACGCCGGCTGGGATTTTGAATGTGAATGCCATTGCCGCCCATGATCGAATCGCGGGGTTTGTGCTGGGCACCAATGATTTGGCAAAGGATTTGGGTGCCAGAACACGCGACGCGATGCGCGTGTCCTTACAGCTTTGCGTGCTGGCAGCGCGGGCCAAAGGGATTGTCGCGCTGGATGGCGTTTATAACGCGTTTAAGGACGATGATGGCTTGCGCGCGGAATGTGAAGACGGTCGCGACATGGGATTTGACGGCAAAACCCTGATCCATCCCGCGCAGGTTGCGATTTGCAATGCGGCTTTTGGCCCGTCAGAGGCGGAGTTAGAACTGGCAAAGCGCCAAATTGAGGCGTTTGAGGTCGCTGCGGGCGAGGGCAAAGGCGTGGCAGTTGTGGATGGCAAGATCGTTGAAAACTTGCATATCGTTACCGCGCAGGCGACGTTGGCCAAAGCAGCAGCAATCGCGGAGCTTGAAAGCCAATGATCCTCATCTTAATCGGACTTATCCTTTGGTCGGCCGTGCATTTTTGGAAGCGTATCGCGCCGGACCATCGCGCCAAATTTGGTGACGCTGGCAAGGGGATCGTGGCCGCGGGATCCGTCATCGCGATCATTTTGATGGTTGTCGGCTATCGTGGAGCGGAGGGCGCTGTGTTCTGGGGGCCGACCACTGCGTTGACCGGGGTGAACAACCTGCTGATGTTGTTTGCGTTTTACTTGTTCGCCGCAAGTGGTGCCAAGGTTTGGATCACTTCCATCATCAAGAACCCGCAACTGACGGCCGTAAAGGTCTGGGCTGTCGCGCATTTGTTGGTGAATGGGGATATGCCTTCGATCATCTTGTTTGGTGGTATGCTCCTCTGGGCGGTTGCTGAGGTGATCGTTCTCAAACGCGCAGGGGTCACGCCCGGCCCTTATCACGCAGTGCCCGTCAAGAAAGAGATCACAGCCGTTGTGGCAACTGTGGTCGTGTTTGCCGTTGTTGCAACGATCCACGTTTTGCTTGGCTACAACCCGTTTGGATAGATAGATGCAGATTTACCGCCTTTTGACCGAAGACGACACATCCGCCTTTTGCCATAAGGTGTCTGATGCCTTGGCCAAGGGGTGGACCCTTTATGGCAGCCCGCAATATGCCTTTGATCAGGCAAATGGCGTGATGCGCTGTGCCCAAGCCGTGGTGAAGGATGTCGATACACCCTATTCGCCTGACATGAAGCTTGGTCAGCAATGAACAAAACCAACGCTGGCCGCTTTTTTGAGGATTACGCGCTGGGCGAGGTTATTCGTCACGCTGTCCCGCGTACCATTAAGATGGGCGAGCGCGCGCTTTATCACGCGCTTTACCCCGCGCGGCATGCTTTGCATTCCTCTGACGCTTTTGCGCAAAGCTGCGGTCTGCCGTTTAGCCCGCTGGACGATTTGATCACGTTTCATACGGTATTTGGCAAAACCGTGCCGGATGTTTCGTTGAACGCAGTCGCTAATCTTGGCTATGCAGAAGGGCGCTGGCTTAATTCTCTATGGCCCGGCGATACAATCACCTCTGAAAGTGAAGTGATCGGGCTGAAGCAGAATTCAAACGGCAAAAGCGGTGTTGTTTGGGTACGCACCACCGGGCGCAATCAGCATGGTGAAGACCTGTTGACTTATGTGCGCTGGGTCATGGTGCGCAAACGCTCTGACGCGGGTGCGCCTGATCCTGTGATACCTGAATTGAAGGCTGTGGTTGATGCCAATGATCTGGTGATCCCGCGCGGCCTTGATTTTTCGACTTACGATTTCACCCTCGCCGGAGAGCCGCATCGTTGGGGCGATTACGAAGTCGGCGAAGTGATTGATCACGTTGATGGCGTAACGATCGAAGAAGCCGAACACATGCTGGCCACGCGGCTATGGCAGAACACCGCCAAGGTGCATTTTGATGCGACCAACCGCGAGGATGGTAAGCGACTGATCTATGGCGGTCATGTCATCAGTCTTGCGCGGGCCTTGTCATTCAATGGTTTGGCCAATGCGCAGATGATCGTTGGCCTGAATGGTGGCGCGCATGCGAACCCCTGTTTCGCTGGTGACACCGTACGCGCGTGGAGCGAGGTTTTGGATAAGGCCGAAACATCCAGCCCCGGTGTCGGAGCGATCCGGCTGCGGCTGGTGGCGACCAAGGGCGGCGCGGGCGTGTTGAAGGGGAAGAATGGAACATACGATCCCACTGTCCTGCTTGATCTGGATTATTGGGCATTGATGCCAACTTAGCCACTGGACTGACGTTCTGGGAAACGGCGAAAATTCTTTAACGCCGGGAATGCGTTGCCAGAATTGAGCAGTTTTGTGATCACACGTTTTGATCATGTGATCACGGAATGACGATAACCGCCCAGACGCGACAATTTTTCACGACTTCTTTAGGTTGTCGTGCGTGACTTATCCCAAATCATAGTGCAAAACAGGCAAAGCTTGGTTGCCGCGCTGCGGTGCCGCCGAAAAGGGAATTGATATGGCTGACGTGAACCGGGGCAATCGCCCGCTTTCACCGCATCTGACGATCTATCGTCCGCAATTAACGTCAATGACATCTATCTTTGTGCGATTGACAGGCAATGCCGTCATTGTCGCCGCCTTGATGATCGTTTGGTGGTTTGCGGCGGCCGCGTCTGGGCCGGATGCATTTGCCACCGCTGACGGATTTGTCCGCAGCTGGTTTGGCGATTTGGTTCTGTTCTTGTCCACTTGGGCGATGTGGTATCACCTGCTGGGCGGGTTGCGCCATTTGATCTGGGACAGTGGTCACATGCTGGACGTCAAACGGTCAGAGACCTTTGGTTTGGCGATGATCCTCGCCTCTGTCCTGCTGACCATCTTCACCGCAATAGTTGTTTAGGGAACCGCGCCATGGCTTTTCAAACTGATCGCAAACGCGCTGCGGGCCTTGGGTCTGCCAAATCCGGAACGCAGCATCACTGGTTGATGATGGTGACCTCTGTCGCGCTGCTGGTTCTGGTCCCGTTGTTTATTTTCACCTTCGGCTCTGCGCTGGGCAAACCTTACGAGGAGGTGTTGGCCTATTACGCGAAACCTTGGCCGGCTGTGATCGCCGCGCTGACGTTCCTTGTTGGCTTTTTCCACTTTTCCAAGGGCGCACAAACACTGATCGAAGACTACACCCATGGCACCACCCGCAAGGCGTTGGTCATTGGTGTGATTTGTCTGTCCTATACGCTTGCGGCGTTCGGCGTTTTCGCCGTGATCCGCATGGCCCTTTAATCCCACACGGCGGAGCATACGCATGGCTGCTTATGAATACGAAACCCATACCTTCGACGCGATTGTTGTGGGGGCTGGCGGCGCCGGTTTGCGCGCAACGCTCGGGCTTGCTGAACAGGGGCTAAAGACCGCTTGTATCACCAAGGTTTTCCCAACACGTTCCCACACCGTTGCGGCCCAAGGCGGCATTGCGGCGTCCCTTGGGAACATGGGCCCCGATAGCTGGCAGTGGCACATGTATGACACCGTCAAAGGGTCAGACTGGTTGGGTGATACGGATGCGATGGAATACCTCGCCCGTGAAGCGCCCAAAGCGGTGTATGAGCTGGAACATTACGGCGTGCCCTTTAGCCGCACGGAAGAGGGTAACATTTACCAACGTCCCTTTGGCGGCCATACCACCGAATTTGGCGAAGGGCCCCCCGTGCAGCGCACCTGTGCGGCGGCGGACCGAACCGGTCACGCGATCCTGCATTCGCTATATGGTCAGTCGATCAAGCAAAAGGCTGAGTTTTATATCGAGTATTTCGCAACCGATCTGATCATGTCCGAAGACGGGCAATGTCAGGGCGTTGTCGCGTGGAAGCTTGATGACGGCACGATGCACGTTTTCAACGCCAAGACGACGGTTTTGGCCACAGGCGGTTATGGCCGTGCGTATTTCTCTGCCACCTCTGCACATACTTGCACGGGTGATGGCGGTGGAATGGTGGCCCGTCAGGGTTTGCCGCTTCAGGACATGGAGTTTGTGCAGTTTCACCCAACTGGCATTTACGGTGCTGGGTGTTTGATTACCGAAGGCGCACGCGGTGAAGGCGGCTATCTGACCAATTCCGAGGGTGAGCGTTTTATGGAACGCTATGCGCCGACCTACAAAGACCTCGCCTCGCGTGATGTTGTGTCGCGTTGTATGACGATGGAAATCCGCGAAGGGCGCGGCGTGGGTGAGCAGGGCGATCATATCCACTTGCACCTAAACCACCTGCCGCCTGAAACGCTGGACCTGCGCTTGCCTGGTATTTCGGAAAGCGCGCGCATCTTTGCTGGCGTGGACCTGACCAAAGAACCGATCCCGGTTTTGCCGACGGTTCACTATAACATGGGTGGTATTCCGACGAATTATTGGGGCGAAGTTTTGAACCCAACCAAGGACAATCCCGATGCGGTTGTCCCCGGCCTGATGGCAGTGGGTGAAGCGGGCTGTGCCTCTGTTCACGGGGCGAACCGTCTTGGATCAAACAGCCTGATCGACCTTGTGGTCTTTGGCCGCGCTGCGGCGATGAAGGCGGGGCAGGTAGTGGATGCGAATGCGCCAAATCCCGTGTTGAACCAAGCTTCCGTTGATGCGGCGTTTGATCGGTTTGACAACGCCCGTCATGCCGATGGTGGTACCCCAACCGCAGAGCTTCGGCTGAAGATGCAAAAGGCGATGCAGGCGGATGCGGCTGTGTTCCGCACCGACAAAACGCTTGGCGAAGGTGTGAAGGCGATGCAGAACATCGCCGGAAAGATGGACGACATTAAAGTCACCGATCGCAGCCTTGTGTGGAATTCCGACCTTATGGAAACGCTGGAACTGGGCAACCTGATGCCAAACGCGCTGGCCACCATCGTTGCCGCTGAGGCGCGCAAGGAAAGCCGTGGTGCCCATGCCCATGAGGATTATCCCGATCGCGACGATGAAAACTGGCGGGTCCATTCGCTCGCAGTGGTGGACGGCGCAAAAACGACATTGTCCACGCGTCCTGTTCATGTTGATCCGCTGACGACCGAGGCTGAGGGCGGAATTGATCTCAAGAAGATCGCGCCGAAAGCACGAGTTTATTAATGGATCGTTCCCCTTTGCCTGAACGCAGTCTTGACTTTGCCCGGCGGGCTGAGGACTGTGTGATTGCGCTGACTTTGGCGCAGAATGGCCTGGGGGGGCTGTCATGCTACGATCAAAATCTGCGCTGGTCGGTGCGCTTTGCGGTGTCCTTGTTTTGTCCGGCTGCTCTGTCCAGCAGGTCCAGCGTGAGGTCCCAACGACCCCGGATGAATGCCGAGCGATTTGGTTTCAGGAACGCGGCCTCGGTGTCCCGCGCGAGACCAAGACGTTTGCCGATGCGATTGAGGCTTTGTTCAGCGCGTTTGCCAGCCAAACAACATCAAGCGACGTGGCCGATGGACGCTATCGCGCCTGCTTGTCCAGCGTGGGTGTCACAGATACCGATGCATTCGAGACCGCGGCACGCCAAGGGCAGAGCAATGCACCGCGCCTTAAGCGGCTTGCGCCAATGCGCCCGGTTTACTGCCCGCCAAACGCATCGGTCCTTTACGGCGCGTCCGGCTATTGTGTGGGCCGCCGTTAGTAAGGCGCAACCGGATCAGGTGCGATCATGAAGCACCTTAGCCTTGTTTTGCCTATTGTGCTGGTCGCTTGTGATATCCCTGTCGACCCGGCCCATGCTGCAGATGACTGCGAAGCGCGCGCCCGTGCAGCGCAGGGGCCGCAAGGCACACTCACCCTAGGTGCCAACAACAACACTGGCCCGTTTGCCAGCGCCTCGGTCGGTATCAGCAGCGATTTCCTGCGTGGGTCTGACCCCGTGGCACTATATGAATCCTGTGTTTTCCAAAAGACGGGCGCATTGCCCATACGTCCGCCAGTGCTGCGCGACATCAGATAATCGAAGGACAGAACATGGTACAACTGACCCTCCCCAAGAATTCCCGCATGGTATCGGGCAAGTCGTGGCCCAAGCCTGAGGGTGCGACGAACCTGCGCAAAGTGCAGATTTACCGCTGGAACCCCGATGATGGGAAAAACCCGTCGCTGGATACTTATTTCGTCGATATGGATACCTGCGGCCCGATGGTTTTGGATGCGTTGATCAAGATCAAGAATGAAATTGATCCAACGCTGACCTTCCGCCGGTCGTGCCGTGAGGGGATTTGCGGGTCTTGTGCGATGAACATCGACGGGATCAACACGCTGGCCTGTATCTATGGCATGGATGAAATTCAGGGGGATGTGAAAATCTATCCGCTGCCGCATATGCCGGTGGTCAAGGATTTGATCCCTGATCTGACCCATTTCTATGCGCAGCATGCGTCGATCATGCCGTGGTTGGAGACAAAGACAAACACGCCTGCGAAAGAATGGAAGCAGTCTATCGAGGATCGTGAAAAGCTGGACGGGCATTATGAATGCATCATGTGCGCCTGCTGTTCCACATCCTGCCCATCATACTGGTGGAACGGCGACCGCTACCTTGGGCCAGCGGCCCTTTTGGCGGCGCACCGTTGGTTGGTGGATAGCCGGGACGAAGCGACGGGGGAGCGTTTGGATGATCTGGAAGATCCGTTCAAGCTGTACCGTTGTCACACCATCATGAACTGCGCCAAGACCTGTCCCAAGGGGTTGAACCCAGCGGCGGCAATTGCGGATATTAAGAAGATGATGGTGGAGCGGCTGGTTTAAGTCAGCGCGAACCATTCAATCGAACTGGCTAGGATTCTTAGGGCATTGCTGATCTAGATCGAAGCAGCGCGTTGAGCGTCTATCTGACAGCCGACCCGTCCCGGCGGGGCGGATGTTTGGCGTCCCGCACAAGCGGTCGGACCTTAGCTATAACTTGGCCACCATAAAGCGTCCAGAAATAAATGGTCTAATCGTCACCCCACGGGTCGGCTGTCAGACCGGCTGATCGCGGCTTTCGTAGATCCGGCTTTGTTCATTCCCGCACGAAGAAACCGCCCGCATAGACGGTATCATCGTCGGCCCCATCAAAGGCCCCAACGGCTTGTGTCGGACCAACCGCGCCGCGCAAGTCGCCTTCTAGGCCGTCAAACGTGACTGTTCCTGACAAAGCCCCTGCTTCCATCGTGCCATCAATCGACAGATCGCCCTGCGTCCCGGTGAGGGTCGCTGCTTCGAAATCTGCAGTGAGGGTGATTTGGTTGCTTTCAGACCGGGTTGAGGCTGCCGATGGTCGATCATTGGCGTTTAGCGTCAGACCGTCAAGCTGGGTCAAGCGGTAGGTTCCTGTCATTGTGGCGCTATCCACGGTGGGTAGCGTGCCAAGATCGGTTGTTTCAGTAATTCCGGCAAAACCGGCTGCACGGGGATCGTCGGGGTCTAGGCCAACGACGAAAGCGTAGCCATTGCCGTCTGCATCAATTTCATTCCCAACGTTGGTGTTGACCAAGATTGCATCCACCTCGCCCGCGTCGGTGACCAATGCATCGCCAGATACCGGCGCCAACAAGACGACATTCTGATCATCAAACAGGGTTGTTTCCTCGCATCCGCTTAACAAGAGGGTCGCAGAGAGGCCGATCAAGACAAGATGTTTCATTTTTCCACCACAAATCCACCTGCAAAGGCTGATATCGCGCCTTCGCCGTTAAAGACGCCAATTGCATCGTCGCCGGAGATGTCACCCGCCATTGCACCCGTCATCCCAAGGTATTGGGCTGTCCCTGAAATCGTGCCGTCATTTGCGAAGTCGCCGCGCAGGCTAAGGTTGGCTTCTGCGCCGGGGTCGGTGTCTGCGGCAAAGGTCTGATCTACGAAATCGACTTTGAGTTCAAAGTCATCGCGGTTGCGAGACACACCGATAAGAGCCGTTGGATCAAAGTAGGCGCGCAATTCCAGTGTTCCATGCATGGTGGCAGTGCCGTCAAGCGGTGGGTCTGGCAGATTGCTGACGCCGCTTAAATCGGCCTCTGCCAATAGTCCGTTGCCTTCGTCGATGGCACCGACCTGAAAGACATAACTGACACCGGCAACTTCGGACTCCCGACTGCTGCTGGCCTGTTCTTGCGTTAGGACTTCTTGCAAACCATCGCTTTGGAACTGCGGAACGTTTGTGCCACTATCACACGCGGCCAAAATTGTGAGCGCGACTGCGCTATATGCGTAATGTTTCATCTGCCTGCTCTCATTTCTTTTTCAGTAATCTGCCAATTTTCGGCGATTCCCGAAAGGGGCGTGCGAAATTCGGCGATGGGTCGGGGCAATTTGATCACGCCCCCTTTCGCTGCGGGCTTTGGTTTGGTTAACTTTGCGGATGACCCATGAACCCAAAGATGCCGCAGCACGTCGCGCAATTGCGCCCGTTATTTGTTATCCAACCGATACTTTACCGCAGCCGGATATGGCGATGTATGAAACGGCGCGGGGCCGGGCGACACCTGTCGCAGAGATAACAGTCGCCCCGCGTGATGCGGCATCAATTCGCGTACCTGCAGGGCAATTTCTGCGCATTCATTCGGTGGAGGGGCCGCAGGTTGGGGATTTGAACCTGTTCAATGCCGATGATCTGTCTGAACGGTTCTATTCGGGCAAGACGCGAGCGCTGCATGGCACGCATATCACGACGGGGGATCAAATGTGGTCGTCGTTCCCCAATCTGCGTCCGATGGCGACGCTGACCCATGACACGCTAGGCTGGTATGGGATGGATGCATTTGGCGGTTCTGTCCATGATGTGATTGGTACGCGGTGCGATCCGTACACCGGAAACCTGTTGCAGGGGTCGCAGTATCATCATTGCTGTCATTCCAACCTGACCCGTGCGTTGTCACGGGAATCAGGGCTCACGATGTGTGAGGCTGAGGCTCATGTGCATGACGTGTTGAACGTGTTCATGTGCACGGGGTTTACCCGCGACACGGGGCAGTATTTTATGAAGGCAAGCCCCGTGCGCCCCGGTGATTATTTGGAATTGTTCGCAGAAATTGACCTTTTGGCTGTTCTGTCCGCCTGTCCCGGTGGGGATTGCAGCGCAGAGCATTCCAGCGACGTTGCCGCCTGTTATCCCTTGCGGATGGAGGTTCTTGATCCCGGTCCGATGCCCGAGTGGTCACAGCCGCCGGTGAACGGCTATGACCGCAGCCATGGTGTTTAGCAGTAGCGTTCAGCGGTGCTGGATTGTTTGACAGAATAGCGATCGCCAAAGGCCCAGCCGACGGGCAGCAGATTATCCACTTGTGCCAATAAGTCGGCCCGTGTCGCCAGTTCATGCGCACCCGTCCATTCGCGCACGTGGCTCGTTGTGCGCGCACCGGGGATCGGGAACATGTGATCGCCTTTTGCCAAGATCCACGCCAGCGCTAAGGCTGGGGCGGTCACGCTGTTGTCTGCGGCGAGCGTGCGAAACGCGTTTGCCTTTGCCTGATTGGCCGACCAATGCGGCTCTTGGAAGCGAGGCATTTGTTCGCGAAACGGGCCAAGGTCGGGGCTGGTGACATCAAAGGGTGTGCTACCCAATACGCCGCGTGCAATGGGTGAAAAGGGGACGAAGGCGACGCCAAGCTTTGCGCAGTCTTGGATCAAGCCCAGCTCTGGCTGGCGGGTCCAAAGCGAGTATTCGTTTTGAACTGCGGTAACAGGGGTTTCCGCGTGGGCGGCGCGTAGTGTTGTTGGTGACACCTCTGACAGGCCCCAGCCGCCGATTTTGCCTTTGTCGATCATACGCTGCATGAAACCTGCCACATCCGCAATCGGGGTCGCGGGGTTGCGGCGGTGGATGTAGAACAGATCGACGTGATCCACCCCCATCCGGTTGAGCGATCCTTCAAGTTCTGCCTCCAGATAGGCGGGGTCATTGGTCGTTGGATTTTCAGGGTCGCGCAGGATGCCTGCTTTGGTCGCGATCACTGGTTTGTGG
Source organism: uncultured Paracoccaceae bacterium (assembly GCA_937922155.1). GTDB lineage: Bacteria > Pseudomonadota > Alphaproteobacteria > Rhodobacterales > Rhodobacteraceae > Cognatiyoonia. The sequence continues at coordinate 14,238 of CAKZVL010000043.1, read as the reverse complement.
CCGCGTGATTTGAGCCATGTGCCGATAACCTGTTCGGAAATATGCGGGCCATAGACGTTGGCGGTGTCCAGAAAATTGATGCCAATATCCCACGCCGCATCCAATGCTGCGTGACCTGTGCCCTCATCCGTGGCCCCCGTGCCACCGCCAAGCGACATGCAACCGTATCCAAGGGTCGATGTTTGTGGGCCGTCTTGGCCGAGCTCTCGCATTATCATGCGAATGCCGCCTCTAGCGCGATTTCGACCATGTCGCCAAAGCTACGTTCGCGATCCTCGGACGGGAGGGCCTCATGCGTGATCAGGTGATCGCTGACGGTCAGCACGGCGAGGGCGCGGCGGCCATAGCGGGCGGCGAGGGTGTAAAGCTCTGCCGCTTCCATTTCGACGCCAAGAATGCCGTGGCGGACCATTTGTTCGTTAAGGTCGGGACGTTCGTCGTAGAACACATCTGATGAATAGATCCCGCCAACATGGGTTTTGGTGCCTTTGGCCATGGCCGCCGAATGGGCCGCCGCCAATAACCCGTAATCAGCGCAGGGTGCAAAGTTCAATTCTTTGAAAATCCCCAGCGACGGCGTGCTGACGGTGGATGCCGTCATCGCCAAGATCACATCGCGTATGCCGACGCTTTCCTGCATGCCGCCGCAGGACCCGATGCGGATGAGCGTTTTGACGTCGTAATCCTTGATCAATTCATTGGCGTAAATTGAAAGGGAGGGCATGCCCATGCCGGACCCTTGGATCGTGACCTTGTGGCCTTTCCACGTGCCTGTGAAACCCAGCATTCCGCGCACTTCGTTTACCAGAACCGGATTTTCCAAAAACGTTTCAGCGGCCCATTTTGCGCGATACGGATCGCCGGGCATCAAGACCGTTTCGGCAATTTCGCCCGGCTTTGCCCCAATATGGATGGTCATGTGAATGCTCCCCCGATAGGTTTCAATGAAATTGTAGCACGGGGATTATGACAATGGCAGGGGCGACGATATGCGATTTTGGAGAACGGTGATATTGGTTTGCATCGCAGCAGGCGGCGCGCAGGCCCAAGCGGTTTCGACGGAAGAAGAAGCGGCGTTGGCCCGGACTGTTCTGGCGGCTATCCAGCCCAAGTCGATTGCGGAAAACGTCGAATACTGCGGTGTGATTGGATTGAACCATGCGGGTGTTTTGGTTGCATCCCGCCCCACGCGCGGCGAGGAAGGATATTGCGAAAGCTATACGCCCAGCAATATCGCGGTGGAAACTGCATCGTATCACACGCACGGTGGGTATTCGCCCGACTATGTGAACGAAGTGCCAAGCGTCGATGATATCGAGGGGGATCAAGCGGATGGGATTGATGGCTATATTGCGACGCCCGGCGGTCGGTTTTGGTACCACGACAGCGCGGCAGAAGTGATTGTTCAGCTTTGTGGGTTGGGGTGCCTGCCGTCTGATCCACTTTTCGTTCGTGGGTCAGACGGGGCAATTTTCGAAAGCTATTCTTATTCGGAATTGATCCAAAAGCTGGGAGATTAAATGGCCAGCGATTCTGGGTTCATCCCCGCTTCTGTTGCGGCCTTGAACCACGTTGGTTGGCGACCCTTGCCTGTCCAGGTTTGGGACGCATCGTCTGGATTTCGATACTTTGGCTTTCCAGCGACTTTTGCTTTTTTCGCACCCGGCTTTGGTCCGCGCTTTGCTGGTATTGTGCCAGCAATTTCTGATAGCGAAAAACCATGCGCGGCGGCGGCTTTTTCAGCTGCTTGACGTGCGGCCTTTAGATCGTCTTTTTTCAAACGCTTCAATGCAACAACAATGTCCTTTTGCAGCTTTTCAAGTTCTTTTCGGGACATCCCTTTTAGTTTGATTTTCATCTCAATCTCCATCTAGTCGCGCTGTGAGTGGTCGCGATAAGATATGGCCTTTAAACCCAATAAATTAAGTTTGCAATTATTCCGCTGCGACAGAACTTGGGTCAACTAATGTCACGATATCTTCCATAATTTTGTTTAATTCAAAGTCTTTAGGCGTATAGATTTTGGCCACGCCAATACGTTTCAATGTGATCGCGTCATCGTCCGGAATAATCCCGCCTGCGATCACTGGAATATGGCCCAAACCATTTTCGCGCAATTGTTCCATAAAGGTCTTGATTAATGGAATGTGAGACCCTGACAGAATGGAAAGGCCGATTACGTGGGCTTTGTCTTCCTTTGCGGCGGAAATTAATTCTTCGGGCGTCAGTCGAATACCGGCATATGAAATATCCATCCCGCAATCACGGGCCCGCGCCGCGATTTGTTCCGCGCCATTGGAATGTCCATCAAGCCCCGGTTTTCCGACGAGGAATTTCAGTCGCCGCCCCAGCTTTTGACTGACCGTCGCAACCTGATCGCGCAAGTCATCCAGCCCTTCGGTCCGGTTTGACGGATTGGCGCTGACCCCGGTTGGGGCGCGGTATTGGCCGAATACGGCGCGAATGACGTCGCCCCATTCACCCGTTGTCACACCTGCTTTGGCACAGGCGATGGATGGGGGCATGATGTTGCTGCCGTCTTTGGCTGCGGTGCGCAGCATGTTCAAGGCGTCAGCAACAGCATCATTATCGCGGTCAGATTTCCATTTGCCCAAGCGGTGCAGCTGGTCCGTTTCCGCCTTTTCATCCGACACCATGATCGCGTCATCGCCAGCGGTTAGTGGGGATGCTTCGCCGCCTTGCCATTTGTTGACACCGACAACCGTTGTATTTCCGGTTTCAATTCCGCCAATGCGGGTTGAATTGGAGTCCACCAAGCGCGATTTCATATAGGCAATCGCATTCACCGCGCCGCCCATTTTATCAATCTGTGCCAATTCGGCGCGGGCGTTGGTTTTTAATTCATCGACTTTTCGTTCAATCGCGGGGTTTCCGTCAAAAAGGTCTTCGTATTCCAACAGATCGGTTTCATAGGCCAGAATTTGCTGCATACGAAGCGACCATTGCTGGTCCCAGGGGCGCGGCAGGCCAAGTGCCTCGTTCCAAGCAGGCAATTGCACAGCGCGAGCGCGCGCATTTTTAGAAAGCGTCACAGCCAGCATTTCAATCAAGATGCGGTAGACGTTATTTTCGGGCTGCTGTTCGGTCAGACCAAGGGAGTTGACCTGAACCCCATAGCGGAACCTGCGAAATTTGGGATCGGTCACGCCGTAGCGGTCTTGGCAAATCTCATCCCAGAGTTCGACAAAGGCGCGCATTTTACAGAGTTCGGTTACAAAGCGGATCCCGGCATTCACGAAAAACGAAATGCGCCCGACCATCGCTGGGAAATGCTCTGACGGGACTTTGGTTTTGAGATCATCAAGCACAGCGGTGGCGGTAGCGAGCGCAAAGGCCAATTCTTCCTCTGGTGTCGCGCCTGCCTCTTGCAGGTGATAGGAGCAGACGTTCATCGGGTTCCATTTGGGCAGATGTTCGCGGGTATAGGCCGCAACATCGGTGATCATCCGCAGGGAGGGTTCAGGCGGGCAGATGTAGGTGCCGCGGGACAGGTATTCTTTGATGATGTCGTTCTGCACGGTGCCTTGCAGGGCGGATATGTCGGCGCCCTGTTCCTCTGCCGCGGCGATATAAAGCGACAGCAGCCAAGGCGCCGTCGCGTTGATCGTCATTGATGTGTTCATTTGATCCAGTGGGATGTCATTAAACAGCGCCCGCATATCGCCCAGATGGGACACGGGCACGCCAACTTTGCCGACCTCACCCTTGGCCAGCTGATGGTCGCTATCATATCCGGTTTGGGTCGGCAGATCGAAAGCCACCGAAAGCCCGGTTTGCCCTTTGGCCAGATTGCCACGGTAAAGCGCGTTCGACGCGGCGGCGGTGGAATGTCCGGCATAGGTGCGAAACAACCATGGGCGGTCTTTGGTGGATTGCGACATCTCGGCGCTCCGAATCTTGGTGGAGTAATTATATTTCGTGTAAGGGTATTTACGCGAAATAAATGCACCCTGTCAATTCGCTGCGTCGCGGCATGGCAGGATTTACGCCACGGTCTAATCCTGTCAGTGTCCCGTTATGCTGCAACCAGTCTCTCTGCCGCTTTGGGCTTTTGTCTTGATCTTGCTCTTTGCGGCGGTGACGTTCGCGTCGCATTTCCTGTTTCCATCAGTGCGTTGGTTTTTCCGCAGGCGGGCGGAACGGGTCATCGCGCAATTGAACACACGACTTGCCCGCCCGATTGAACCATTCAAGCTGGCGCGCCGATACGACATGATCCAGCGGTTAAGCTATGACCCCGAGGTCACCAAGGCGATCGTTGAATATGCCCGCAAAGAAAAGGTCCCCGAAAACGTCGCCTTTGAAAAAGCGCAGCGATACGCGCGTGAGATCGTTCCAGGGTTTTCGGCGACCGCCTATTTTTCCGTCGGGATGCGTCTGGCGAAATGGTTGGGTCAGTCGTTGTATCAAATGCGGGTCGGGAATTTTGACCGGGATACGCTGTCGACAATTGACGATGACGCGACGGTGATTTTTGTGATCAATCACCGCAGCAACATGGATTATGTGCTGGTGACGTATTTGGTCAGCCAAGCGGGTGCGATGTCTTATGCGGTGGGAGAATGGGCGCGGGTTTGGCCGCTTTCGTCGATCATCAAAATGCTTGGAGCCTACTTTATTCGGCGCAAGTCGCGCGGTGCGCTTTATCGAAAAGTTCTTGCCCGCTACGTTCAAATGGCCACCAAGGGCGGCGTCACGCAGGCTCTATTCCCGGAAGGGGGGCTTAGCCTGACGGGGGCCATATTTCCACCAAAGCATGGGTTGATCAGTTACATCGCAGAAGATTTTGATCCCGAACAGCGCGATGTCATCTTTGTTCCTGTTGGTGTGAATTACGATCAGGTTGTTGAAGATCGGTTCCTCGTGTCTGCGCATAAGAAGGGCGAGCGTAAGTTTCGCCCGCCGCTGATGACGATTTTACGGGGCGGCGGGAAATACCTGTGGCAACGCATCACGCGTCAAACCGGCGTTCTTGGCACAGCGTCGGTAGGGTTCGGCACGCCATTGCGGCTTTCTGAGTTTGACGGGGAGGTGAACAGCCTCGCCAACGAACTCATGTCGCGCATTCAGACGGTCATCCCGGTGCTGGCCCAGCCGATGGTTGCGCATGTTTTGTGTTCGGGGGTGACATCAGCCGCCGCAGTTGAACGGCGGGTGGCGGCACATATGAAAACCTTGGACGACCTTGATTTGCCGATACCTCGGCGGGATCCACACAGTGTTGCTAAAAGCGCCATAGCCAAGTTCGAACGCCGCGGGTTCCTCAAGAAGAGCGATGATCGTTTGGTTTTGACCGCAGAAGGTCAGGACATTTTGACCTACTACGCGCAAAGCGTTGCGCATCAGTTGGGGGCGATCACAAAATCGACTGAGTAATTAAATTACAAAATTGTGTCAAAAATAGTTGCATAGTTACGCTGCAATTGCATAGTGTTCATTGAAGCGGTGCCGATTCTGCGCCGCAGCACCATGGATATGCAGATGGAGAATGCGATGCCCCTCGATCAAAAACTTGAGACTTATGTCTATACAGCGCCCAAGAAGGATCTTTATGAGGTCGCTGAGATGCCGCCCCTCGGGCATGTTCCAGAAAAGATGTACGCATGGACAATCCGCCGTGAACGCCATGGCGAACCTGACAAAGCGTTTGAAATCGAAGTGGTCGATTGCCCCAAGCCTGACAGCAACGAAGTGCTGGTTATGGTGATGGCCGCTGGCGTAAACTATAACGGCGTTTGGGCCGGACTTGGTATCCCGCTGAGCCCGTTTGACGTTCACAAGGCTGATTTCCATATCGCAGGTTCTGACGCCTCTGGCATCGTTTGGGCCGTGGGCGACAAGGTAAAACGCTGGAAAGTCGGGGATGAGGTGGTGATCCACTGCAACCAAGACGATGGCGATGATGAACACTGCAACGGTGGCGATCCGATGTTTTCCGAAAGCCAGCGGATTTGGGGCTATGAAACACCCGACGGGTCTTTTGCACAGTTCACCTGTGTGCAGTCACAGCAGCTGATGCCGCGTCCGCAGCACCTGACGTGGGAAGAGGCAGCGTGCTACACACTGACCCTCGCCACTGCCTATCGGATGTTGTTCGGGCATGAGCCGCATGATTTGAAGCCGGGGCAAAATGTGCTTGTCTGGGGCGCGTCTGGTGGTCTTGGCTCCTATGCGATCCAGTTGATCAATACGGCTGGGGCCAATGCGATTGGGGTCATCAGTGATGAAGACAAGCGCGACTTTGTCATGGGGCTGGGCGCCAAAGGCGTGATCAACCGCAAAGATTTTGACTGCTGGGGGCAACTGCCCACGGTCAACACCCCTGAATACAACACCTGGCTGAAAGAGGCGCGTAAATTCGGCAAAGCCATTTGGGACATCACCGGTAAAGGCAACAACGTCGACATGGTGTTTGAACACCCCGGTGAATCGACCTTTCCGGTGTCGTCATTGGTCTGCAAAAAGGGCGGGATGGTTGTCATCTGCGCCGGAACAAGCGGGTACAATTGTACCTTTGATGTGCGCTATATGTGGATGCACCAAAAGCGTCTTCAGGGGAGCCACTTTGCCCATCTGAAACAGGCCTCAGCGGCCAATAACCTGATGGTTGAACGCCGTCTTGACCCTTGCATGTCTGAGGTTTTCCCTTGGGCAGATATTCCAGCGGCGCATACGAAAATGCGCAAGAATGAACATAAGCCCGGCAATATGTCCGTTTTGATTCAATCACCAAAAACCGGGATTCGCACGTTTGAAGATGCGGTCATTGAATCCCTGACCTGAGAAGCCAAAAACGACGATGAAGGGATTGTGGTTTCTGGGCGATCCCTTCCTTTGTTCCTTTTTGGAACTTTGGGTTGGAAAAAACGCCTCTCCCCATTTTTAGTGGGGGTGAACCGGCGAGTGTATTCACGGAAAGAATGCCTGTTAGGGTTGGTTATTAACGACCCCTTAACCTTGTTGGAGGAATTTACTCGTGGGACATAAATGGATAATTGATGTGCTGGCTGACTTGAAGTCCTTCGCTCAGGAAAATGACTTGGTCCGATTAGCGGCCGACCTTGAACGAACCACAAACGTGGCAGCAGCAGAAATCGCATCAGTTTCCACAGGGGAGCCGCCATCAGCGGCTAGTGGCAATGAAGAAAGCGTTGGATACGCTCATTCGCAACTTGGATCAGGCAACCGAACTTGATCAGATTCAGGATCTGATCATTCAAATGCGTGACGATCTGAAGATTGATCACGTTGTTTACCATTGGGTTAGTTCGGATGGTGAACAATACGGTTTTGGCACCTATGATCCGGTTTGGGTCCAGCGCTATGTCGACAAGGACTATCTGCGGGTTGATCCGGTCATCATTGGTTGTTTTCAGCGGTTCCATCCCGTGAATTGGAAATCGTTGGATTGGACCTCCAAATCCGCGCGTGCGTTCCGGCTTGATGCAGTGGAACACGGCGTTGGAAATCAGGGATATTCTGTCCCAATTCGCGGGCCAAACGGGCAGTTTGCTTTGTTCACATTGTCCCATACCTGTGAGGATGCGGTTTGGGACAAGTTCACAACCGATAACCAGCGTGACATTTTACTGGCATCTCATTTCCTGAACCAAAAGGCGCTCGAACTTGAAGGGCGGCGGCATCCTGATCCTGTCCGGCCCCTAAGTCCGCGGGAAATCGACACGCTTACTTATCTTGCGATGGGATATGGTCGTGGGCAAATCGCAGAGCTTCTTTCAATCTCTGAACATACGTTGCGGGCCTATATCGAAAGCGCGCGATTTAAACTGGGGGCGGCAAATACCACACATGCTGTTGCGCGTGCGTTGGCGGAAGGCATGATCGTTTTGGGCGGGGCAGCGCGCGCCGCGGAGGGCGATTGGCCCGGAAAAGACGCCGATGACCACGCAGCGCGCGCCTAGGCTCAGGGCAAGGCGCAACACCCACCGTCACGGTGCTATCAGACCTCGTTAACCAAGATGACCAAAGTTGATCCCATCGGATATTCAGATGGGATCAACATGTTACGCTATATCTATGCCAACGACTTGGGCCAGCTTGCGACACTTCAAGATACGATGCACCGCGACCGGGCGTATCAATTCAAGGACAGATTGAAGTGGGAGGTCGAGGTCGATGATCGCGGTTGGGAGCGGGATGAATATGACGCCCTCAACCCGCTTTATGTCATTTGGGAAAACCGGGATGGCAGCCATGGCGGATCCATGCGATTTTTGCCGACCACGGGGCGCACGATGGTCAATGATCATTTTGCCGATTTGGCGGATACGCAAATTTCTAGCCCGCTCATCTGGGAATGTACCCGATTTTGCCTTGCCCCCGGTGCTGACGCCCGTGTTGCAGGCGCGCTGATGCTGGCAGGGGGCGAGCTGATGCGCGCGTTTCATTTGACACATTTGTTGGGCGTCTTTGATGCGCGTATGATCCGGATTTACAATATGATCGGCGCCGCCCCCGAAGTGCTTGGCAGTGCTGGAGCGGGACGTGATAAAATCAGCGTCGGCCTTTGGGCCTATCGCGATGAAGACCGCCAAAAGGTATTGCGCCGGGCAGGTCTGTCGTCAGAGATTTCGGAGGCGTGGTTTAACCGATCTTTTGGCAAATCAATCGCCCGGATTGCCGCCTGACCTCTGGCCCCTTTCGGCTGGGGCGGCTAGTGTCGCGCCATGTCGATCCCCGCAGTCACCTTTTCCGAAGACCAAGCAGACGCTTGGGACAAAATAGCCGAGGCTTTGGCCCAGTCCGGTGTCAATTTGGCCGACGATCTGTTGTCGCCGCCTGCCTCTGACAAATCATCCGTTATGGCGGTGATTGGAAAGGCGGGGTCAGGCAAAACGCTGTTGCTGGCTGAGCTTTATAAGACGCTGGAATCTGCAGGCGTTGATATCGTTTCAGGCGATTGGGAAGGGCGCAAGAAAAAGGATCGCCGCACGCTTGCGATCCTTGCACCCACCAACAAGGCGGCCAGCGTTCTGCGCAACCGCGGTGTGCCTGCGACGACGATCCACCGGATTTTATACACGCCGGTCTATGATCCGGAATATGAAAAGATTGCGGAATGGCTGGCCGGGCAGGGCGATCGGCCAGAGGTGGAGGGACTGACGGATGTGGCCCTTGATCGTGCATCGGCCTCTTATCTAATCAACAAATCAGTTCCCGCCGCCCTCGCCGCGGCAGGTTTGCGCGGGTCGGATTTCATTACCGGCTGGAAACGGCGCGAGGAACCGCTCGACATCGGGTTTGTTGATGAAAGTTCGATGCTGGATTCCAAACAATTTGAAGACCTCGCCGAAATTTTCCCAACGCTGCTGTTGTTCGGCGATCCGGCGCAATTACCGCCGGTGCAATCCAGCGGCGGTATGGTGTTTGAAACCTTGCCCGAAAACCGCGTGCTGACGCTTAGCAGGGTGCATAGGCAAGAAGCGGATAACCCGATCCTTGATCTGGCGCATGCGTTGGCTGATCCGCAGCTTGATTTTTATGCCTTTGAAAAGATGGTCGAAGACGCAGCGCAGCGGGATGAACGTGTCGTCATGGCGCAGCGGGTTGAGGCGGATTTGATGTCACGCTCCCCCGTTTTGGTATGGCGGAATGCCACGCGGATCCGGTTGATCCATGCCTTCCGATCCGCCTTTGGCGCGCCCAAGGATGAACTGTTGGAAGGGGAACCGCTAATCTGCGACGGGATCGAACTGCCCGCCAAACACCGCAAAAAACGGCTGGACCTAGAGGCGCGCGGTTTAATCAAAGGCGCGCAAATTGTCTATCTAGGACCCGGTCGCAAGCCCGGATTTTCCCGCCTGCATGTGATCGGCGCAGAGGAACCGCAGGTCAGCGCCGCCTCGATCGTTAAGATCGAGATGGAAGGCGAAGAAGAACCCTTTATCCCCTTCGCCGCACGGATGGGGGCGACGTTCCTGCACGGGGCGGCGGTGACAATTCACAAGGCGCAGGGCTCACAGTGGGACACCGTCCAAGTGTTCGCCCCCGACATTTACGCCGCCTCCCGCATGGGCAGGGTGGAGGCGGGGCAGCCTTTGTGGAAACGGCTGGCCTATGTGGCGATCACACGGGCGGAAACGCAACTGCGCTGGGTCGTGCGCAATCGCCTTGGCCGGCCCGAAGGGCTGTTGCGGGTCGATGACCTAAAAGCACCCGCCGCACCGCTGTCATTGGAAGTGGAAAGCGACGATGCCTAACGCCGCAGCAGCGTGAACACTGCCGACGCGCCCCAGCCTGCGGCGATTGCGATGGCCAGCGACATCAATCCGTAAAGCACAGCGTGTTCATGGGCGAGGTTGTAAAGCCAGCGTTCCAGCCCGACCTTTTTCACCGGGATTGTCGTTTCATAAACGTCCACAACATCCCCGCCACGGGTTAGGAAAATGCGGGCGGTGTATTCGCCTTCTGTCAGGTTTGCGGGCAATTCGACAGAGGTGCGAAAGAGCGTGCCTTCCTCGAAATCCACTGCGTTTTCGTGCATTTGATATAGGCCCGATGCCTCTCGGATGCGCATGATGGCGAGGGAAAAGCTGTGACTGTCCATCACGTTCGCGCCGACAGATCGGATGACTGTGGGCGGCGAAATGCGGTGGCGCAAATCTTGGGAGGCGCGCAGCACTTCATCCAGCGGGTCAGAGGTTGCGACGGCATAAAATGACGGGGCTGCGTCGACTTGTACTTCGTCGGTGTTGACCCAAATGCCAAGCCGCCGTGATTTGCGCCGCACGGTCACAGGTTCATCGGGGCCTGCCACCGTTATGATGATGGCAGCGTCCCCGTCGGGGGCGGGGGCGTCGCGTTTGATGGCGCCAAAGATCAGAATGTCGGACCCTTCAAAGGTGGCGGTGATCGCGACCTCATTGCGGGACAGGCCCAGAACGATTTCCTCGGCCTTTGCGGGCATCGCAAGGATCAGCAAAAGGGCAAGAAGGCGGATCATCAATGCCCCCCGTCTGTGCCGAGGCTGTAAAGCTCAGCCGGGGTCAGCAGAAGATCAAGCGCCAGCTTTCCGCAAACTGCCAGCACCATGATAGCGAGCAGGATGCGCAATTGTTCCGCCTTCATATTCACGCCGATCCTTGTGCCGATTTGCGCGCCAATCACGCCGCCGATCAGCAGAAGGACGGCGAGAACAATATCGACAGTAAAGTTGGTCGTGGCATGCAGCATCGTGGTGAAGGCGGTGACAAAGATGATCTGAAACAGCGAGGTTCCAACAACGACCTTGGTCGGCATGCCGAGCAGGTAAATCATCGCAGGCACCATGATGAACCCGCCGCCAACACCCATGATCGCAGCCAAAATCCCGACGACCACCCCCACGACAAGCGGTGGGATGACCGAGATATAAAGCCCTGATACCCGGAACTTCATTTTGAACGGTAGGTTATGCAGCCATGTATGTTTTTTGCGTGGGCCACGCGCGCCGCCTGTGCTGGCTGTGCGGCGGATGGCACGTAGGCTTTCCACAAACATCAGCGCGCCAATTACACCAAGAAAGACAACATAGCAAAGCTTGACCAGCAGATCGACTTGGCCAAGCGAGCGCAGATAGTTGAACACGACCACGCCAAGCGCGGCACCGATCAATCCGCCGATCAGCAGGACCGTGCCCATTTTGAGGTCAACGGTTTTGCGTTTGAGGTGTGCCAACACACCGGAAAACGAGGAGGCGACGATTTGGTTGGCTTCAGTCGCGACCGCAACGGCGGGCGGGATGCCAATAAAGAACAAGAGCGGCGTCATCAAAAACCCGCCGCCGACGCCAAACATGCCCGACAAAACGCCCACAATTCCGCCTAGACCCAAAAGCAGGAAGGCGTTCACCGAAACCTCGGCGATGGGAAGATATACAAGCATGGACATTCCGACGGCGCGTATGGGCCGTGGTTCCACAAAAAACCTTAACGGGGGGCGTGTCAAACCCTTGGGACGGTTTTTTGCTGCACTTGCAGCATTTGTCGCCACGTGGACTTATAGCCACTGCTGAATTGGACTCACCAATCTTGGGCGCGATTAACGTTCCTTAACATAAGGTTCACCGCCCGCGCGGGGCGGGATCGCCTTACCAACGAACCCAGCGAGGATCACAACTGTGAGGATGTAGGGTAGCGCCTCTAACAATTGTCCGTTGATGCGCATGCCGACGAACTTTTCCAACAGATCGGGACGCAGCGGGATCGCTTGTAAGAAGCCGAACAACAAGCAGGCGATCATTGCGTACCATGGCCGCCATTTCGCAAAGATTAACGCGGCGAGCGCGATGAAGCCTCGTCCCGCGCTCATGTCTTTGACAAAGCCTGCTTGCAGCGCTGTCGCAAGGTAGACGCCCGCGATACCGCAAAGCACGCCGCAGATGCCCACAGCGGCAAAGCGCAGGCCAACGACGCTGATGCCAGCGGTATCAACTGCCGCCGGATTTTCCCCAACCGCCCGAAGGCGCAGCCCAAAGCGGGTTCGATACAAGACCCACCACGTGAGCGGGACGCAGGCAAAGGCGATATAGACAAGGATCGTATGGCCAGAGATGAGGTCCGCGTAGATCGGCCCAAGGACAGGCACGCCTGACAATGCCTCGGCAAAGGGCAGGGTGACGGGTTCAAAACGTGCCCCTTCGACCAGCTGCGGGGTGCGTCCCCCTTGGCCAAACCAGCTTTGCGCCATAACAACGGTGAGGCCCGCGGCGAGGAAGTTGATGGCGACGCCGGAAATCAATTGATTGCCCCGGAACGTGATCGAGGCGAGTCCATGAACGCCCGACAAGAGCAGCGACGCGCCGATGCCGCACAAGAGACCTATCCAAGCATTGCCAGACACATAGGCCATCGCAGCGCCCATAAAGGCGGCGGCGAGCATTTTGCCTTCTAACCCGATGTCAAAAATTCCTGCGCGTTCGGAGAATAGCCCGGCAAGGCAGGCCAGCAGCAACGGTGTCGCGGCCCGCAGTGTGGAGTCCAAAATTTGGATGATGGTGACCAGATCCATGATTTACGCCTCCGCCTGCGGTTTGCGCCGCAGGGCCAAGAACAACTTTTCCAAGGGGCTACGCACCATGTGATCAAGCGCGCCGGTGAACAGGATCACCAAGGCTTGGATGACCACGATCAATTCGCGGGGGATGCTGGTCCACAGGGCCAGTTCTGCGCCGCCTTGGTACAGAAAGCCAAACAAGATCGCGGCGATGAACACGCCCAGCGGATGACTGCGCCCCATCAACGCGACAGCAATCCCAATGAACCCGGCCCCTTCGACGGCGTTCAGCACGAGGCGTTCTGCCTCGCCTTGGACGTTGTTGATTGCCATCATGCCCGCCAGCGCGCCTGAGATCAGCATCGACACCATGATGATCTTGGTCGGGCTGATGCCTGCGTATTTCGCCGCAGTTTCAGAGTGTCCAAAGGCGCGCAGCTCATACCCAAGGCGCGTGCGCCAGATGAACAGCCAGACAAGGAAACAGGCCGCAACTGCGACGAAAAAGCTGACGTTGGCGGGTGCGCCGCGGAACAATGCGGTGTCGGCGGTGGAAAACATATCTTGGAAAGAGGGCAGATGCGTGGCCTCTGGGAACTTGCCAGTGGCGGGTTCCATAGAGCCGCGTGGTTTGAGTGCGCCGATCAGCAGATAGTTCAGCAAGCTGGCGGCGATAAAGTTGAACATGATCGTGGTGATCACGATATGGCTGCCACGCTTGGCCTGCAGGAATGCGGGGATCAGCGCCCAAGCAGCGCCAAACAGCGCGGCACCAACGCTTGCGCCGAGCAGGGCCAGCGACCAATGCGGCCATGGGATGTAAAGACAGACAAGCGCGACACCAAGCCCGCCTAGTGCGGCTTGCCCCTCACCACCGATGTTGAACATCCGCGCATGAAAGGCGATGGCGACGGCAAGGCCGGTAAAGATGAAATTGGTCGCGTAATAAAGCGTGTAACCCCAGCCATAAGTGCTGCCCAAGGCGCCATCGACCATCAGCTTTAACGCCTCCCACGGGTTTTCCCCGATGGCGAAAATGACGATGGCGGATAAGATCGCGGCCAATAGCAAGCTGATCAGTGGGACCAACGTGACCTCGGCCCATTTCGGCATCGCATCCATTACGCAGCCCCTTTCGTGACACCAGCCATAAGCAGGCCAAGTTCACCTTCGTTTGTGTCATTGGGCATTCGTTCGCCCATAATCTGCCCGTCAAACATCACA
>CAKZVL010000042.1 GCA_937922155.1 uncultured Paracoccaceae bacterium | reverse complement strand
CTGGTGTGCGACGGCGCGCAATCCCACGGATCGCATATTGACTAAAATAATAGGCGGCCCGCATCCGCGACATGCCCAAATGTCTCCGGTAGACGTGCCATGTCTGACGCGCCGCCTTCCCTTTGCGCGCCGAGAGTGATTGGTCGCGTTCGCGATAGGTCATCAGAACCTCAGGCACGCCCAACGCTTCGGCACCCTCTGCCATCAAGTCCAGCCAAAACGCAAAGTCCTGACGACTGCGCATCAAAGGCATATGCTGATCACCAAAGTGCCCCCGATCAAAGATTGCCGAAGAACATGCGATCGTATTTGTCGACAAAAGTGCTGCACGGGTGGTCGTCTTGGGCACTCCGACATAAGCAATTTCTCCTGAACGCATATTTTGGCGAACATAGCCCGTGCATGACAAAACGGCCCTCTCAGCACGCATCATGGCAATCTGGCGTTCCAGCTTATGCGGATGCCACAGATCATCTGAATCCAGAAAGGCCACATAACGCCCCTGCGCAACCGCCATCCCATGATTGCGGGCGGCGGCAGCACCTTGGTTCTGATCAAGGTGCACAACAGTGATCCGCGCGTCAGAACGGTAGTTTTGGGACAATGCGACGTGGTTTGAAGCGTCAACAGACCCATCATCCACCAAGATCAGTTCCCAGTCCTTGAAGCTTTGCTCCTGAACACTTTGAACAGCCGCCTCAATCCAGCCCTCGGCGTTATAGACCGGGATGATAACCGAAACGGTGGGCCTGTCAGAAGACGGTGCCAGAAACCATGCGGCAGGGCGCATATTATGTTTGTGCTTTTTGGTCTTGCGCGGTCAGCGCATAACGCAGCGTGAGCTCTGGAACTTTGGCAAGGACGATATCATGCCGACCCTGATCATCCACCCAAGCCAGCCGCGCGTTGCGACCAGATACATTGATCCGATTGTAAGATAGCAGTGGTTCAGGATGACCATTGAACGAAAAGAGCGTAGCAAAAACACCCGTCGGTGCCGCAGGTAGGCTGTAGTGAAAGCTTGGGGCAGGGTGAACCTCTTGTGTTGTTGGCGAAAACCAACCCTGCCTTTGCGGAGTCACTTGCCCTTTTATGATCCCGGACCCAGTGGCACCCTCTACAAGAGGGGTGATGAAAAGGGTCTCATTTTCGTCTGTATTCAGATCTGCGGTATAAAGATTACAGGTCTTTTGGGGCGCAAGGGCGGGGTCAAGGTGAAACCATTGTTCTGCGGCATGCGGCTCTTTGAGATTATTGACGTAGTGGTCAAACACGACAAGAAACGCTTGCGGTTTAAAGATCAAGACGCGCGAATGGACTGTCGTACGGAAGTGCTTACACCGGGTTTCAATTGCATAAACCCCATCTGTCTCTTGGGTCGAGACGATCGCACTGCCATAGAATTCCGTTTTGCGACGGCGGAAGTTTTTTCCATCAAAGGCCACCGTATTATGCGCCCGCGTGGATTCCATGTAGATGCGCATGGGATCGCTGTACCAAAACCCATCCAGCCATGCATCCGAATTGATTTCCGTCTTACCGATGTATCCGTATCGACCAGAGTCGATGAGAATATTCTGCCCCTTGTCCGTATAGATAAAGCTCAGGTCATCCGCATGTTTATGGGTGCGCGAATGGAAACAGGCGGTTTGTGCTAAATAGCTGTCAGCAGTTGGATCTGCCGGGGCGTGGGGCGATGGTATGCGCACCACAACGTATCCGCCTTGATCAAACACTTTCATACCCGATTGACGTGGAAGCTGTCTGGCACCTGTCACCGATTGCAACAAAGGATGGGACCAACTTTTGAGCGCGGCCTTTTCCTTGGTTTCAACAACGCGGTCGTCAGAGTCCCCAAAGTTTGCAAGCTTTCCATTAGGTTTGACGAACCATGCCAAAGATTCTTCAGCGCGCAACGCAAGAGCAAGTGACGCAGGTTCTGTAATGATTTCTGATTTTATCATGCCACTCAACGTCGAAACAACCATCCTGTGGTAGTCTGGGGAGTGCTCTGTGTGCACACCATCGCCTGCGAATTGCTGATCCAACATCTGCGCAAGCCGTGTCTGACCCTGTCGGAAGAGGTCCGCCATCGGTTCAGAGACACCCGCGAACCGGCGTCCAAGTGCAAGTTGGCCCGCGATCTGAAAGTATCCGTGGTTATTGTGAAATGCGATATTTTCATCATCCGCAAGGTAATCACAATGTAAAAGCAGAATGCGCCAAAGTGCGGTTTTGTCGTGCTCTGAGAGTAGACCGTTCTGATATGCTGCCTGGTACAAATACGCTATGCGGTAGCAGCGCATACCAACGGCCATATCATACCAGACCATTTCACTTTTGGATTCCAGTTCACTGTCAAGATAAGCAACCCAGTCTTTAAAGACAGAGAGTGCAGGTTCAAGAAACGACGTATTATTGCTCACGCAATATGCCGCAAGAAGCGCATCCAGCATATCAAAACAATGAATATGAAAATTCCAGCTGCGATGCTCTGGGCGCGTATATGACCAAGGGATTGCCTCAAAAAGAGAAAGCCGTGTTGGAACATCAAGCACCCATCCCTCACGCAGAAAGTTTTCCGCCTCAGCGACCACCTTATCCCAGTTGAGGCCTGTGAACATTTCGTAAGGGAGCACCGCAAGAGCCTCCATGGCGGGCGTGGTTTCGCCTACCGGTATTGGAGACCATTCATCAGCATCCGATCTTACACCTGTCATTCTTATTGTCCTGTCCTGTCCCCGATTGCAATGCTAGGGTAGCCCGCGTGGAAAGACCATCTAGCGAAGTGGTAATATGCACAAAGCACACTGCCCTGTGCTGTATAAGCGTGTATCTGCTTGCGTCATCCGGCTAGATTGTGAACAAGATCGCATCATCTGTAAGAACAGCAGCCAAAGCCACTGCGCACAAGTGAGCCGTTGGAGATCAAAGAAGTATGCGCAAAGTACAACTGACCAACGGCTTGTTCGTCGCATCACGTATTCTTGGGTCGAAAGGTTTTGAGCAGTCAGAACGTGACCTCCTTAAGGAGGTCGTCAAACTTGATCCCAAAGAGGGCGTGCTGCGGCGGCTGTTGGTTCTATCGCGGGACGCCGATGATATTGAAACCGCCTGGGACTGCGCAAACCGCCTGACTGCCCTGTATGATGCCGGATCTGCGGAAATGGCTTGGGTCGAAAAGGCAACCCAAAAGAATAACAGGATGATGCTTCATAAGTTGGTTGCACAACTAGATCAGAAAGCCCCCCCTGAACCAGAGTTCACGCCGGTTCCAAACCGTATTCTATACGTTCTACACAGCTCCCTCCCGTTCTCTTCGAATGGGTATTCGACGCGCGGGCATGGCGTTGCTAAGGGGATGATCGCGAACGGTGTTGATTTGGTTTGTGTGACGCGGCCCGGGTTCCCTTTTGATCTTTATGCCGACAATGTCCCCCCATTCGACGTTCCTGACAAAAGTGAGGTCGATGGCGTTGTTTACCACCATTTACCAACCCCATCCCGACGTGAAATGCGCGTTCCGGCAACCTATCTCGAAGTAGCAACCCAAGTTATGGTCGCGCAAATTAAAGCCGCCCGCCCATCTTGTGTGATTGCGGGTTCAAATCACACAACCGCGCTGCCAGCGTGTCTTGCCGCGCATCAGCTGGGCGTACCCTTTATTTATGAGGTGCGTGGATTTTGGGAGGTGACGCGTTTGTCGCGAGATCCTGAATTCGTCACAACCAACAGTTATAAAGATCAAGTTTTCCTTGAAACAGTCACGGCCCAAGCGGCGCACTGTGTTCTCACGCTGACATCAGCCATGAATGATCTTCTGCAAACGCGTGGGGTTGCGAAAGATGCAATCTATATGCTGCCAAATTCGTTTGATCCGTCGACCTTCATAAAACAAACACGTGACAAAGATCTCGCCAAAAAGCTGGGCATTCCAGAAGGTGTGCCGGTCATTGGCTATGTCGGAAGCTTTGTTGGTTATGAAGGCCTTCAGGATCTGGCCCGCGCCTGTGCCAAGCTGCAAGAAGAGAATCTGGATTTTCGCCTGTTGCTGGTGGGAAGCGAAAATGCGGTCGGTCAGGATCGTGGCCCTTTGACAGAAAGCATCCTGCAGGCGGCCAGCGATGGGGGCATTGCCGACAAGTTAATTTTGCCCGGGCGCGTGCCCCATGAAGAGGTCGCTGCCTATTACTCACTTATCGATATTTGCCCTTTCCCCAGGCGGCCCCTTCCGGTGACCGAACTTGTCTCCCCGCTCAAACCGATCGAGGCGCTGGCGATGGAGAAAGCCGTGGTTGTCTCATCAGTACAGGCACTTGAAGAAATGATTACCCACGAAAAGACTGGCCTGATCTATGAGAAGGGCAACGTAGACGCCATCGCCAGTACATTGTTGCGGCTTGTTGCTGATCCCGCCTTGCGGGACCGGTTGGGACAAGAAGGGGCACGTTGGGCGGTGACAGAGAGAACATGGTCACACACGGTTGGCCAGGCCCTCAAAGCTGTTCACAAAGCGGGTAATATCACATTCGAAGGCGTCATCGCATGACTGATATGCCGCACGATAAAGCCCATATAGATCACGCTGATATCAATGAGAGCGATTCCATTGAGACGCAGGACATGCCGCGCTTGGCTGATATCGCCCTGCTTGGGCTGCATATTGAGGAAAGGAAAAAGTCCTATCAACAGGCGACGGACAGGCATAAGGCATTGGTTGCCAAAAAGAATGCTGAAATTTCGGCGCTGACAGAACGCAACAAGAGTCTTTCCCAACGTGTTGTTGCGCTTGAAAACAGTACTTCATGGAAGGTCACGAAACCGCTGCGTTGGTTGACCAAAGCGCTCAAGCGGCCGTTTGAGCCGTAGGGTCAGGATCCATTAATTGATGATATTGATAGAAAAAATCGCCACCATCTGACCATCTGACCATCTGGGGATGCCACAAAACGAGAAATGCGCAAACGCTGCCACACGGTGTTATCGCCTTGCACTCGCCTTTAGCGTTCAAGTATACGCGGTAATCAAAATATTGGCGGTTAAACGAGCAGATGGCAAAGAAGATTCTAACTGTTTTCGGGACACGCCCAGAAGCCATAAAAATGGCACCTCTTGCGTTAGAACTCTACGCTGATCCAAGATTTGAAGCTAAAGTATGCGTCACCGCCCAGCATCGCGAAATGCTGGATCAAGTCCTTGAGTTGTTTCACCTATCCCCAGATTTTGATCTGAACATTATGAAGCCGGGCCAAGACCTGACAGATGTGACAAGCGCTATATTAAAGGGGCTTCGTGGCGTGTTCGAAGAGTTTCGGCCTGATATTGTGCTGGTGCATGGTGACACCACGACAACTTTGGCAACAAGTATCGCAAGCTACTATCATCAGATACCAGTCGGCCATGTTGAGGCTGGCCTGCGCACGGGTAATCTTTTGTCCCCCTGGCCCGAAGAGGGAAACCGCAAATTGACGGGCGGTCTGACCGCTATGCATTTTGCCCCGACCGAAAAATCACGCGATAATCTGCTGGCGGAAAACGTCGATGCAGAGACTGTATTCGTTACGGGGAATACGGTGATTGACGCCCTTCTCAAGATCACGGGTCAAATCAAAACTGACGCGGCCCTGCGCGGCACGCTTGAAGATCAGTTCAGCTTTCTTAGCGAGGATCGCAAGGTTCTGCTTGTGACAGGTCATCGCCGCGAAAGCTTTGGCGGTGGGTTCGAGCGGATTTGTTCTGCCCTGGCGGATCTCGCCCGTCAGCACCCAGATATGGACATCGTTTATCCAGTTCACCTGAACCCGCAAGTGCAACAGCCGGTGAATACGCTGCTTGCGGGCATTAACAACGTGTATCTGATTGCCCCGCTCGACTATTTGCCGTTTGTTTATCTTATGGACCGTGCCCATCTGATTTTGACTGACTCAGGTGGTGTGCAGGAAGAAGGGCCATCCCTTGGAAAACCTGTTCTTGTCATGCGCGACACCACGGAACGGCCCGAAGCCGTTGACGCGGGGACTGTGAAGCTCGTTGGGACGCAAACGCAGAAAATCGTTGATGAGATAAATGTCCTCCTGACAGATCAAGCTGAATACGAAAGGATGAGTTTTGCCCACAACCCTTACGGAGATGGTCAAGCCTGCGCCCGCATTATCGACATCCTCGCAATCAGGCTCTGATCCCATGACCCTCCCTTTCAAGAAAATTTGCATTGTTGGACTTGGCTATATTGGTCTGCCGACAGCGGCTGTGTTTGCAGGTCGCAAGCTTCAAGTCATTGGTCTGGACGTGAACAAAAGCGCGGTTGATACGATTAATCGGGGCGAAATCCACATTACTGAGCCCGATCTGGATATCGTTGTGCGGGCTGTTGTGGACGAAGGTTATTTGCGCGCAACCGACACACCAGAAGCGGCCGAAGCCTTTCTGATCGCTGTCCCGACGCCTTTCAGATCCGAAGGCGATGATGCCCATGTACCAGACCTCAGCTACATCAAAGCTGCGTCTGAAGCGATCGCGCCTGTGCTGGAAAAAGGCAATTTGGTCATCCTCGAGTCCACCTCTCCTGTCGGTGCTACCGAGCAGATGGCCGACTGGCTGGCAGCACTCCGCCCGGACCTGACATTCCCACAAAGCCATGGCGATACGTCCGATATTCGGATCGCCCATTGCCCAGAGCGGGTCTTGCCGGGCCATGTCCTGCGCGAACTGGTCGAAAACGACCGGATCATTGGTGGGATGACACCAAAATGTTCAGAGCGGGCAACGGCACTTTATAAGATGGTCGTCGATGGAAATTGCATCGTCACCACTCCGCGCACGGCAGAGATGGCCAAGCTCACTGAAAACAGCTTTCGCGATGTAAACATCGCCTTCGCAAATGAGCTTTCGGTAATTTGTGACAAGCTTGGTATTGATGTCTGGGAATTGATATCGCTTGCCAACCGGCACCCACGGGTCAGCATTCTGCGCCCCGGTCCCGGCGTTGGCGGACATTGCATCGCTGTAGACCCTTGGTTTATTGTCTCCAAAACACCGCAAGACGCAAAGATCATCCGCGCCGCGCGCGAAATCAATGATGCCAAACCGGGGTGGGTCTTGGATGCGATCGATCGTGAAATTGAGGCGCATTTGATCAAAAACCCACAATGTAAAGCCGAAGATGTGACACTGGCCTGCTACGGTATCGCCTTTAAACCAGATATCGATGATCTGCGCGAAAGCCCGGCCCTGAACATCGTCAGGGACCTTTGCGACAAACTTCCAGGCAAAATTCTTGTGGTTGAGCCAAACGTCACAGAACTGCCACCAAGCCTGAGCAGGGGGCAGTTGGTTGATGTGGATCAGGCAACGGCAATGGCTGACATCCATGTTCTGCTTGTGGGACACAAGGACTTTCGGACCCACGCAGGTTTGCGCGCGGCGGATCCTTTGGACATTTGTGGAGCTTTGGAAATTTGACCAAAGATGCGCCTTTGAGCGACGATAAGACTGTCGTGTCACTTGAAGGGCTGAAAGAACGGCTCAAACAATCTGAGGCGCGCTGCACACACCTGCAAGAGCAACATGAAAAGCTGCTTGATGATGCCCGCACAAATGCGCGCTTGGATGCCATGCAAATCCGCTTTCTGCAGGCAGAGCTTGAAAAAATTCAGGACTCTGTACGGTATCGTCTCGGCGTTTCTTTGACGATGGCCGCAAAATCACCAAGGCGCCTCTTGTCGCTGCCAAAAACACTTTGGCAGTACTATCGCGAAAGCCAGACCGGCTTTGAAAAAACAAGCAAAGTCGCTGTGAGAATCCCGGTTTTTGAATTGCGCGAACTCTACGATGTCGATGGTGCCGAGGGTGTTATTGAAGGGGTCGAGAATGAATTCCAAAATCGCCCCCCCGAAGATGCCGCAAACGCATTAGTAGAAGCCGCGCGCATTCTGGCGACCTTTGGGTTTCGTGATGCTGAGATGCCAATGCTAAAGCGCGCCTCAGAGTTATCACAAGATGAAGCCACACTCCGCGCACTTTTCTGGGCCGCGCAACGAGGTGGCGACTTCCGCCTTGCCCTGTCCTGCATGCAGAGGCTGGAAGATATCTACGGCCCAAGGCTACAGCCAAAGCACGAAAAGGTTCTTGAAAAGCTGAGGCGACAGCCCGCCTTTGAACTGACAGTTTTTGACCAAGTCGAAAGCCCAAAAGCACCTGTAATACCGCTCCAGAAGGATCGGGTTGTCTATGTCTTGCATAACAGTCAGCCGTGGTCTTCCGGGGGATATGCGACCCGGGCAAGTGGCCTTGGGCAAGGGATGCTGAATGCCGGTATGGATGTTGTTGTCCTGTCGCGTCCAGGCTTTCCGCTGGATCTTAAACCAGAGCTGCGCAAATCTGATGTGCCGCTTATGGATCATCTTGATGGTATCGCACATCACCGCATTCTATCTCCGATGCGGACAGAGCTTTTGTTGCGGGAATATCTTCTGGCATCCGCTGATGCCATCACAGCAGAACTTCGCAACCTGTGCCCCAGTGTCGTGATGGCAGCCTCAAACCATGTGACGGCCTTGCCGGCTTTGATTGCTGCGCGGCGACTTGGTATTCCATTCATCTACGAAGTGCGGGGGTTTTGGGAAATCACCCGTATCTCGCGGGAACCGGAATTTGAAACATCGCCCAGATTTCACCTTCAAAAGGCTTTTGAAGGGCTTGTCGCCAGTGCCGCAAACCATGTCATGACGTTGACGGGGCCGATGAAGGACGAACTCATTAAACGCGGCGTGCAAGATGACAAAATCACACTCGTTCCAAATTCATGCGATCCAGCGCGTTTCACTCCGCGCGCGCGCGACCAGAACCTTGCCGCAAAGTATAATATCCCCAAAGATGTACCCGTCATCGGCTATATCGGGACTTTCGTACAATATGAGGGGTTGGAGCATCTTGTTGCGGCCTGTAGCAAGCTGCGCAAAAATGGCCATGTGTTCCGCGTTCTTCTTATTGGAAACGAAAATGCGTCAGGTGCGGATAAGGGGCCAATCACCGCAGAAATCGAACGGATTGCCGCTGAAAGTGATTTGACAGATTGGCTGATTATGCCCGGTCGCGTTGATCATACGACAGTTGAAGCGCATTATTCTTTGATCGACATCGCACCATTCCCCCGCAAACCACAGCCCGTGACCGAGATGGTTTCGCCCATGAAACCGCTGGAAGCGCTAGCTATGCAAAAGGCGGTCGTTGTTTCAAGCGTCGGTGCCTTGAAAGAGATGATAGCGCACGAAAAGACGGGCCTCATCTTCGAAAAGGGCAATATTGAGAGTCTGGTGAGCACGCTTGAGACCTTAATTTTGAGCCCAGAACTGCGCACCCGACTTGGCGAAAACGGCCGGGCTTGGGTCTGTGCTGAGCGCACCTGGGACGAGGTGGGCAGGCGCGCCGCTTCTGCCTTACAGTCAGTGTCACAAGCCAGTTCTGATGCCGAAGTAAACCTGAAGGTCGTATAAAGGTCCAACTCATGTCACCGAACCAAGCTGCCTATGATCGGATAGAAAAAAATTCAAAGTGCGGGATGCCGCTTTGGGCAAAGTCCTTTTCAGACCGAATGACTGGGCGCGCACAAAGATCGCCTATGACATTCTGGAACCTGTCAAAAGCCTTGTGGATATCGGGATTGGGCAAGGGCAGTTGGTCAATATTTTCTCAGAGCTCCCCCACGTCGAAGCTGTGCATGGTGTTGATTTCCAAAAGCACTCCAAACTGCTCGAACCAGAGGCCGCAATGTCTGACGTCAGCGCCTATGGGTCCAAATAGCAGTATTTGCTAAGAGAGTGTTTGTTGCTCATCGTAGCCACTGAGGAGTGGACGATGAGAAAGACAACAAAGAGCCCCGGCGAGAAGATCGTCAAAGACATCAAGCGGGCGACCCGCAAGCATTATTTGTCAGAAGAGAAGATCCGGATTGTACTGGATGGTCTGCGTGGTGAGGACAATGAGACCTTGTCCGCCATTGGTCCGAGGACAATGGTCGAATGCTGAGCTGTGCCGTCGCAAGGGGATATCGCAGGGCATCTATTACAAGTGCTCCAAGGACTTCATGGAGGCTGGAAAGAAGCGGCTTGCGGGTGACACAGCACGTGCTGCGAACACTGACGAAGTGAAGGAACTGCGTCGTGAGGCAAAGGACCTTAAGGAGGTGGTTGCAGAACAGACGCTTGAGCTGCGTCTTCTCAAAAAAAGCATGTACGACGGTGGGGGCGACCACGAAGGAGGTATCCCGCGTCTGAGAAACTGGAAATCATCAGGTTGGTCAAAGACAGCCATCTGTCTGCGCGTCAGACACTGGCCAAGTTGGGCATTCCGCGCACGACGTTCTATCGCTGGTACGATCGGTATCTGCAGCGCGGGGAAGCCGGATTGCAGGATCAATCTCCCAAGCCAAAGCACGTCTGGAACCGTGTGCCAGCGGAAGTGAAGCGCAAGGTTGTCGACTTCGCTTTGCGAGAGACGGAACTGTCACCGCGCGAGTTGGCTGTGACGTTCACCGATCAGGAACGGTTGTTCGGGGAAAACACCCCACTGGGGCCTTTTCTACTCCCTCCAACTTTGTGTCGGAATCCACAGTGTATCGCGTACTGAAGGCGCATGATCTGATCACCAGCCCAGCGTTCATCGTCATCAAGGCAGCCAATGAGTTCAAAGACAAAACGACTGCGATCAATCAGCTTTGGCAAACCGACTTTACCTACATCAAGGTCCTTGAGTGGGGTTGGTTTCATCTCCGTACGGTTCTCGACGATTACAGCCGCTACATCGTCTCCTGGAAGCTCTGCTCCAACATGCGGGCTGAAGACGTGAAGGACACGCTGGACCTCGCATTGCAGGCGTCTGGCTGTGATCAGGTGCATGTCGTTCACAAGCCACGTCTGCTGAGTGACAACGGGTCTAGTTACGTCTCAGGCGACTTGGCCGCATGGTTGAAAGACAAAGGCATGAAGCACTCGCGGGGCGCACCGTATCATCTATTACCCGGCAGGCGATTGCGTAGCAATCTGCCGAGAGGGCGCAAACCCAAGGCAAAATCGACCGATGGCACCAAACCTTGAAGAATCGCATATTACTGGAAAACTACTTCCTGCCTGGTGATCTTGAAGCCCAGATCGAAGCCTTCGTCGATCACTACAATCACCAGCGCTACCACGAGAGCATCAACAACGTCACACCCGCCGACGTCTACTTCGGGCGCGACAAAGCTATTCTAAAGCAACGAGAAAAGATCAAACGAAAGACACGCGAAGCGCGACGCTTACATCACCGCCAGCAAGCCGCACAACCAAATGAAACAGATGAGCCAAACTCTCTCGTAGTTTGGTCGGCCAATGGTCCCAAAAACCCTGACGACGGGCAGTAACGCATAGGTGAGAAATACAACTACAGACAAGGATATTTAAGTGCGCAACTCACCAACATGACCCACCCCCCCTAAAACTGCACCCGCACCTGCGCTGTGATCCCCCAGCTTTCAAGTTGGTCACTGACGCGCCAGTCTGCCCGTGCGCTCGCGCTGAGTTGTTTGGCGTTTATGCGGTTTCCGATCTCGAGGATCCGGATGT
>CAKZVL010000041.1 GCA_937922155.1 uncultured Paracoccaceae bacterium | reverse complement strand
TTAAGGATGGTCTTCACACGAGCGGCCGAACGGCGCGCTTTGCGCATGGCGGCTGTGTTTTCCATCTGACCTGTGGCTTGTTGAAAACGCAGGTTAAAGTGTTCTTTTTTCAGATTTTCCAGCTCCTCACGGAGCTGATCGGGAGTCTTTTCCCGCAGTTCATTCGCGTCCATTGGACATCTTCCTTTGCAACATCAGCGGCAGGCCCTTTTTGCAACATGCAAGAGGTCACCCGAATCCCGCTGGAGATGGTGAAGTGCGCCGTATAGGAGGGTTTGGGGGGTGTGGCAAGGGGTATATACCTCCCTCGCCAACTAACTATCGTAGTGCGGGTAGTTTATCTGCGTGCTGGATAGATCTCGATCTCCGCTAGAGAAAACAAGATCAAATCTCTTGAAATAAGAAAAGCACTGAGACCACCGCATTTCTGTCTCAACGGCTCGAACCTCGTTGGGGCGCGCAACATATCCATTCGCTTCATGTACGTAGACAATTACCCCCACGGAATCGACCTCATTTCCGTGATTTTCGGCCATACTCAGCCTAACAGCGACAATAACTTCACCGTCGCTAATTAGCTTTCGGCTTACAAACTCGTCACTCAGACGTAGCGAGTCTGAGCGATCAAGCGCAACGGTGCCGCGATAGTCATTGTACTGTACTGACGCCTCAAATGTCATTTAGTTCACCTACTCCAATCAAGACCTCCCATTGGTATAACTTCTGGCAAACTAAGTTACAAACATGTTGGTCAAGTCCGGCAAAGCCGGGCCGCGCCCGACCCTCCCCCCGGGAGGGCGCCTTCGACGCCACCCAGGCTCGGGCGCGTCCCTATGTTGCGCTACAGCTCAGCTATCCGTTGCCTCAACCAACCGGAAAACCCACCCTCACTCACAATATCCGACGCCAAGTCTTCCATGTTCCGCACAATCTCAACCGCCGGAGCCGCAAAACCAACGCCATTCATCCCTAGAAACGTAATCGCCGTCACAAAGGCCGTCCGTCTGTTGCCATCCACGAACGCATGCGCTTTCGCGATCCCGAACGCATAATTGGCCGCAAGGGTATGCAAATCCGTTTCACCAAATCCAAACCGGTTAAGCGGTCGCGCGACACCAGCCTCCAACAAAGAGCGGTCGCGCATGCCCGGCGCACCACCGTGCCGTGCAATCTGTCTGTCGTGGATCACAATGATGGCGGGTATCGGCACCCACCGGGGTGTCATGCCAGCGCCTGAAGCGCATCGCGGTTTTCATCCATGACCTTCTCAGCCACTTCAAGTGCCGCAACAACCTCTGGGTCCTGCGTCATCAAGCGCAAAGACCCATCATCCCCGCGCACAACATAAAGCGTATCACCCTCTTTCGCATCCAGCATTGCCAGCATTTCAGAGGTCAGGGTCATCACAGCGGAATTGCCCACTTTACGAATTTTCGTCTCAATCATGGTGGCCTCCTGCGCGTGTATCCACTTGTATATACGATAGCGGCGCTTAAATTGCAACCGGGTGCGGCTCTCATTGCTTTTGTGCCAAAAGCAACTGCCGCGCACTGGTTGCTTATCATGAGTTGCGATATGCAACTCTGATGACAACCAACCTCTTCTCCACCCCGCTTTACCGCGCGGCTTTGTCCCCGGACATCGACCAGCAAGAACTCACCCAATCCTGCTATGGCATCGCCGAAGACGACGAAGCGGGGCAAGACTGGTGCGAGGCGAACAACTTTCCCGGTTACACCTCCTATGCGTCGCTGACTGACCTGCCGTGGCGGTTCCCGATCTTTGCGCAACTGGTCAGGGCGCTCGACACCCACGTCGCCAAATTCGCCAAGGACTGCCAATTCGATCTGGGGGACAAAACGCTCCAACTCGAAGACATCTGGATCAACATCCTGCCCGAAGGCGGCATCCACACCGGGCACATCCACCCGCATTCCGTGATCTCAGGCACCACCTACGTCGCCCTGCCCGAAGGGTCCAAAGCGATCAAGTTCGAGGATCCGCGCCTCGCCATGATGATGGCCGCGCCACCCCGGTTGAAAGACGCGGCAGAGCATCTGAAGCAATTCGTCTACATCGCGCCAGAGGTGGGCGATGTGCTGCTCTGGGAAAGCTTCCTGCGCCATGAGGTCCCGATGAACATGGCCGAGGACGACAGGATCAGCGTCAGTTTTAACTACAAATGGGAATAGCCGACCTTTAGGTCTTTGGCTTCGTCTCATTCGCCTTCTTTGCGGCCTTTTCCTCACGCGTCAGCTTATTGCCCCATTGGTTGTTGGAAAGGCCAAGGTCATCGGGCATCGGCTTGGTCTTGCCTTTAGTGACCTTTCCACCGTTCTCAAGAAACTGCTTGATCAGGTCATCATCGGTGGTGGGCTTGGGGACGTGTTTCATGGGCTGGCTCCCTAAATAGCTGCGAAGAGCATAGCGCGGGACGGCCCGTGTTGAAAGATTGGTCATTTGGGGGACGTGACGTCATTTATTGAACAACGTTCATTTACGTTGACTATTGCCTGAACATCGTTCATTTACTGCCTCACATCAAAAAGGAGATATCCATGTTTAAGAAATTTGTAGCCCTCGGCGCCCTCGCCGCCCTTGTAACCGCTTGCGAAGCCTACCCCGTCGCGGTCGTCGGCGACGGCGGCACCGTCTACCGCGGCGTCGCAACCGCCTCCCTCACCCAAGGCGGCTGGTTTCAGGTCACCAACGGCGGCAACACCTGTTCGGGCCAATACCCCCTCGCCTCCGTCGGGCAATCGGTCAGCTTTCCGGTGAATTGCAGCAACGGGCTGACGGGGATTGGAACAGCCACCTATCAAAGCGCGCAGGCCGGCGGCGGCAACATCACAATGCAAGATGGCAGCCGCTGGCAGTTTATCTTTGGGAGAGGGGCGCGTGGGGTTTGAACGGTCGGCACTCAGCTGCCAGCCGCAACTCAAACAAAAGCCCCCGCTGATGTCTCAGCGGGGGCTCTCAAATTTCTAACGGTGTGACGCTCTCATCGCTTTTGTTCCAAAAGCGACTGCCGCGCACTCCGCGTTTTCGCTTTCGCAAAAAGCGCGGGCTACCAATCCTCGCGAACGACGACGCGGCTTTTGATCGGAAGCTTCATCGCAGCAAGGCGCAGAGCCTCGCGGGCGACGTCTTCGTTTACGCCGTCAATCTCGAACATCACGCGGCCCGGCTTAACCTTTGCCGTCCAACGATCAATCGAACCCTTACCTTTACCCATCCGAACTTCGATAGGCTTAGCCGTCACCGGGGTGTCTGGGAAAATACGGATCCATACGCGACCTTGACGCTTCATCTGACGCGTCATAGCACGACGGGCGGCTTCGATCTGGCGGGCTGTGATCCGCTCAGGTTCAAGCGCCTTCAGGCCGTAGGTGCCAAAGTTCAAGTCAGACCCGCCCTTTGCTTCACCCTTGATGCGGCCCTTAAACATCTTGCGGAATTTAGTACGCTTTGGCTGTAACATTTATCCAAGCCCTCCTAGCGCCGGTTCGCGCCGCGAGGGACAGCGCCCTCTTGCAGCTCAGCGTTTTTGCGGTCACGGGCCTGCGGATCATGTTCCATGATCTCACCCTTAAAGATCCAGACCTTGATACCAATGATACCATATGCGGTCATCGCTTCGTAATGCGCGTAATCGATGTCAGCGCGAAGGGTGTGCAACGGCACGCGACCTTCACGATACCATTCTGTCCGCGCAATCTCTGCACCGCCAAGACGACCAGCGACGTTCACCCGAATACCAAGGGCGCCCATACGCATAGAGTTTTGAACAGCGCGCTTCATCGCACGACGGAAGGACACACGACGTTCCAGCTGCTGACCGATGTTTTCGGCAACCAGTTGGGCGTCCAGCTCTGGCTTGCGCACTTCAACGATGTTGAGGTGCAGTTCAGAGTCTGTCAGTTTCGCCAGCTTCTGACGCAGACCTTCGATGTCAGCACCCTTTTTACCGATGATCACACCGGGGCGGGCTGCGTGGATTGTCACGCGGCACTTTTTGTGCGGACGTTCGATGATGACGCGGCTGATGCCAGACTGTGCGCATTCTTTCTTGATGAAGGCCTTGATCTTAAGGTCTTCCAAAAGAAGATCGCCATAGTCTTTGGTATTTGCGAACCAACGGCTGTCCCAGGTGCGGTTGACCTGCAGACGCATGCCGACGGGATTAACTTTATTACCCATTATGCTTGCTCCTCGACCTGACGCACCAGAATGGTGATTTCCGCGAACGGCTTGATGATCTTACCAAAGCGACCACGTGCCCGAGGGCGACCGCGCTTCATGATCAGGTTTTTGCCGACATAGGCTTCGGCAACGACCAGTTCATCAACATCTAGGTTGTGATTGTTTTCAGCATTGGCGATTGCGGACTGAAGACATTTCTTCACATCCAGCGCGACCCGTTTCTTGGAAAAGGTCAGATCGTTCAGGGCTGCTTCCACCTTCTTGCCACGAATAAGACCGGCAACAAGGTTCAATTTTTGCGGGGACGTTTTCAGCATGCGCAGTTTTGCCATTGCTTCATTGTCGGCCACGCGGCGGGGATTTTTATCCTTGCTCATGGCTTATTTCCGCTTCGCTTTTTTGTCAGCTGCGTGACCGTAATAGGTGCGAGTTGGCGAATATTCACCAAACTTCTGACCAATCATGTCTTCTGTGACGTTGACGGGGATATGCTTCTTGCCGTTGTACACACCAAAGGTGAGCCCAACGAACTGAGGCAAGATTGTAGAACGACGTGACCAGATCTTGATCACTTCGTTGCGGCCGCTCTCGCGCGATGCTTCTGCCTTTTTCAAGACATAGCTGTCGACGAACGGGCCTTTCCAGACGGAACGTGCCATTCTTAACGGCCTTTCTTCTTAGCGTGCCTGCTGCGAATAATCAGCTTCTGGCTTGCTTTGTTCTTGTTGCGGGTGCGCTTACCCTTGGTGTCCTTACCCCAGGGCGTCACAGGTGTACGACCACCAGAGGTCCGGCCTTCACCACCACCATGCGGGTGATCGATCGGGTTCATAGCAACACCGCGAACGGACGGACGCTTGCCCTTGTGGCGGGTGCGGCCCGCTTTACCAAAGTTTTGGTTGGAGTTGTCAGGGTTGGACACGGCGCCAACAGTGGCCATGCATTCCTGACGGATCAGGCGAAGCTCACCCGATGACAGGCGAACCTGCGCGTAAGAACCGTCCCGACCAACGAACTGTGCGTAAGTCCCAGCAGCACGTGCAATCTGCCCGCCCTTGCCCGGCTTGAGTTCGATGTTGTGAACGATTGTCCCGATGGGCATGCCGCTGAAGGGCATTGCGTTACCCGGCTTAATGTCAGCCTTAGCGGCAGAGATGATCTTGTCACCAACAGCCAAACGCTGTGGGGCCAGGATATAGTTCTGCGTGCCGTCTTC
This sequence comes from uncultured Paracoccaceae bacterium, assembly GCA_937922155.1. Taxonomy (GTDB): domain Bacteria; phylum Pseudomonadota; class Alphaproteobacteria; order Rhodobacterales; family Rhodobacteraceae; genus Cognatiyoonia. Next base: position 9,972 of record CAKZVL010000041.1, on the reverse strand, counting down.
GTACTGGATCAGCGCGATCAAGGCTGTGCGGTTCGGGTCATATTCGATCCGCGCAACAACCGCAGGCATATCCTGCTTTGTCCGCTTGAAATCGACGATGCGGTAAAGGCGCTTTGCCCCCCCGCCAATACGACGCGCAGTGATCCGTCCGGTGTTGTTCCGACCGCCCGATTTCGTCAAACCCTGTGTGAGGGATTTGACGGGACGTCCTTTCCAAAGCTCCGAACGGTCGATCAGCACCAGCCCACGCTGGCCCGGCGTCGTCGGTTTGTACGACTTGAGTGCCATGTTAGCTATCTTCCGTTTGCTTGGCGGCCCGTTTGCAAGATGCGCAGGGCCTATGTGGTAAAGGCCCCCGAAGGTGCCCGGTTCTTAACATACACAAAGCCCCGGACGAATCCGAGGCTGGGTGATTGGAGGGCTTATAGGGAGTGGGGGGGGAGGTGTCTAGGGGGGCTCAAACCTCAAGCGCATTTCCTAGCTTTTGATCAATACTAACCGCGTAGCGATAGGGAGATGACTTTATTTGTCTTTTCTTTGGGCCATTGGCTTTATGTACTAATAACGCTGCGCCTGAAACCCCAGTAAGAGCCTCATTTACGAAAGGGTACGCAGCCAACTTACTGAGCCCTTCTAGAGCCGAGTAGGTTGCTACTGATGTAACTGCGCCAAAGACGTATCCGATGTTCCAATTTGAATAACTGAACGGGTACTTGCATTCTCTTGAGACCCCGATCAAATCCAAGCACGCGCGTTCAATTCGAGATTGCGCTAGTCTCAATTGGTGGGCTTGATCTTCAGAATTCACCCAACGTTGGAAAAATTCAGCTTTCTCATTCATGAACGCTGTGACTTCATTCTGTCGCTTAAGCCGGAATTCGAGAACCTCTTCTAGCGGCATCTCAACTCTTGGAACTGGCACCGCACGGACCAGCTCAACTTCCGCCCCCCTACCAACCTCAAATAAGTATTTGTCGGGATCAGCCGCGTTCGGCTCCAATGCTACAGCCCAAGCTCCGGGGTCTCTGCATTCGAATTCTTGAAAACAGGTCCTGTAACAATCCAAAAAGATCTGCTCTTGAAGCCCTTCAAAGCCTCGATAATGTGGCCTTTCCAAAAAACCAATATCTTCCAAGAAGTCGATTTCTGGGCCACCCGGCATCATAAACCCATCGTTCGTAGGCCACGCTAGTCGATCCCAAAACAAGATAGATCTCCTAAGCCCTTCCTGAAAGATCAACTCTCTCTGTTCATGACCTCTCGACACTTCTGGGGGAAGACCAATGATCAAGCCTCTCTTGAAGTCCTTTTTGGAACTCTTGACTAGCCGTTCAACTCTGGAAACATACTTCCTCCCTAACGGTACAACATCTCCCATAGACGGACTCCATCACTAGATTTAGCTCATTTTTCACCTCCCAACCAATATTTAGGGATTTTGCATAAGAAATTCAAGGCCGCTTAAGCTAACCTAATACATAAATGGAACTCTCGCCCGGAACAAGCCGAAGGCGCCGGGCGAGCGCCTGACCGTCCCGACGGGCTGGCGCTTTGCCACCTAAGCGCTCCGCAATTATGGAAGATGTGCTTGGCCGCCATAAAGCACTGCAGAAAATCCCTTGCTGCGCCAACCCACGGTCAGGCGCACTCCCGGCTCCTGTGGTGCGAGGTGGTGAGTGTTGAATGGCACCCAGAATAGTAACCAGGCGCCGCCCTCACTTTGCTCGGTGAGACGAGATAACAACCGCGACTTCCCCATAGCCAACCGCCACACTCCGCGTTTACACTCTCCCCCATGATCAAAAACCTGACCCTCGCCCTCGCCCTGCTCTGCCCGCCGCTGGCCTATGCGCAGGATTCCGTTGAACGCCCCCTGCCCCTTGATGGACAAATCGCAGCCGATGGGTCGCAAGTCGCGCTTGATTGGCGCAACGCCAACCGGCCCAACCGGCTTAGCGTGCGGATCAAGCGTCGGATCTGGGGCGAAACCGGTGGGGACACGTGGCAAGTCATCTCACCTGATCTCAGCCGCACCTCGCAGTTCATCGACACCACGATTGAACCGCAGATCGCATATGAATACCAAATACAGCGATTGGCGCAGGACGTTGTCGACGTCGGCTATTGGGTCACGGGCGTTGATCTGCCCATCGTTGAGGAGGCAAAGACCGCGTACCTCGCGATTGACACCACCCTCAGCGAAGCCCTCGCCCCACATATCAACAGGCTAGAACGCGACCTGATCGGCGATGGCTGGCAGGTGCGCCGCCGCGAGGTTGCGCGCGGTGATGCCAAGGACGTTCTACAAAACCTCGCCGACGCGACAGCGCTGCGCCAATGGCTGCAAGAACAACACGCGCGCGACCCGATGGGCAAACACGCGGTCATCCTACTGGGGCATGTGCCGATTGTCTCCAGCGGGCAATCCAACCCCGATGGTCACAACATGACCCAGCAAACGACCGATCTGTTCTATGGTGACATGGACGGGCAATGGCGGTTTGTTGAATCCATACCTGCGTTGATGGACAATCAAGTGCCCTCAGACGCAATTGAAATGCAGGTCGGGCGCATCGACTTTTCCAACCTCGCCGAGGGTGAAGATGAACTGGCGCTTCTGCGCGCCTATTTGGACAAGGCGCACCATTGGCGACACGGATTGCACGGCGACCTGCGCCGCGCCTACGCGCAAAACAACAACCTGATCAGCGAAAGCTACGCCCTGCGCAACATCGTCGGCCCCAGTGGCATCGCAGAACGCGGACACACCGATCTGGTGGGCAGCACCCTTTGGCTGTGGGGCGTGGATTTTGGCAAACCTAATGAGCGGGACGTAGGCCGACAAAATGTCGACCGCGTGATCTTTGCGCTCGACTTTGGCAGCCACAAGCAAAAGCTGGACCGGAGCAGAAACGCCCTCAACCTCGCACTGGCGCGGCCGTTTTATACGGTCGCCGTCGGCTGGGGCGCGCGGCCTGCGTGGTGGCTGCATCACATGGCGTTGGGGGCCACGATTGGCGATGTGCACTTTCGTACCGTCAACAACGGACGCGCGGGCGAACCCTATCGCGACAGCATGGATTACTGGCCGACCGGGCGCTATTTGTGGCGCAATCCGATCTGGGTCAATCTGCTAGGCGATCCGACCTTGCGCGCCTTTGTGCTCGCCCCGCCGGTGGCGCTGAGCGCGAGCGCGACAGCGCAGGGCGTGTCACTGGAATGGCGCGCATCACCTGATCCAGACCTCACGGGGTATCGGATCTATAAATCTGTGGACAATGGGCCAATGACGTTGCTGGCGGATAACATCGCCGCCGCTGCAACCGAATTCACGGACCCCGATCAAACCGACAGTGCCCAGTATATGCTGCGCGCAAGCGGTCTCAAATCTGTCTATGCGGGGTCGTTCAACACGCTCTCGCAAGGCGTCTTTGCGACCACGGGACACAGCCCTGAACCTGCCCCCGCCATTGAAATCACAACGCCAAGGGGAACGCCAGTTGCCCTGCCCGCTGAATTCCAAGCCCCGGTTGATGGCACTATCAGCGCAGTCATTGCCAAGCCCCAGACAGGCAGCTTGATCTTGGACGGCGCGATCTGGACTTACACACCACCCATTGGTTTCACAGGCCCCGTGACCCTTCCCTATGCGCGATCCGGCACCGAACAAACGATGCAAGGTACTTTGACAGTTCAGGTGGAATAAGGCGCGGTTCAGACACGCCCCGTCTGTCCCATCACCGCCAAAACATCCGCTGCTTTGCACCTCGCGCCGGTTTGCAGATATTCCATCGCCCTCAACGCGGCCTCATGCGTGTCAGCCGATGATCCTGCGACGCAATCCTCGATCACCCGGCAAAAATAATCGGACTGATGCCCATCCACGAACGTGTAATGCACACACACATCCGTCAAACCGCCAACCAACAGCAAGGTGTCCACTTTCAGCCCGCGCAACAGGATTTCAAGGTCAGTGCCGAAAAAGGCTGAGTAGCGCCGCTTGGGCACCATATAATCCCCGCGAGCAAAGCCCATTTCATCCTTGGCCACAGCGGTGCGCGGATCCTCCTCAAGGCAATGGACGTCTTCGTCACCGTCCAACTCTCGCCCAAAATCGACACCATCCTGGCGATGGATCTCTTGGATAAAAATCACCGGTATGCCCACCTCATGCGCCTTGGCAATCAGCGGCTTTGCCGCCTCCATCCGATCGCGATAACCCGGCATATTGGGGATCGACCTCTGCGTGCTGTCGTCGATAAAGGTGCTGCGCTGAATATCAATAACGATCAACGCAGCGCGACCTTCGATCAAGTCACGTGGTTGTTTTTGCGGTCGGGTCATAAACTTTGGTCATCCCACTAAGGTCATCGTTAATCCTCTGACCGATTGGTCCCATACGTATGCACAAAACAAAAGGCCCTCGCACTTGCAAAGGCCCTTTGCTCTTTCGCTTATTTCAAGGCTAGGCCTGCTGCGGCAGCGGCCCTGCGTCTATGGGAAGGACCTTGCGCTTGGTGGATAGTTTCAGCTTTGGTGCGATATACCCCAGGGGGACAAGGATATCACCAAGATCACGTTCTAACTGCTCAATCTTGGCAGCCTGCAACTCTTCCTCAGCCTCGACTGTGGATCGCCATGTCTTAAGCTCACTACAGTGTTCCATCGCACGGGCGATATCCGCTTGATAGGTCACCAGCTCTTCTTGACGCTGGCGCAAAAAATCTCTGGCGCGCTGCACTTTTTCTTCGGAATAGACTTCTGCCAATTGGCGTGATTGCTGGCTCATCTGTGCGGCAACTTCTAGGATGCCCGGCTCCAACTGCTGCAAATCAGGGTGGTTGCGCATCATCACAAGGCGCTCACGCACTGCGTCAAATTCAGACGACAGGGTAAACGTATCCGCGCGATCTGCGGTGTGACAAATGTGATAGGCTTGTACGATATCATCCATCCCAATCTGAAAATCGCGGTGCGAGCGTTCCAGTTGCATAATCCGACGGTTGCTCGGCAAGAAAAACACCATAGAGGAGACAAGCGCAGCGGCAAATATCTGTAGATACATGCCAGCATTGGCAACCTGTGCCCCGCCCCATTGAACCGTCAGGTCTAGCCAAGGCATCACGCCAACGGCGGCGGCAAGGGCCGTCCCGACAAGACCAACCGCGATGAGCATAATCGCCCCAAGAGAGATTTTTTGCATCGCATGCACCGCACGCAGGGTCATTGGGTTCTTTGACATATCGCCCACCTTTAATTCAAAACAAGACAGCAGTTGATCTGCTATTGTTTTAATCTGCGCGACAATCTTGCCAAAAATTTGACAATTGTCGCACTATTCAAAGACCGTGACGCAGGCGCATGGTCAAATAGCCTGACTGTCCTGATCCCCTACCTGGACGGATTGAAACGGCTTTAGATAGCGGGCAAGAACTTTCATCTCCACCTCAAGCTGGGCAGTGCCAGCTTGCGCATAGCGTCGCGCGGTGGTGCGATACGCGTGCGTTAGGGTGGTCATCATTTGCTGATAGTTATCCAGCGCCGCTTGATCCCCAGTTCCCGAATAGACAGAGGAAAATTGTTCCGACGCATCTCCAAAGGCCGTCAGATAGACCCCAAAAAACCGCCGCACTGTTCCGATCCGGGTCGGATCGTTGGTAACCGCAGACAGCAGGCCATGAATCGCGTTTTCCAAATTCCGGATTTCTGTCATGATCTCCGGAACAGCCAGCGGCGCGGCACTGCGTTTGATACGATCCAACTCAACCCCGACACGGGCTGCGACCTTTTCCAGCTGATATGCCTCGCGACTTTCTCGGGTCTCCAAACCCTTATGGCGGCGCGGATCAAGGCCAAAAGACAAAACCGTCAAGCCAAGCACAACAGGAATAAGGGCAATCGAAACAGCCAGCCCACCGCCTTCAAACCAGCACAATGCCCCTGCTGACACAGCAATCAGAACAGCGCCCAAACCCTTGAACGGCACCACCGGCGCCCGTGCGACATGTTTCGCGTCATAAATGGATTTCAACCACTGCCCATAAGAAAGGCTCGCCGCACCGGCCCCCATTCCAAACGCGCAGCCGCCATAGCCAAGGATGCGGGTTAATGTCGGGTCGATGGTCGCCTTAAAAAGGAGCGGCATAATCACAAGAACCAAAAGGGTGACGCCGATTGCATTACGCGGAAAGGACGCAATAACGGGTTCAGGCGCGTCCAATTCGCGGGACAATTCGACCATCTCACGCTTGCGCCGGATACGGTCAATCGGGGACATCACAACGCCCATCAGAACACCGTCAGCTTGATCAGAATGCCCAAGAGGGCTGCAAACGACAACGTCGGCAAAATACGTGTCAAAAAGCTATCATGGCGCTTTGTTAGATCAGCAAACGAACGCGCCGCAGGGCCAAAGACGTAAGATCCCAGCAGGATCGCACAAAAAGCGATGCACAAGAAAATCGCCCCAATCGTGATCGTCATCAAATCCATGGCACATGTTTGCACGGGATTTATGGCGTCAGTTTGGCCAATAAGAGGGCATGCTAAGGTTAACGCAAAAGCAAAAAGGCCCCCAACTTTCGTTGAGAGCCTTTTCAAATATCATGAAAGAACCGATTACAGGCCGGTGGACACGTCGATTGTGTTGCCCTCTTCCAGCGTGACGTAAGCTTTCTTTACGTCCTTGCGGGTGCCAAGTGATCCGCGAAAGCGCTTCACTTTACCCTTTGTGATCGTGGTGTTCACCGCTTTAACCTTTACACCAAACAGGCTTTCAACGGCCTCTTTGATCATGGGCTTGTTCGCATCAATCGCCACTTCGAATACCACAGCGCCATTTTCAGACGCCATTGTGGCCTTTTCAGTGATGATCGGTTTGCGGATCACATCGTAATGTTCTGCTTTGGCGCTCATTTCAAACGTGCCTCCAATGCTTCGACACCGGCCTTTGTCAGAACCAAAGTATCGCTTTTCAGGATGTCATAGACGTTCGCGCCCATAGACGGCAGAACATCCAAACCGTTCAGGTTTGACGCGGCTTGTGCAAAGTTTGCATTCACTTCTGCCCCGTCAATAACCAACGCACGCTTCCAACCAAGGTTGGCAACCTGCTTGGCTAATGCGGATGTCTTTGCGTCCTTCAGATCAGCTGCGTCCAGAACGACCAGCTCTCCGGCGGCAACTTTCGCAGACAACGCATGGCGCAGTCCCAACTTGCGGAACTTCTTAGTTAGATCATGACCGTGACTACGCACGGTTGGCCCCTTGTAAACACCACCACCACGGAAAATCGGTGCAGAACGCGCGCCGTGGCGTGCGCCACCCGTGCCCTTCTGGCGATAGATCTTCTTGGTAGAATATTTCACTTCAGACCGTGTCTTAACCTTGTGGGTGCCAGCCTGCGCATTGTTGCGCTGCCAACGGACCACACGGTGCAGAATATCCGCACGCGGCTCCAGACCAAAGATGGCATCGTCCAGATCGACGGAACCAGCGGCCTTGCCGTCAAGTTTGATTGCATCAGCCTTCATTGTTCTCACCCTCTTGTGGTGCGGCATCATCTGCCGGGGCTTCGTTTGCAGCGTCAGCTTCAGCAGCTTCAACTGCGGCTTGTTCCGCCTCAGCCGCAGCCTTAGCAGCAGCTTCTTCTTCGGCAGCAGCAGCAGCAGCAGCTTCGGCCGCCAGCTTTTCAGCTTCTTCCTTCATGGACTTCAGCCCAGCCGGATAGATCACGTTCTCAGGTGTCGCTTTCTTAACAGCGTCCTTGATTGTGACCCAGCCACCTTTGGAACCGGGAACAGCGCCCTTCACCATGATCACGCCACGGTCTGCATCGGTGCGAACAACCTGCAGGTTCTGCGTTGTGATCTTGGCAGCGCCCATGTGGCCGGCCATTTTCTTACCTTTGAAAACTTTGCCAGGATCCTGACACTGACCAGTGGAACCATGCGAACGGTGAGAGATAGACACACCGTGCGTCGCGCGCAAACCGCCAAAGTTGTGACGCTTCATCGCACCGGCAAAACCTTTACCAATCGACGTGCCTGATACGTCAACGTACTGGCCCTCAAAGTAATGGTTCGCGGTGATCTCTTCACCAACCTTGATCATATTCTCTTCGGCCACGCGGAATTCAGCAACTTTGCGCTTTGGCTCCACCTTAGCGGCGGCAAAGTGTCCACGCATCGCTTTTGAAACGCGCTTCACCTTGGCATTGCCAGCACCCAGCTGAACAGCAGTATAGCCGTCCTTTTCAGCGGTGCGCTGTGCAACCACCTGCAAGCTTTCGAGGGCGAGCACGGTCACAGGGATCTGCTTGCCATCTTCCATAAACAGACGGGTCATGCCCATCTTCTTTGCGATTAGTCCTGTACGGAGCATCTCGTTGACCCTCCCTACACGCTGATCTGAACATCAACACCAGCGGCCAGGTCGAGCTTCATAAGCGCGTCCACGGTCTGCGGCGTTGGATCAATAATGTCGAGCAGACGCTTATGCGTGCGGATCTCGAACTGATCGCGGGATTTCTTGTCGATGTGTGGGCCACGAAGAACTGTGAACTTTTCGATTTTGTTCGGCAGTGGGATCGGGCCGCGAACGGATGCGCCTGTGCGCTTGGCCGTTGAAACGATTTCCTGCGTGCTGGCATCCAGCACCCGGTAATCAAACGCCTTGAGGCGAATACGGATGGTTTGGCTTTGAACCGCCATTTTGGTCACCCTTTAGATTAGGGTTGAGATCGGATTGGACGAACACCGCTCATCGGCATCCCTCATCGCGTCTTGGTCCAACACAAAAGGGCGCACGCGGGGTGCACCCTGTTGGATAGGGCGCGTATAGGGGGACTCCCTAACCGGGGCAAGTGAAAAAAGGCCAATCCATGTGACAATACATTCCCACATCCACAATAGAAGCGAACAACCTTAGCTCCAGGCTGTGGCAAGGTGCTAGCGTCAGGATCCGTCAACAATCACCCGACGGGAAAAGACGTTTGCTACAGCCTCTCGCCCACAAGGACAATTAAGCAGATGAGGAAATCAGCTTGCCCTTACAACTACTGAACCAGTAGTTTCTGCATTACGCATATCGCCGATCCAGATCTGGCCCGAAGGAAGCCGGTACATATGCACCCACATATGAGTTCTAATTGCGTTCTTTTGAATACGTAATTTGTCAGCGTAACTCGCAAAAAAATCAGCTGGCGAAATTGGCCGCTCGGTACTTTCGGTCCACTTAAGGCTCCTATGGTGAAGCTCTGCACCACATTTGCAATGAGCAGAAACCAGAATGTCGCGACTCAATTGCGGTTTGATTGGAACCAGCTTCTTTGATCCAGCCGAATTCTGAACAGTCACAGCCTCCGGAAAGGCCGCAGGGTTCAGCTTCGATAATTCATCAAAAATACTTGCTGGCTTATACTCTCTGCGCAGACGATCTATTTGACCTGTTCCATTGTGAGCCACAATCGCGCCAATTGCTATTGTTTCGTAGCACATCCGTAGCTGAAGAAAGGCTGTTTCTCTCATGATACCCGCTGGGATAGCAAAATCCTCGTTTATCACCCTTCCTACAAACTTGAGCCGGATAAACAATGAGTCGAGCAAGCCCGCATAGTAGTCCTTAAATAACTCTTCATCAAATTCAAACAAAGTTAGTAAACTCCGCAAATTTCTAGTTTAGATTTTGAAGAAAGAATTCCGAAGCAACAATCACAAAAGACCGCCACGATTGCTCGCAGCGGTCTTCAAATTCCTATCACCAGCTTGGCTCGGTGTCGGACGCTCTCGTGATCTTTCTTGCAGAAAGACACTGCCGCATCCGGTCGTTACACTCGGCTTTCGCCGAGTGAACTTGCTTAAGCCAGTTGGATGTTAACCGCGCTCTCGCGGCCATCGCGGCCTGGTTCGATCTCAAACGTCACTTTCTGATCATCAGAAAGACCAGTCAGACCCGCCTGCTCAACAGCAGAAA
>CAKZVL010000040.1 GCA_937922155.1 uncultured Paracoccaceae bacterium | reverse complement strand
AGGCGAAACTTGGTCCGTTGGGTAACCTTGGTATAGCGTAAATGGATCAATCTGTAACGGCGACGGATGACTTTTGGTTTGCTGGACCCGGCGCATCGCCTCTAACTCACCGGCTAGGTCGATATACAGCGGGATGACCTTTGACCAATCTAAATTCTGGTTAACATGAACTCGCCCCATCCGCCCCATCGTGCGGCGCCTAACTGGGTCCTTGATCAAAGCTGACAATGCATCGGCATAGGCTCCGACATCGATAGCAATTTGTTGCTGCAGGATCGACAAGTGGTGCAAATAGCTGTCGGTCCCATCCGCGAAACGCCGCGCGGCTAGATTGCCAGCAGCCAACCCACCCGCCTGCTGATACGTGGGGATCAGATACCCCGTTTCGTCATGTAAAACTGTGTCACGAAAACCGTTCCAATCGGGCATCACCACCGGCAACCCAGCAGCCATCGCCTCAACCGGGACAAGCCCAAAAGTCTCCTGAATACTGTCCACTGGCAGCGTAAAGATGTCTGCACCAGACCAAATATTGCGGCGCAGATCCGCTTCACGCCCATCTATAATGGTCGTCTTGACTGATGGGCACAGCGCCTTGGCACCGTCACGATGCAACGTTTCCTCTTCGCCCCGGTTTGACCAGCCCGCCATCCAAAGGTGAACCGCCTTACCACTGCGCTGCGCCGCCCGTTCCAGCGCAAGGAACAAGGGCACAGGATTGGCCTTTTCAACAGATGTCAGACGGCCCATCGTCAACACAACGACTGCATCCTCAGGGGCGCCAAACCGCGCACGGATCACCCCGCGTTGGTCGTCCTGAGCTTGAAAATCCTTGGCATGAATACCCAACGGTATAACGGGCAATTGCGGCAACGGTACGCGACCAGCTTCGAAGCGGGCACGAATAAACTCCGCCTCCTGTTCAAGCTGGGTCTGAACAACGGATTGAACGGCCTTTGACGTACAGATAATTGCATCCCACGGGCGCACGGGCTCTAACATCAGTTGATGGAGGCCTTCCATAATGCGTCGGGTGCTCATTGTATGCGTAATACCAACAAGCGAACACCCAGCAGCACCATGCGCCTCACGCCGCCAGGCTGCGTCAAGGTATCCAGGGCCGGGAAAAAAGATCGAGCCAGCTTCGCTAAAGTCTGCGCCACCCCGTAATCGGTGAACACGAATGTCGCGCTTTTCACCCAGCGCGCGCGCGACTTTATCAAACTCAAATGATGCCTTTTTTGTTTCCGTCACAGCCTGAACAACCGACCCCGGCACATGCTCAAGATAGCCACGCAAAAATGACTGACCCGCAGATCGTCGTCCAATTAGGTCAGACCCTTCGCTTTCGATTGCGTCAGCATGGTAAAAGTAGGCTGTCTTACTCATCTGTACTTTATCGCTCGAAGCCGTTGGGTCATTTTCAATACAACCAGTTAACCAACAGACCCTTCTGTTGAAAGAAATTTCATCCAAAATCGTGAAGCAATGCCAATGTAAGTTATAGTTTACACTTGCCGACTCTCATAATGTCAACTTAAACTGACAATATGACACATGCGTCCGCACCACAGAACATTAGACGTCGCTGGCCTGAACCCCGCACAGTGTTGGAATTGATCCGCCCAATCACGTGGTTTCCACCAATGTGGGCCTATCTTTGCGGTGTTGTATCCACGGGAACGGTCCCAGCAGATCGCATTTGGCTTGTCGTCCTAGGCGTCATATTGGCCGGCCCCATCGTCTGTGGAATGTCACAGGCCGCCAATGATTGGTGCGACCGCCACGTGGACGCCATAAATGAACCAAACCGCCCCATTCCGTCAGGCCGCATGCCTGCCCAATGGGGGCTTGGTATCGCTTTGGGAATGAGCGTTCTTGGACTCGCGTTTGGCACACTGCTCGGGCCTTGGGGATTTGGGGCAACCGGCCTTGCCGTTATCGCAGCTTGGGCCTATTCCATCGAACCTATTCGCGCCAAAAGATCTGGCATTTGGGGGCCAGCCCTTTGCGGCTTGGCGTATGAGACTCTGCCTTGGATCACTGGTGCTGCAATTTTGTCTGCAGGCGCGCCCGCCGGCGAAGTTCTTATCGTCGCCCTTCTCTACGGCATTGGTGCCCATGGAATCATGACATTGAATGATTTCAAAGCAATCGAGGGCGATCGCACCCTTGGATTACGCTCTTTGCCTGTGATGCTGGGTGCTGACAAGGCGGCCAAAGTCGCCTGTTGGGTCATGGCGATCCCGCAAGCAATCATTATTGCCCTCCTTTTCCTTTGGGACAAACCGCTGCACGCAGTAGCGATCGCTGTCTTGCTTGGTATCCAAGTCGCCGCCATGCGCGTTCTGCTCACCGACCCTGAGGGCAAGACGCCTTGGTATCAAGGCATGGGTATCCTGTTTTATATCAGCGGCATGATGATTGCTGCCTTCGCGATACGGAGTATTTGATATGCTCACATGGCTACAAATCTTCAGATTAGGACTCGTTCAAATGGCGCTTGGCGCGATTGTAGTTCTGACGACATCAACCCTCAACAGGTTGATGGTGGTGGAGCTTGACCTTCCTGCCGTGCTCCCCGGTGCTTTGGTCGGGCTCCACTACGGAATTCAACTGACACGCCCACGATGGGGGTTTGCATCTGATACCGGCGGAAAACGCACCCGTTACATCATCGGTGGCATGGTGGCACTTGCGCTTGGAGCAATGCTGGCCGCCTATGGCGTGTTGGCCCTCGAAACAAGCTTTGTATTTGGTCTTGTATTGTCCATTGCAGCATACACGCTGATCGGTTTGGGCGTTGGTGCATCGGGTACGTCCTTGCTCGCCTTACTTGCCACAACAACTGCGCCACGCAGACGGGCGGCGGCCGCTACAATCACGTGGCTCATGATGATCTTTGGGATTGCCGTAACAGCGGGCGTCGTCGGCGCCATGCTTGATCCATATACACCGCAGCTTTTGATCCGCATCGTTGCCATCGTTGTAATCGCAGCAATCGTACTCACATGTTTGTCGGTCTGGGGCGTAGAAAAGCGTTTGATCCAAATCCGTCAACCCGACGCAACGCCTTTCACAGAAGGATTGCGACAAGTTTGGGACGAACCCAAAGCGCGAATTTTTACGATCTTCGTGTTTTTGTCGATGACAGCCTATTTCATGCAAGAACTAATCTTGGAACCCTACGCAGGTCTTGTATTTGGATTCACGCCGGGACAATCAACATCCCTTTCTGGGGCACAAAACGGTGGCGTCTTTTTAGGCATGCTTACCGTGGGAATTACAGCCACCGGGCTAAGACTTGGAAGCTTGCGCAATTGGGTCATGGCCGGATGTATTGGATCCGCCGGTGCTTTGTGCGTCATAACCCTTCTTGGCCCGCTCGGACCAGGTGCGCCATTGATGCCAGCCGTCGTTGCTTTGGGCTTTTTCAACGGCATGTTCGCGGTCGCGGCAATCGGATCAATGATGGCCCTCGCCGGTGACGGGCGTGAACAGCGCACAGGCACGCGCATGGGGCTCTGGGGTGCCGCACAAGCCATCGCAGCCGGTTTTGGCGGGCTTGTCGGTGCGGGATTGGTCGACCTTTTGCGGCTCACATTGACAGACGCTCAAGCCTTTGGCTCGGTCTTTTTGATCGAAGCCGGACTATTCATCGCCGCCACAGTAATGGCCGGCAAAATAATGGAGCACCGCCCAATAAAGGCGACGCTCGTACCGGGAGAATGACGATGCAATATGATGTAGTTGTTATCGGCGGCGGGCCATCAGGCGCCACCGCGGCAGAGGATCTTGCAAGATCTGGTCACACTGTCGCGATGATTGATCGTGCCGGTCGGATCAAGCCATGCGGCGGTGCCGTGCCGCCACGACTGATTGATGATTTCTTTATCCCTGACGACCAAATAGTCGCCAAAATCAACACAGCGCGCATGATCTCCCCCACCGGTCGACAAGTCGATATCCCAATCGAAGATGGCTATGTTGGGATGGTAGACCGCGAACATTTCGATGAATTCCTGCGGGCCCGTGCTGCGACTGCGGGCGCGCATCGTTATACCGGCACGTTCACCAGAATTGATCGTGACGAAAACGGAACCCATGTGCGCTTCCGGGATAAAATCAGTGGAAACATACAAAGCCTCTCGACAAAGCTTGTCATCGGCGCAGATGGCGCACGATCCAATGTCGCCAAGGCAGAAGTCCCCGGTGGCGAGAAAATTCCTTACGTGATCGCCTATCATGAAATCATCGAAGCACCCGGCAATGTTGGCAAATATGACCCGACCCGTTGCGACGTGATCTATGATGGCGACATTAGCCCTGATTTCTATGGCTGGGTTTTTCCGCATGGTAAATCTGCAAGTGTCGGTATGGGCACTGGATTAGAAGGCGTCGATTTGAAAGACGCAACGGCTGCCTTGCGCGCGTCTTCTGGTCTATCGGATTGCAAAACGATCCGCAAAGAAGGCGCCCCAATTCCGTTAAGGCCAATGGATCGATGGGACAATGGTCGCGATGTGGTTCTGGCTGGGGATGCTGCCGGTGTCGTCGCGCCGTCATCTGGCGAAGGGATTTATTACGCGATGGTTGGTGGGCGCGTCGCCGCAACGGCTGCTGCCGCAACACTTTCCACCGGGCGGGTGAAAGATCTGATGCTGGCGCGCAAGCTCTTTATGAAAGAGCACAAACAGGTGTTCAAAGTTCTGGGTGCTATGCAAAACGCCTATTATCGGTCCGACGAACGCCGCGAACGGTTTGTGTCCCTGTGTCACGATGTCGACGTGCAAAAGTTGACGTTTGAGGCCTATATGAACAAAAAGCTGGTGGCAGCACGTCCGCTGGCGCATCTAAAGATAGGACTAAAGAACGTCGCGCACCTTATGCGTCTCGTCTCAACAACGTATACATGACCATTATGATTCCGGCCTGGATCAACGGCACATTGCAACCTGTCGAAAAACTTGAAGCGCATTTAAAAGGGCTGCGCCACAAGGCGGTGAGCGTATTTGTCATGAACCGGGGCCGTGTGCTCATCCAACAAAGGGCGATGAGCAAATACCACACCCCAGGGCTTTGGGCGAATACCTGCTGTACGCATCCCGAATGGAACGAAGACCCCAGCGAGTGCGCGGTGCGCCGCTTGGACGAAGAATTGGGAATAAAGGGCTTATCACCCATTCATCGCGACCAAATCGAATACCGCGCCGATGTTGGCGGCGGACTGATAGAACATGAGGTCGTCGAACTTTTCATCGCGGAAGCATCAGACACCCTATCTGTCACGCCAAACCCCGAAGAAGTCATGGCAACGCGCTGGGTCGATCTGGAAAAGCTGGCCACCGACACGATTGAAAATCCCAACATCTACACCCCTTGGCTGCGGATTTACTTGGCCAAGCACGGTGACGCGATCAAAGGAAAAGCGACGGTCAATAGTTAGGGTCTATCAACTCCGATCGGAGCACTTTTGAATGCGACCCCTGCCGCTTCCATGGCAGTAGCAGCAATATCAACCGCCGTCATACCGGCATCCGCGTACATCGCATCCGGAGCAGCCTGATCAATATAGCGATCCGGCAGTGTCACTGTCCTGATCTGACAGCGCCCATCCAACAATCCTTGGTGGGCAAGCTCGTGCAGAACCATAGCACCGAACCCACCTCTTGCCCCTTGTTCTACAGTGATCACCGCCCGGTGATTATTGATCAACTGACGGATCAACGCCATGTCGAGCGGTTTGGCAAATCGGGCATCAGCCATGGTGCAACTCACACCATTGCTTTCCATTAGCTCCGCAGCTTTGAGGCATTCTCCCATGTGTGCGCCGAAAGAAAGGATTGCGACATCACTGCCTTCGAACAAGACCCGGCCTTTCCCAATCTCCAGCACTTCACCACGCTCAGGCAACTCCAGCCCCTCACCCTCTCCACGCGGGTATCGAAACGCAATGGGGCCATCGTCATACTCTGCCGCCGTGCGCACCATGTGCATCAGTTCCACCTCATCACCTGCGGCCATAACCACCATATTGGGAAGGGCCGCAAGATACCCGATGTCAAAAGCGCCCGCATGGGTCGGACCATCTGCGCCCACAAGGCCCGCACGATCAATCGCAAAGCGCACAGGTAGGTTTTGCAAGGCAACGTCATGAACAATCTGATCATACCCACGTTGCAAAAACGTCGAATAAATCGCGCAGAACGGCTTTAGACCGCTCGCCGCCATTCCGGCCGCAAAGGTCACGCCATGCTGTTCTGCAATACCCACATCAAACACACGTGTCGGGAATTGCTCTTCCAAAATGTCGACACCCGTTCCAGAAGGCATCGCCGCAGTGACAGCAACGATAGACGGATCAAGCGTCGCTTCTTTCGTTAATGCCTGCCCAAAGACTTTTGTATAGCTGGGCGCATTGGGCTTACCCTTTGATTGTGTCCCTGTGGACGGATCAAATTTTGCAACGCCATGTCCCCGGTCAGCCGCAGTTTCGGCAGGAGCATACCCTTTGCCCTTTACCGTGCACACATGGATCAAAACAGGTCCCGTTGCGCGGGTACGCGCAGCACGCAACACCGGCAAGAGCTGGTCCAAGTCATGACCGTTAATAGGGCCGATATAGCTAAACCCAAGTTCTTCGAACAACGTGCCACTGCCCTGTTGCGCGGCTCCGGTCACCAAGCGTCGTGCGCGGCGGGCATGGTCACGCAATGGCCCCGGCAAAGCAGACTCAAACCCTTCAGCCATTTTATGCATCTCACCAAATGGCGACGCATACAGACCAGAAAGGTATTTCGACATCGCCCCAACTGGTGGCGCAATGGACATTTCATTGTCGTTGAGAATGACAAACATACGACGCCCTTCAGCACCCGCGTTGTTCATCGCTTCATATGCCATGCCAGCGCTGATCGACCCATCACCAATCACCGCAATCGCATCACCCGTTTCCATGCCCATGTCGCGACCAACGGTAAACCCAAGGGCCGCGGAAATAGAGGTCGATGAATGTGCCGCCCCGAAAGGATCATATTCTGATTCAGCGCGTTTGGTGAAACCAGAAATTCCGCCTTCTTGGCGCAAGCTATGCATGCGATCACGACGACCTGTCAGGATTTTATGTGGGTAACACTGATGCCCAACATCCCAGACCAATTTGTCCTTAGGCGTGTCAAAAATCGCGTGGATCGCCACCGCAAGCTCAACAACGCCAAGCGACGACCCCAAATGTCCGCCCGTTTTGCTGACGGCTTCGATCACATCTGCCCGGACATCATCCGCAACAGCCTTGAGCGCGTCATCCGTCAAACCCCGAAGGTCAGCGGGGCTGGTGATACGATCCAAATGTGGGGTCCGGGACATATGAATTCCTTCGGTAAGGTGCGTCGCAGAGAAATGATCCATTCTCTGCGACGCTGGTTCCTGTAGCCAACAGGAAGGGAACTGGAGAACCAAAGGGCCCTCCTTATCGAACCAACCAGGGAAGGTGGTCCGATGGCGGAAAGGCAGGCCAGCCACAAGATGGGCCGCCCTACCCCTTTGCTTTAAGCGACCAGAATATCCGTAACTTGCAGCTCTAGCGAAGATCGGTTGATCGGATCTGGCGCTTGTCTGCTGTCTTCAGGCAAGGCACGACCGATCCCAATAATCACAGCGATCACAAACCAAAGGACAAGGCAGGCAACCAATGCATAACCAGCGCCCTTGAGCATGAGGATCAGCACATCCCCATAAAGCCGCGATTGGCTGTTCACGCCGAGGTAGTCGTTATTCTCACTCATCTTACGTCTCCTCAGTTTACAGGGGCAAAGCCATGGACCTGCGCCCAGACATACCAATTATCAACAACGGTTCCCGACAGCAGAATCCCAATCCCACCTGTCAAAGTGGTCAGCACTGCAAACCACCATGCCCAGCGGTGGATACCTTCCATCGTGGCATTAAAACCCATGGTCCAGCGCCAGAACAGCGCAGCACGCTCAGACGCGGTCCCGCGATCAACGATCTGTTCGATCTCACGCTCACCACCGAAACGGCTCACCGCAAGGATTGTCGCACCATGCATCGCAAACAGCAGCGCAGATCCATAAAGGAACACAATGCTCAATGCGTGGAACGGGTTGTAGAATAGGTTGCCGTGGGTGATCGAAAATAGGTTTGTCCAATCAAGGTGGCTAAACACGCCGTAAGGCACCATTTCAGACCAGTCACCAATCAGGATCGGACGGAACAGACCCAACACAAGAAACAACCAGATCGCAGAGGCAAACGCCCATGCCACATGTTTGCCCATGCCCAGCGCCTCGGCCCGCAGGTACGTGCGCACCCACCAAGTCAACACCGATATCAGCAAGAAGAACGAGGCGATCATGAAATAGCCCCCGTCATTCATTGGTGGCATCGACAGGCCATAACCGGGTGACGGCGGCTCTAACGAGAACCAAAAGAGGTCGCGTAAGAAAATCGCCGGGTTGTAATCGGCCTGCGCCCAGAAGGACATGCCAACCATCACAAACCAGATCAGGCCAGTCGCGAGGGAAATAACCCCCATGTTGCCCAGATAGAGAGGCCCCAATTGTGCGTTGCCAAACAAGCCAGCAATTTTTGAAAAGCGAGCCGACGTTCCACGTTCGATGGCAGACCCATCCGCCGCGGCGACACCCATTTCGGCGGGTCCTTGGACCTGCACTTGGGTGAAGATGTTTTGATATTCAGCCATAGTTCATCTCCTCCTTACAGGTCGACCCAGAATGGTAGTTCATAGTACCAGTCCCACCAGACGATCCATTCATCAAACCAAATGGTGCCTGAAATCACGATGCAGATCGCGCTCCATAACCCAGCGTTGAGGGCGAGGAATAATCCAAGACGGTGAATGCCCAATGGTCCGATGGAATACCCAATCAAATCGCGGAAATAGGTATCTTCGTGATCAGGGCTTAGAATCTCTTTGCCTTTGCCGGGATTAACCGCAGACAACACCAATGACCCGTGCAGGGCGAGGGCGAGACACGTCGTAAAGAAGAACGTAATCGCAACCATATGCGCCGGGTTATAGTGGAAATTGCCATAGGCGTAGCCAACGTTGTTGACCCAATCGAGATGGCTAAAGATCCCATATGGGAACCCATGACCCCAAGCCCCCATCAGCATTGGACGGATCACCACGAGGGTAACATAGGCCAATATCGCCACAGAAAATGCGAAGGGCACGTGATAGCCCATCCCAAGCTTTCGACAAATCTCAACCTCGCGCAGGGCCCAACTGACAAAGGCACCAATCGCGCAAATTGTAATGATTTGCCAAAGGCCACCATCTAATAGTGGCGCGGCTCCAAGGCCGTACTCTAATGGTGGTGGGTTGATCGAAATCAACCATGGATTCCAAGTTGGGCCTTGGCTGGCCCCGTAAAAAATAAGTAGCGTCCCAAGTACGGCGAAAAAGAACGTCGTGACTCCGAAGAAGCCAACGTAAAATGGCCCCACCCAGAAGTCGAACAGATCACCGCCAACCAGTGTCCCGCCTCGGACCCGATATTTTCTTTCGAAGCTGAGCTGTGCCATCTTCACTCTCCATTGCATGACGGGCCCTTGTGGTCCTGTTGACCCCACCCCGTCGTCTGACTTTTTGGTTTGCTGCGGGCGAGGACGCCCCCGCCCACAGCTTTTTGTTAAGGCACAAGCCGGTTACATGCCGCCAAAGGCGCGTGCGAACCAGTTTGTTGTCTCATTGCTCAGCAGGACGAGATGAATCATCGCTGCGAGAAGGAACAGGAAAACGCCCTGTGCCACGAAAACGCGACGTGGGTCGAAAACCAGCCAGATCTTGTAGAACTGTGCCATTTGCTATTCCTCCTTAGCCCCAAGCGAACCAGGGCAGTTTGATGTACGTCAGTACGTGAGCGACAACTGCAACGATCGTAAAGATCCACAGTCCGCTCATATACACAGCGTGCAATTCCTGCGCCTGTTCGTCGGTAAGACCTGTGAAAGACAGATCGGATTTATCAGCCATTTTTTGTCTCCAAACATATGAACTGACGCCGCGCACCCCCCGCGGCCGGGTTACGACAGGGGCTCATCCCCTGCCCTAATCCATCACCCCGGGGGGGGATGACGAATCCTGGAATGTCACGGGCGCGCCCCTGACAAATGTCGTGCCTCTCACCCATGAAAGATGTGCGGCGTAATGATGCGGGCCTGTGACCAGGCCTTTGAAATTGGTCCCTTGCTAGGGATCTCCATCCGGCGTGCTGCGGACAAAAGCCATGTCAGTGTTGACAGCGGTAAGGTCGCCAGAAAGATCAAACCGAAGTAGGCATAATACTCACGCGTCGGAGGCGCAGAGCGTTCCGCAAGACGCGGAGTGTCCGATGTGAAATCTGTCATTTTGATCCTCCCAAGGATGATTCAAGTGTTTCGACATTGCGAAGAACGACGCGATCGCCTCCATCGTCGAGCGCGGCTTTTTCAGCCGCATCCCGCAGCGATTTTGCTGCTGAAATTCGTGTCAAAATTGGATGGTTTGCGACAATTTCATCCAGCTTTGCTTGGGCATCGACATCCCAAGGAAAGTCGCGGCGCAGCGGTGTTAATGTGGCGTCTGTCGCATCCATCTCGCTGCCCAACGGCAGGATGTGGAACAGGCTGTCAAACAACCCATTGCAGACCTCTTGCAAAACATAAGTCGCGCCCGCATAGCCCATCATCGGCGTGCCTGTGGCACGGCGGATTGCAGCACCGGGGAAGCTGGCAGGGATAAACGAAGGCGACGGCCCGTGCCCAGCCTTCATCTCGGCCATATACATCTTTTCATTGATCGACCCAAAGACGATGAGTGGACGCTTGGTGTGCATCAGGCTGCGCACTTCATCGTTGTTCGTTTTCTTGCCGCGACAGCGCGCGACGGCGAAGGCACAAGGGAAGCCAAGATCGCCCTCAAGGTAGTGCCGGATGCCGCGTGCATAAGTTTCGTTCGCAACAATCGCGAATTCCGCCGTTGCAAAGAAATCCTGCGTGACCGACCGCCACAGATCCCAGACGGGTTTAATCGTCGAATGCTTTTCCTGTTCAATGAAGGGTTCAGGGTCGAGGCCTGTCAACTCACCTAGCTTGCGCAGGAACTTCGTAGTGGAATCAATCCCGAAAGGCGCTTGCAAGTAAGGCTTGTTCAAAACCTCTGCCAGCCCGCGCCCGAATTCACGGTACATGCAGATGTTCACATCCGCATTCACAAGATTGCGCATCTCGGCCAGATGGGCACCAAGCGGCATGACCATATTGATCTCGGCCCCGATCCCTTCGACCAAGCGCCGTATCTCGGCCAGATCAGAGGGCATATTGAACGTGCCATACATCGGGCCCAGAATATTCACGCGAGGCGTTGCCCCTTCTTCGCGCTTCTTCTCAGGCGGCATCCGACCCTTTGTCATGCCAAATTCTGTGAAAATCCACGTCATCGCACGATCCGCACATTCCCACTGATCCTCATCAATGGTGCGTGGAAGGAATCGTTGAATGTTCGTCCCTTGCGGCGTCACACCGCCGCCGATCATTTCTGCAATGGAGCCTGTAACAACAACTGCGGGCAGAGCCGGATCAAGCGTTTTCCAAGCGCGCTTCATCGCCTCTTCCGTGCCTTCGCCCATTTCCGTTTCACCAAGACCAGTGACGACAATGGGCAATTCATGCGGTGGCAAACCATCGGTGTAATGCAAAACAGATGTCACAGGCAGGTTCTCACACCCGACGGGCCCATCAATGACAACCTGCAATCCTTTGACGGCACAAAAGGCATAAACAGCCCCCCAATACCCGCCTGCGCGATCATGGTCCTGCACTAACATAACGCATCCCCATCATCTTGCCCAAAACACTCTGGGGTCCGGGGTGAAACCCCGAAAAAGGGTGGGTGGGTGGGCCCACCCACACTCAAAACAAAGCAAACACTCATATCATCTGCTCCGCCGCCGCAACGCGCGCAGCCTTGTCCAGCTTCTTCTGATGGGCTGCGCGGAAATCAGGGCGCAGGTTTGGCGCGCCTTCCCAGACACCAGCGGTGTCGCCATGACCCACACCTTCAAAGAAGGCCTTCATCTTGTTCATCTTCTCACCACCAGCGATCGCGGCATTGATGACCTGCGCCAGCGACCCTGCACCCGCAGGACCCATCAAGGGACGCGCAGAAATGAGGTTGGTGAAATACAGCGACGGTGTGCCGCGTTCTTTGGCGTGTTGCACAACGGGTGTTGTGCCAATCGCCAGATCAGGATTGATCGCATCCACCGCCGCAAGATCATCTTCGAGGGAGGCGCGGAACTTGATCTTAACGCCTTTCGCTTCAAGCCAGGCGGCATCATCTGCAGACCATTCAGACTTGGCGCAAGCGGTGCCGACATAAGGCACATCCGCGCCGCTTTCGATCAGCAGACGCGCGACCAAAAGTTCGGAGCCTTCATAGCCAGACAACGTGATCGTCCCGTTGATCTGCGCGCCCGCAAGCGCGCCTTTGATCGCAGGCAAGAACGCATTTTGCGCCGCTGCAATCAGATCGGGTTTGATATTGAACGCATCGCCAATGCCCGCAAGCCACGCGGCCGTGCCATCATGCCCAATCGGGGCAGAGCCGACAATCGGACGACCCGCCGCCTGAAATTCACGCACGGACGCGGTATAGAATGGATGGATCGCCGCCACCGCACCACAATCAAGCGCTGCATAAAGTTCACGCCATTCCCGCGTCGGCACCGTTGGCCCAGCCGCCAATCCCATGGGGGCCAGCATCGCACCGATCATCATCGGATCAGCCGGGAACATTTCACCCAGCAAAGCAACCGTTGGACGGTCAGACTTGCCACCGACGGGGGCTTGTACGGGGCCGGCCTTAATCTCTTCGCGGGCGTAGTTCAGCATGGCCCCAGCAAGAACATCTTTTGCCTCTGCGTGGGTTGGAATGCCGAAACCGGGGACGTCAATTCCAACGATCCGCACACCGTTGATCTCTTTGGGCAGCAGGCGCAGCGGGACGCCGGACGCGGTCGGCACACATAGGTTTGTGACCACAATCGCGTCATAACGATCCGGGTCGGCCATGTCGTGGACGCTTTCGCGGATGTCCTCGAACAGTTTGCCGGTCACAAGCGTTTCGGAATTGAACGGCACATAGCCGACGGAACGGCGCGCGCCGTAGAAATGGGACACGAACGTGAGGCCGTACACACAACAAGCCGAACCGGATAATACCGTGGCCACACGCTTCATCCGCAGGCCTACGCGTAAAGATCCGAACGCCGG
>CAKZVL010000039.1 GCA_937922155.1 uncultured Paracoccaceae bacterium | reverse complement strand
CGTGAAGGTGACAAGATCAACGTCCATGTGACGCCCAAGCGGTTCGCCTACGGTGGGGCCATCGCCGGGGAGGACTTGCAACACACCGCGCGGGACGCCCGCCTCTGCGGCAAGTTCGGCGACGCGCAGGGCCGTCAGGCTGGTTTGTTCGGCAGGTTTCACGATCACAGAACAACCCGCCGCCAAGGCAGGTCCGATTTTCCACGCCAGCATCATCAGCGGGAAATTCCACGGCAGAATGGCGGCGACCACGCCAATGGGTTCGCGCACGATCATCGCCATCGCCCTGTCACCGGTGGGCGCGGTTTGGTCATAGATTTTGTCGACCGCTTCGGCGTGCCATTTGATGCAGTGGATTGTTTCGGGCAGATCAATGGTTTCGCAATCAAGGATCGGCTTACCGCTTTCCACGCTTTCCATCACCGCCAGTTCGCGCCGGTTCCGGGTCAGCAATTTGCACAGGCGGATCAACACATCTTTGCGCGCTTCTGGGTCCAGCTTGGACCAGCGTCCCTGATCGAACGCCTCGCGCGCCTTGGTGACGGCTAGGTCAACGTCGTTTGCATCTGCGGTTGAAATCTGGGCAATCTCCTCGCCCGTTGCTGGGTTGGTGGTCGCCATCATTGGACCACTGCCGCGCTGGTATTTGCCGTCAATGAACGGGCTGCGCGGCGGGTCTAGCGCCGCTGCGATGCTCACGTATTCGGCCTTTGTCAGCAGATCGGTCATATCTTTGCCCCTGTGATATTTGAAATGGCGGTGTTCATGGTGCGGATCACCTCGGCCAGTTCGCGTTTGTCGTCTTTGTTCAATGGTTGCAGCGGTTTGCGCGGCGGACCTGCATTAATCCCGCGCAAGGTCAGACCGTATTTGATGCATTGCACAAACTTGCCGCCCTGCTCTAGCACGCGCATGAGCGGCAGCATGGCCGACATGATCGCGCGTCCTTTGGTAAAATCGCCCTCAACCGCGCAGGCCTGATAGAGGGCGATATGCGCCTCGGGCGCGAAGTTTGATCCCGCGCACACCCAAGAGCGCGCGCCCCATGCGAAAAACTCCAACGCCTGATCATCCATGCCGCAGGACAGTGCGATATGGGGATAGTCACGGGCGAGCATGTGCAGGCGGTTGATGTCACCCGAGCTTTCCTTGATCCCGCAGAAATTTGGGGACCGGCCCAAGCGATCAAGGCAGTCTTCGTCCATATCCACCGACATCCGGCCCGGATAGTTATAGAGCATCACAGGCAGGTTCGCGGCGCGATCAACCGCCAAAGCGTGCAGCGCAATCTCGCGCCCCGTCGGGTAGGCATAAGGCGGCGTGGCAACCAGCAAAGCGTCCGCACCAGCAGATTTGGCGGCAGTGGCATACATCACGCTGTCCTCAGTGCGGATGGCGCCCGTACCCACCACCATCGGCACGCGCCCGTTGATCAGCGCAGCACAGCGCGTCATCATCTCTAGCCGTTCCTCGGTGGTTTGGGCGTAGTATTCGCCTGTTGACCCGGCCACGACGATGCCGTGCACACCTGCGCTGATCAGATGGTCCACCGTTTCGGCAAGTGCCGCTTCGTTCAGCGAAAAATCGTCGTGGTACGGCGTCACCAGCGGCGTGTAGATGCCTTCAAATTGCATGTGTGTGGTCCTTAAACGAAATGACATCTACGGGCAGCGGGTCAGGACGCACAAAGCGTTCCATCCGATCCCGGCTGAGGTCCCAGTGTTGCAGTGTGAGGTCGATGGCCAAGGCCCCCTCGCCCGCCTCGATCGCGGAGATCATGGCGTCGTGTTGTTCGATGGCTTTCAGGACCAGCTTTGTTTCAGACGGGTCCGCCGGACGATAAAACGTCTGGCTCATCCGCGTGTGATCAATCTGGAGCCGGGCGAGCGAGGCGACCAGATAGGTATTGTGGGCCATATCACCGATGATCGCGTGGAACTGGTGGTTTGCCAGCGCCGCCTCTGCCCCATTGGCCGACTTGGTTGCTTTGGTGAACTGCGCCTGCGTGCGTTTCAAATCGCCGATCTGGGCACCTGTCCGGTTTTCGCAAGCCAGCCGCGCAATGTTGGCGTAAATCATCGGTGCGGTTTGAAAGAACGTGCGCAAAACGCTGATATCCATTGAGGCGACCTTTGCGCCTCGGTTCTCGCTCATCACGACAAAGCCTTCGCCTTGCAGTCGCTGTAAAACCTCGCGCAGCGGCGTACGGGACATGGCGTAATGCTGTGAGAGTTGCGCCTCATCCAGATCGAGGCCGGGGGCAAGCTCCGTCGACAGAATGCGACGGCGCAGGTCATCAAGACAGTCGGATTTAGAAAAGCGGCGCATCACATCCCCGTAGCAATGTATACAATTTGTATACATTTGGGATGATTGGTCAAGGGAGGAGCGATTAAGACGGCCGGAATGCGCGGTTTAGGATCGAAGTGATGCCTGTCCGGACCGGAACAAGCGCGACAAGCGCCGGTCTGACAGCCGACCCGTCCCGGCGGGGCGGCTGTTTAGTATGCCCATAGCTTTCATGGAAAATGTCCGGCTCTTCGATGTAGTCAAAGCTTTCTCGGTCGCGAATGAAGGAGGCCTTGTTGTGCAACAAGATCGCGCCAGACGTCGTTTTCCGCATCGGAATAATTGATCCAGCCGTTTTCGTCAGGCTTCTTGGCGACCCCCTGCCCCGCTTAGGTCAAATGACCAAGCGGAAGGGACGTATCATCCAACATCTCACCCATGACGATTTGGCTTTGCACCCGGCCAATGGATGTATGGGGCAGAAGCGTGTTTTGGATGAGATCATTGAGGTCCGGCAAGCTGGGACAAAAGACGCGGAAAAGGTAGTCCGCTTCGCCAGTGAGCGTCCAAGCCGCCACAATCTCTGGCCGTTCCTGCACAAGCTTCAAGATGGACTGATGGGTTGTTCCTGTTTGCGCATGCGTTTGAATTTGGATGAAAGCTTGCACATCAAGGCCAAGGATCTTGGGATTAAGCCGAAAAACAACGCGATCAATATAACCACCTTGTTCCAGCCGCTGCCTGCGACGCCCAATTT
>CAKZVL010000038.1 GCA_937922155.1 uncultured Paracoccaceae bacterium | reverse complement strand
ATGGTGCCCAGGGGCGGAATCGAACCACCGACACGAGGATTTTCAATCCACTGCTCTACCCCTGAGCTACCCGGGCACCGGGACGACCATGTCGTCGGGTAGCGGACTTCTATGCAATCCTCGATAGCCTGTCCAGCGCCTTTTATCCTAAATATCAATGAGGTTTGTCAGACTGCTTCTCAATCGCTTGCGCAAGCTCGTCTTCATCATCTTCTGCGGCCGATGGAATGGCGTATCCACCGCCCAGCCATTTGCCCAAATCAATATCCGCGCAGCGCTTGCTACAAAACGGGCGGTACTTTGCGTCCGTTTCCTTGTCACAGATTGGGCACGCCATCAGATCAATCCTCTTGTTGGCACTCGCTCTCTTTTGCGCTGCAATTCGAACAGGCCCATCGTTGTCCAACCGACCAGTGATGTTTCAATCGGGTCTTCGCGGCAGGCAGCACGCAACGCCTGTTCCACCTGCTTGCGGTGCGCTTTGGAGATGGAGACGAAATCCACCGCAATTTGCCCGCCCAAACCGCGCAGCCGCAAGGCACGGGGCAATGCCTTGGCCGCCGCCAAATTCGCCTTCAACGCCGCGGCAGGCGAGGTATCGTTACCCGTGTTCACATCCACAGCCACCAGTGCACGGCTGGGTTCCACGAACAGCGAACCGCCCTCAATCAGGACAAAAGCGTCGTTCAGACCTTCGATCTGGTCTAACACGCCAAGGCGTTCAAAACCGCCGTTTTCGGTTTCCACGCTGGCCGGGGCTGTCCATTCGCGCCATGCAACGGTGTGCGGGCCATCGCCCTCGGTCAAGGCTTCGGGCGTTGTGCCATCCGCATCTGATAGCACCGCTTGGGCCAGATCTTGCATCGCGATCACGTCCTGCGTGATGTCGTCCACCGATCCCGTCATGCATGAGGATCGCAATATCATCCCATGCAACCCATCGTCCACTTCGATGGCGAGCCCCTTAAGCTGATCACGCCTGTCATCATCGCTGATCGCGCGGCTGACGTTCAGACCCGGTTTGCCCGGCGTAATGATGGCATAACGCGACTTGAACAACACGCGGTCGGTCACGGGAATGGCTTTGCCGTCCTCGGCGTATCCGGTGACTTGCACTAGCAGTGGTTGACCCGGGCGCAATCCGCTGCCGCGCCGCAAAAACGCCGTGTCCCCATCCGGCAGGCGCAGCATCATCCCGCCCTGCCCCTTTAGCGGTCGATCACAGATTGCGCGGAAAATGGCGCCGGGGCGCGGGGCGCTGTCATCGTCGATCAACAAATCGTCCAGAACACCATTCACCATCAAGGCCGCAGCTTCGCGCCCCTTGTGGTGATCCAGAATGATACTGCGCCCCTTCATGTCAAACCTTGATGCAATGGATAACCCGCCGCCGTCAAAAGCGTCGCAGTCTGCGCCAGTGGTAGGCCCACAACCCCGGTGAAGGAGCCGTTGATCCACGGGATCAAGGCCCCCGCTGGCCCCTGAATGGCATAACCGCCCGCCTTACCGTTCCAATCGCCGGTGGCGAGGTAGGCGTCTAATTCTGCCTTTGAAAGGGATTTCATCATCACAGTGGTTTGCACATCCTTTTGCCAGACCTGCGCGCCGCGCTTGACTGCAACCGCGGTGATAACCTTGTGCCGCCGCCCCGACAGCGCGCTCAAAAACGAACGCGCCTCTGCCTCGTCTGCTGGTTTGCCCATTATGCGCCGACCAAGCGCGACGGTGGTATCAGCACACAGCACAACCTCATCCGCCGCACAGGGCAGTGCGGCGACCTTTTCAGCAGCAATCCGATTGACATAATCGCGGGGTAGTTCGCCCTTGCGGACGTCTTCATCAATATCGGGCGCGCGGATATCTGACGGGGTCACGCCAATTTGCGCCAAAAGCTCCAGCCGACGGGGCGAACCTGAGCCGAGCACCAGTTTTAGCGCCGCATCAGGCGCAAGCGCACTCATGTCGGCACCCCGGCCAAATAATGTGGGTCTTTTCGTATCATCTTGCCCAAAATACTCCCGCCGGAGGCATCGCCCATAACGGCAACCGGGCGTTGGCCACATCTTTGCCCAAGGGCAAAGATGTTTACGCACAAAGATCGCGACACGCGCGACCTATTTAAATCGATAATTAATCCGACCCTTGGTCAGATCATAAGGCGTCATTTCAACCTGAACTTTGTCGCCTGCCAGAACCCGGATCCGGTTCTTGCGCATTTTGCCTGCCGTATGCGCGATAATCTCATGGCCGTTCTCAAGTTCGACCCGAAATGTAGCGTTTGGCAGGAGTTCCTTAACGACACCGGGGAATTCGAGAATGTCTTCCTTGGCCATGTGATCTCCTTTTATTTCAGCTCCGCCAGTTGCGGACTGCGCCTAGATGCTCTGCTTGGGACATATTTTCAAGGGTGAATTAGTCAAGTTGCAGCACTGTAACTGGCTTTATATGGCGCTCTTGCTCTGGCCATTGGGCGAAATTGCCAACCTGACCGTTCTTGCGCGCAGCGGTGACGTGGTCGATATCCACGCGGCGCACCACCCATCCGGGGCGGTCGCGCATCCCTTGCGCCAGAATTCCATCATCCGGCAGTCCATAATCGGGCGGAACAATGAAACCTACCTGCCCCGTACTTTGATCAATGATGCCGCAGTCATCCACCTTTCCGATCAAAGGGGCCTGCACGACAAGACATTGCCCTTCTATGGCGCGCGCCCGACAGGATTGACGCACTCTGGTATGGCCTGCCGCAAAATCCGTGCAAGACGGCACCAGAATGACGTCGGCGCCTGCGGTAACGACCTGACGGGCCAGCAGTGGAAACTCGCTGTCATAACACATCAGTACGGCAATCCGGCCCAATCGAGTGTCGATCACAATGGGCGCATCGCCACCTGTCAATCCCAACTCATTGCGTTCATAGGGCGTCGGGATCAGCTTGTCACAAGCGACGGTGTCACCCGTTGGCCCACACAGATAGGCACGGTTGCGATATGTCCCATCCAAAACCGGACCCGATCCCGCCAGAATATAGATACCAAACCGTTCGGCCAGCGTGGAATGCAGCCCCACCCAAGCGCTTTCGGCGGCGGCCATTGCGTCACGATGTTCATGCAGCGTGCGCGGAACAGGTACACCAATCAACGCAGCCTCTGCGCCCGCATATTCGGGAAACACCAACAGTTCGGCTGCCTGACCAACGGCATCTTCAACCCATTTGGTCAGCTTTGTTTCTAGACTGGCCCAATCTTTGTGCCATTCAGCGTGATATGCGGCGGCTGCGATCCTCATAAAGCACGGGTCCAAAACTGAAGTGATTTTGCAGATTGGGCCGCCTGCCCCACATCTTTCCAATGAAACTGCGCAACGGCACCGGCCAAAGGAGCGTAGCCGCGCTTGCGCCAAAACGGCTCAAGACTGCGATACTCATCCGGGCGCTGTGGATGATCAGCGTGACGTATAACAGCGCAAAAGGCGCAGATCGCGCGCCCTAACCCGCGCGCATGATCTTCGCGCATATCAAAAAACTGATGCCCGATCCCTTGGCCCCGATATTCCGGCAGTAACACGGATTCTGCACAATAAAATATATCGGTCATCTCTTTACCCGCCTCCCCAAAAGACGTTGAAAATGCATCGGCGTGATCTTCCATTGTCATGCCAGTTGCGGCTCCAATCAGGTGATCCCCATCGAATGCACCGATCAGAATAGCGGATGCGTTGTTACGATATGGCTCTAGGTATCCTGTTTCATAGGCCATGTCGCCATCATAAAGATAAGGCCATTCCCTAAAAACACGTAGTCTGAGGCGCGCAACCTCTGGCAGGGCCTCATCCAACGCCTTTGCGCGCAATCGGCGCAGAGCGACGCTCATGGGTCATTCACTCCGAAGGCCCAACCGTTGCAGGGCCAAACCGGGCTGTCAAACGATCCAAGATCTGATCGCGCGTGGCACGGTATTGGATCAACTTTGCCTCCCGGGTCTCGCCAATGCCCGTTGGGTCCAAAACTGGCCAATGCTCCACGGTGAGGTGATAAAACTGCGTCAGATCCAGCGCCCGTCGCTGACTGGCGGGTGACAAGGCCAGCACAAGATCAAAGGACGACAAATCATCCCCCCAGTCTTCCATTTCGTCAAACGACCGGGAACGATGGCGCGACAGCTCCACATCCAGTTCCTGACAGACAGCCACAGCAAATCCATCAATCTCCAGATCGTTTTTCACCCCGACAGACTGGATATAACAGTCTGCGCCATACAGTTTTTTCATAATGCCTTCGGCCATGGGTGAGCGCACAGCGTTATGATCGCAGCAAAACAGGACAGATTGAGGCAGGGGCTGAAATTTTGAACCCGCTTCCATCCCTTACCCCCCGAAGTGCAAGACGCAGATAAGGGTGAACAGGCGCCGCGCTGTGTCTGTATCAACCTCAGCCTTACCATCTAGGCGTTCCCGCAACACCCGCGCCCCTTCGTTGTGGATGCCACGGCGCGCCATATCAATCGTTTCGATCTTACTTGGCGGCAGCGTTTTGACCGCGTCGAAATAGCTTTCACAGATTTGAAAGTAATCTTTTACAACTTGGCGAAACGGGCTGAGCGAGAGGTGAAATTCCCCCGCCGTTTCATCCGCTTGCGTCGACATGCTGAACACAAGTCGTCGTTCTTTGATCGACAGATCCAGCTTATAAGGGCCCTCTGGCGTTTGGCGATCCTCCCGCGCGGGCAGGACAAAGCTATTGGCCTCCAACAGATCATAGATCGCAACTTTGCGTTCCTGTTCGATCTCAGGGGTTGGGGCGGGCAACCCGCTGTCATCCAGCGTTATGGCGCAAAGTTGGGTCATGATTGATTGATCCGATCCAGTCGCGCCCGCACCGACAACCCATGGGCTTGCAAGCTTTCGGAGGTCGCCAGTCGTTCCGCCGCGGGGCCAATCGCAGCCAAGGCTTGCGGCGTCATACGGGCAATCGTTGTGCGTTTGACAAAATCCATCACCGACAACCCGCTGGAAAACCGCGCCGTGCGCGTTGTCGGCAAAACGTGATTTGGTCCACCGATATAATCGCCAATCGCCTCGGGCGTGAAGGCCCCGACAAAAATCGCCCCCGCATGGATGATCCGTCCGGCCAAGGCTTCGGCATCCGCCACACATAGTTCTAAATGTTCTGGCGCGATGCGATCAGACAGCGCAACCGCCTCGTCCAAATCGCGCACCGTGATCACCGCCCCAAAATCTCGCCAGCTAACGCCTGCGATTGCTTTGCGTTCCAGCGTTTGAAGGCGCGCCTCGACCGCATCTGCTACGGCACGACCAAACTCCGCGTCCGTCGTAATCAGGATCGATTGCGCGCTTTCGTCATGTTCCGCTTGGCTCAGCAAATCCAGCGCGATCCAATCGGGATCGTTGTCCGCATCGGCAATCACCAAAATCTCCGACGGGCCAGCGATCATATCAATCCCGACCTTGCCAAAGACCCGGCGCTTGGCGGCGGCAACGAAAGCGTTGCCGGGGCCTGTGATTTTGTCCACCGGGGCAATGGTTTGCGTGCCATAGGCCAGCGCCGCAATCGCTTGCGCACCGCCAATGCGGTAGATTTCATCCACACCTGCCAACTTTGCTGCGGCCAGAACCAACGGGTTCAAAACGCCGTCCGGCGTGGGCACAACCATCGCCAAACGGCCAACGCCCGCGACCTTGGCCGGGATCGCATTCATCAGCACCGAGGATGGATAGCTCGCCAAGCCGCCCGGCACATAGAGCCCAGCCGCAGACACGGGCGTCCAACGCCAGCCAAGCTCTGCGCCCACATCATCCGTCCACGTCTCATCTTGTGGCAATTGCCGCTCGTGATAAGCGCGGATGCGCGTGGCCGCCAGCTCTAGCGCGTCTTGATCCGCGGGATCGACCTGCGCACAGGCGGCATCAATGTCAGCCTGAGAAATCCGAAGCTCTGCAGCGTTGAGCGTTAGGCGGTCGAACTTTGCTGTCAGTTCCAAAACCGCTGCATCCCCACGCGCGCGCACGTCCGCAATGATGTCGGCGACAACCGCATCTACATCTGGCGCATCTTCACGCTTGGCCGACAAAAGATCGCTGAAACGCGCTTCAAAGTCGGCGTCAATTGTGGACAAAAATTGCGGCATTCAAAGCTCCTTCAGCTTCAGGACATAGCCCTAGCTGTGCTGTGCTTCAATCCGCTAGGGGCGGTTTATTCTGGGTGGCTTGGCGCTTTGCGCGAGGGCGCGACATAGGGCCGGGTCACATCGCGCAAGACAACTTCCAACGCTTCGACGTCGCAAGCAATGGCGCCATCCCCGGCGAGGGTCAGAATAACGCGGCCCGTGCCATCCTCCCCCGGTTCAAAAGCAATCGACAGCAACGACAGGATAATATCCTTGTCGCCCTTAGAAACGCCTTGGCTTTTCACGGCCATAACGTCTTCGATCACCAAAACCGCTTGGGTGCGTTCAGGCGGCGTTGCGCCCTTATCTTCCCAGCGGAAGCGGTTCAGCAATATGGCAAATCGGCGTTCCGTCGGCATCCAGCGCATTTCATGGCCCGGAAACACGGCGTCTTGTGCGAGGGCCGAAAGCACCTGCAGATCGTCCACGTCCAGCGCTTTCAGGCGCAGCGGCTTTGCGGCCCCATCTTCGAATTTAGCGTCATCAACCATCGGTTTTCACACGTTCCACCTTCGCGCCCACCGCGCCAAGTTTTTCTTCAACATGCTCATATCCGCGATCAAGATGGTAAACCCGGTTCACAACCGTTTCACCCTCTGCCGCAAGGCCCGCAAGGATCAGCGAAACCGAGGCGCGCAAATCCGTCGCCATCACCTGCGCACCCTTCATCTTGGACACGCCCGTCACCGTGGCTGTGCCGCCTTGCACGTCGATATCTGCCCCCATGCGGGTCAGTTCAGGCGCATGCATGAATCGGTTCTCGAAAATCTTTTCTTCCAACACAGACGTCCCCTCAGCCATGCACAGCATCGCCATCATCTGCGCCTGCAGATCGGTGGGAAAGCCCGGAAATGGTTCGGTGGTCACATCGACCGCCTTGGGGCGGCCATTTGCGCGAGCGACGCGCAAGCCGTCTTTGGTTTCACTCACCTCAACCCCAGCCATTTGCAGCTTTTCAACAAAAGCTGACACAAGGTTCATGCGACCACCGATACATTCCACCTCACCACCGGCGATTACGGGGGCAAGCATATAGGTGCCCAATTCAATCCGGTCGGTGACAACCCGGTGCGTGGCCGCGCCAAGACGATCAACACCTTGGATTTCGATGGTAGAGGTCCCGTCCCCGTCAATCTGCGCGCCCATCGCGCGCAGGCAATCCGCCAGATCAACGATTTCAGGCTCTCGCGCCGCATTGCTGATCACGGTCGTGCCCTTGGCCAAGGTCGCAGCCATCAAAATATTTTCCGTCGCCCCAACAGAGGCAAAGCGCAACGGAACCTTCGCACCCTTCAGCCCACCTTTGGTGGTGGCGTGCAGATACCCGTCTTTAAGATCAATTGTCGCGCCCATCGCCTCTAGCGCTGTGACGTGAATGTCCATAGGGCGGGCCCCGATCGCACAACCGCCGGGAAGGGAAACAACCGCCTGATGATGTTTCGCCAACAGCGGCCCCAACACAAGGTTTGACGCGCGCATCTTGCGCACAATCTCATAATCAGCGCGGGTCGTTGTCATGCCGTGGCTGGACATCACCTGCACCTTACCCCCTTGAAGCGAAGTGACTTCAACGCCCAGACTTTCCAGCAAGGTCGTCATCGTTTTGATATCAGACAAACGCGGCGTGTTGGTCAGCGTCAGTGGCTCATCCGACAAAATCGTTGCAGGCATCAACGTCAGCGCTGCGTTCTTGGCCCCTGCAATTTCGATTTTTCCCTTGAGCGGGGTGCCACCTTTGACAACGATTGAATCCATAACTTGCTACGCCTCATTCTTTGGCTCTGTCGCCTTGCGGGCGCGAGCTTGTGCTTTACGCTTGGCCATATTGGCCTTCAACGCAGCTTTCAACCTGTCTTCCCGACTTTTAGGTTGGTCTTTTCCGGCTGATTTGTCACGTTTCTGCTCCATAAGGGGGGTGTATCAAGCCGCGCAAAAACCGTCCAGAGAGGGCATGCGCCAATCCGCTTGCAGGAACCAGAATTGCGGTGTAACACGCCCCTGAAATGCCGGGGTAGCTCAGTGGTAGAGCGCGTCATTGGTAATGACGAGGTCGGGAGTTCAATTCTCCCTCCCGGCACCAGAAACGTTTCGATAGAAGCGGACATCCTCCCGAAAGTATTACTGAGCGGCAGTCGTTTCGCAGAAACGATGAGAGCATTGACGGTTCTAGAGTGTGCCTATCCGCAGCATTTATACCAACCAGCCTTGATACCGCACGATCAGACCGCCAGTTATCGGCGCGTATAAGCTCACATCGAACATGAACTTTCCATCCTCAACCGTTTCAAAAGAAACGGATTTTGGCAAAGTCCAGCGTGGCATTGGGATGCCAAGACAGCGCCCTTTCACCACAGGATAATGCAGATCACCGTTTTGAACGTTAAGATCAAAGGTGAATTCCAAAGGCCCAAACCGTTCCGTCATAGCCGCACCCTTGGGCGTTAGCGTTGAGCGGAAATTTTGCCCACCAAAGCTGCGCGTCCAGCGTTCGCTGCCGTTAAATGGGGATTTGATCACCTGAACAGCAATATCATCCGTTTGCTTTGGAAAGCCGACAATGGCGGCGATTATGCGTTCAAACAGCCCCGTCCCCCGCGTGACAGACGCACGACCCGCCAAGCGGGTCGCACCATACGTCGCATGGCTGTCGCGAATTTCTGGACGTAACGTTGCAAAATCCGCCCCCAGAACCTGCGCAAAGATCGGCGTGATCGCTTGTGTTGCCAGCGCTGTCGTGACGTTTAGGTCAGACATCGCCTCCTCTGCAGCGCTCAGCGGAAATTCTGCCAACGCGGGGCGCGCGCCATGGGCGATGTCGCCCGGTCTGCGCGCAATGACCCGTGCGGATATACCGGGAATAGAGGGGCCATCGCCTTCGCGTGCGACCAGCCACCACGTGCGACGCTCCCAACCAGAATCGCCCTCGGCAACAACATCAACGGCCATCCCGCCTTCGTTCGTGCCGAAACCTTCGACCATCGACGCCGCCTTGCGGGTCAGTCGCGTCATCCATCCCGGAACCGGAAATTTCAAAACGCCCCGCGCCCACGAAAACGCAGCCAAGCCCCAGTTGGATAGGCCCAGCTCAAGCCCTGCGTGGAAGCGCACGGTGCGCGCGTTAAAGAATTTGGGGAACAAGTCTTGATCAGGGACCCGAATTGAAAACCCAAGACGTGATATTCCCGGCGCCAGTTCGAACCACCGCGGGTCGGACCAGCTGCGCACAGGTATTGGCAACCCTGCTATCTGTTCATCAAACGGCGTGCCTGCTTGGTTCAGGATACTTTCCACAACCGCCTGCCCGCGCGGTGCTTGGTTGCCGGGCAAAATCGCGGTTTCGATGGTGTCGATTTCATCCCCCGCAGCGAGGGCCGAAACAACAGCAGACGACAACGCCGGAACGCTGGACACACCTGACAAGGCAAAGACGCCCGCCGACTTCGCCGCATCGTCAAGCGCGCCAAAACCAGCACAAAAACCCGCATCATCTGCCAAGTCCAGATAATGACAGCCCTGCGCAATTGCGGCCTTGGCCAAACGATACGGATCATCGCCATAGGCATGAAAGGGACCAGCGGCATCAATCACCATCGCAGGTGCGACCGCCCAAAGCGGGGTCAAATCGCCACTGCGATCCAGCACCAAATGCCCAGCGCCAATATCTTGCGCCAATGCCGCAAGCGGGCCAGCGCGACGCCCGGCAATGATTACATCATGCCCATCGCGCACCAACATCCGCGCCAGCCGTTCGCCAA
This sequence comes from uncultured Paracoccaceae bacterium, assembly GCA_937922155.1. Classification (GTDB taxonomy): domain Bacteria; phylum Pseudomonadota; class Alphaproteobacteria; order Rhodobacterales; family Rhodobacteraceae; genus Cognatiyoonia. Next base: position 3,198 of record CAKZVL010000038.1, on the reverse strand, counting down.
AAACACCCGTTCCCCCAATGACAGCTATCTTCATTCGATCAATCGCGCCCTCAGCGCCGGATCAGGGATTGCGCACATGTCGCTGCGACCAAACATGGCATAGCGATTGCGGGCAATGCGTTCGTACATCCAACCGCGCAAGGGCTTGGGCACAATCCACAAAAGGATGAGCAGGCGCCCTATCCCACCGCTGCGCACCCCGACACGGATCATCGCTTCGAAATCGGTCCAGACCTTGCCGTCTTCGATGAACAGCCATGTCGCCGGATCGTCAGGGTTCAGATCATTGTCGGTCAATAGCTGGCGACCCCGAACTGTCTGGATCGGACAGATGCGAATGTCACCGCTGCGATCCAACCGATGGATCATCCGCGCGCCAAAACAACACAGCGCGCAGGTTCCATCCATCACAGCAATAGGGTGTTCCATAACACGACCTTTCAACCCCTAGTTAAGGTCGAAAGGCCGCGAATACGAGGGGGCGGATTGACGCGTCAGTCTGCCCATTCCCACTTTGTTGCATATCCAGACAAAATCTTTGCCGCCGCTGCTTCATCCAGCCCGTCAGGCTTGCTCACTTGGGCAACCAGACCACGCTTTTTGTCCTCAACGACAACTTGAACCCTTGCGGCGTAACCCGCTTTTTCCAATGCGGCGTTAAAGATGCGGGTGATCGCGCTTTTGCGCAAAGCAGGCTTGAACACTTTGCCAACGGCCGTTTTTGGCAGCTCATCCATGATTTCCAGATGCTTTGGAAAGGCGGCGCGTTCGTGAATATGCTCTTTGGCATATTCCATCAGCTCGTCCTCAGTGATGGTGGCACCATCCACCAGTTCCACATAGGCGCAAGGTAGTTCACCCGCGTGCGGATCAGGCTGACCAATGGCCCCAGCGAACGCGACAGCCGGATGACCTGCCAAGGCTTCTTCGATCTCGGCAGGATCAATGTTGTGACCACCACGAATGATCAAATCTTTGGCGCGCCCCGTGATCCACAGATATCCATCCGGGTCCAATCGGCCAAGGTCGCCGGTGCGCAAATACTGGACCTTTGCCTTGAGCGGTGACTCCTCGCCCGGATAAAACAAATCCTTGTTCTTGGCAGCTTCGGTATAGGTTTTGCCGTCATAAACACCGGGGGAGGACACGCAGATTTCGCCAATTTCATCGACACCACAATCGGTCTGGGTCGCCGGGTTAACGATGCGAATATCCGTATGCGGGAACGGAATGCCAATGGATCCGACCTTCTTTTCCCCCTCTGGCGGGTTGATCGACACCAAACAGGTGGCTTCGGTCAAACCATAGCCTTCGCAGATGTTCACACCTGCGGCTTCTTCGAAACGACGGTATAGTTCGAGCGGGAGCGGCGCCGACCCACAAAACGCCAGCCGGAGTGTAGAAATATCTGCATTCACCTTGCGTTGCATTAACGCCGACATCGCCGTTGGCACCGTAATCATAAAGGTCACTTTATGACGTTCGACCAGCTTCCAGAAATTGTCGAAGACGCCATCCCCCCGATACCCTTGCGGGGTCGGAAACACGATATGCGCACCAGACCCAATCGATGCGCCAAGCGACACAATCGCCGCAAAGACGTGAAACATCGGCAACGGGCAAATCTGAACGTCATTTTCGGTAAACAACAGACGATCACCAAGCCATGCGTTATAGATAATGCCGGAATAACGATGCTGCGCGACCTTGGGCATGCCCGTCGTGCCGCCTGTGTGAAAATAGGCCGCAACGCGATCCGCTTTGCTATCCTCAAACGCCAACGTCTTTTGCTGTTTATTCATCTCAGCGGTAAAGCTAAGGACCTTTGCCTTGTGGCTAATGGGGTTCTTGGGACGGATCAGCGGCACGATCAGTTTCTTGATACCCGTCAGATAGCGGTGCAAATCCACCTCAAGAACAGTTTCCACGTTCGGGGCCATCGCCACAGCCTCCGCTGCCTTTTGGGGCAGGTCTGTTTTGGGAAATGCCTTAAGCGTCACAAGCACCTTGGCATTGGTTTCGCGCAAGATTGATGAAATCTGCTCTGGTTCTAACAGCGGGTTGATTGGGTTCACGATCCCCGCCACCTGCCCGCCCAAGTAGGTCAGCACAGCCTCATTACAATTGGGCAGCATGTATGCCACGACGTCGGTTTCCCCAACACCAAGCCCGCGCAACATATTGGCGACTTGGGCTGTCTGTTCTTGCAATTGGGTCCAGGATAGGGTTTCGCAAGGGTCACTGGGCCCTGATTGCAACTGAAAGCTTAACGCGTTGCGCGGCCCATGTGCTGTCGCCGTCTTGGTCAGCATCTGGAACGTGGTGATCGGCATATCCCGATCCTCCCACGCAGATTCGTTTTCAATGCTATTGCGATCTGCGACATTGGCGAACGTCATGCGCGTTTCCTCCCAAAAAATATCTACCGTGCGTTACCTGCACGGTTCTCCCTAAATACAGATAACGAGGAAACACCGCCGCAGCGCAAGCTTTACGCAGCGAAACACCAAATTTTATTCAGCCGCGACGCCTGCGGTGAACTGCAGCTTGGCAAGTCGTGCATAAAGCCCGCCATCCGCAACAAGGCTATCATGGGTGCCCGATGCGACAACTTTGCCGTTTTCAAATACGATGATCCGATCCGCCTTTTTCACCGTTGCAAGGCGATGCGCGACAATCAACGTGGTGCGCCCAACAGCGAGGGTTTCAACCGCCTGCTGCACAGCGCGTTCGCTTTCAGCGTCCAGCGCGCTTGTTGCCTCATCCAGCAGCAGGATCGGCGCGTCCCTCAGAATGGCACGGGCGATGGCGATCCTCTGCTTTTGCCCGCCTGACAACATCACGCCCCGCTCACCAACATAGCTGTCATACCCATCCGGCAAAGCGGTTAGGAAATCATGTGCGGCAGCCGCCTTTGCGGCCGTCTCTACCTCAGCATCCGTCGCATCGGGGCGACCAAATCGGATGTTTTCGCGTGCACTATCAGCAAAAATCACGGGATCCTGCGGCACAAGTGCGATCTGCTGGCGAAATTCGGAACGCGCCATTTCTTTCAGGTCGATCCCATCAAGGCTGATAACACCGCTTTGCGGGTCATAAAACCGCTGTACCAATTGGATAATGGTCGTCTTGCCCGCGCCGGATGGCCCGACAAGGGCCACAGTTTCCCCCGGCTCAATCGCAAGGCTGACACCATCC
>CAKZVL010000037.1 GCA_937922155.1 uncultured Paracoccaceae bacterium | reverse complement strand
CGGGGCTGTGTCCCCCTCAACCGGGACGCGGAACCGTTCGATGCGACGATCCAAGGGCGGGACCGCGTCCATCAGTGCCCGTGTATAAGGGTGGGTTGGACGGCTGAGCACCTGTTCGGTATCGCCGGTTTCCATCACGCGTCCTTGGCGCATGACGGTCACGCGATCCGCGATTTGGGCGATGACGCCGATGTCGTGGGTGATCAGCATGAAAGCGATTTGGCGATCTTTGGCAAGGCGACGAATGAGGTCGAGCACTTGGCTTTGCACGGCGACGTCTAGCGCTGTGGTCGGTTCATCCGCGATGATCAATTCGGGGTCGGTGCAGATGGCCAGCGCGATGACGACCCGTTGGCGCATGCCGCCAGAAAACTGATGCGGGTAGGATTTGATCCGCGATTGCGCGTCTTTGATGCCTATTTCCTCTAGCAGGTCTGTGGCGCGCTTGAGGGCGGCGCTATGGCTGACGTCGCTGTGGGCTTGGATCGTTTCGATCAATTGATCCTCGATCGTCATCAGCGGGTTGAGACTGGTTTGGGGATCTTGGAAGATCATCGAAATGCGGTCACCGCGGATCGCGTGTGCGTCCTCATCCGAGAGGGTGCGCAGGTTGGTGTCACCCAGCGTCAGCTCGCCATTTGCGATATAGCCCGGTGTGGACAAAAGCCCGATGACGGCGGCGCCGACGGTTGATTTACCTGCGCCGCTTTCCCCGACAAGCCCGTGAATTTCGCCCGGCGCGATTGTCATGTCCACGTCTGCGATGGCGGTCACATCGCCAAAGCGAGAGGGGAATTTCACGGCGAGGTCTTTGATTGTCAGCATCACCGCAGCCTTGGGTTAAAGACGTCGCGCAGGAAGTCGCCGAGGATGTTGATGGAGACGACAAGCGCCACAAGGAACAGCGTTGGAATCCAGAGGATCCACCATTCGCCCGATAGCAGGAATTGCATCCCGATGCGGATCAGCGTGCCAAGGCTGGGGCTGTCGGCGGGCAATCCGATGCCGAGGAAGGACAGCGTTGCCTCTAGCAATATGGCGGAGGCCAGATCGACGGTCATGATCACAAGCAAGGGGCCAAGGATGTTGGGCAGGATGTGAACGAACATCACGCGGGAGGGGCGTTGCCCCATCATGATGGCCGCCTGCACGTATTCTTTGTTCATCTGAACAAAGGTGGAGGCGCGGGCCGTGCGAGCAAAGTTGACCCAAAGCGACAGCGCGATGGCCAGCGTCAACACCGCGACGCGCACGTCTTGTTGAAAGGCGGCGGGCAGGATGCCGCGCGCAATACCGTCGATAAGCAGCGCGGTCAGGATGGCGGGCAAGGCAAGCTGGACGTCTGCGATCCGCATGACAATGGCGTCAAAGCGGCCACCGTAATATCCAGCGGCAAGCCCCAGACCGACACCCAGCACCGCCGCAATCGTGAGCGCGGATATTCCGATCACAAGGGAGAGGCGCGCGCCATAGAGGATGGAGGAGATCATATCCCGCCCTTGATCGTCTGTACCCAGCAGGAATTTGGGGTTTGCGCCCTCTTCCCACACCGGGGGCAGCAGCCCGTCAAACAGGCTGAAGGAGGCCAGATCATAGGGGTTCACCAGTGCGATGAGCGGGGCAAAGACAGCGCCGATCAGAATGGCAACCGCCACAATTGCCGCGATGATCGCGGCGGGCGAATGGACGAACAGCCAAAGAGCCTCATAGCGTTTTAGAAAATCAATCATTGCATGTCTTTCACCCGCAAGCGCGGATCAATGGCGACATAGAGAAGATCAACGATCAGGTTCACAAGGACAAAGAAGAACGCAATCACCACAAGGTAGACACCCATTACCGGGATATCGACAAAGCGGATCGATTCAAGGAACAACAGCCCCATACCGGGCCATTGGAACACGCTTTCGGTGACGATGGAAAAAGCGATGACGCCGCCGAATTGCAGACCGATGATTGTGATCACCGGGACCATCGTATTGGCCAGTGCGTGATTGTAGTGCAGGCGCCGAATGGGCACGCCACGGGCCATGCCGAAACGGATGTAGTCGGATCGCATCACCTCCATCATTTCGGCGCGCACCAGGCGCATGGTCAGGGTGAGCTGGTAGACGCCAAGCGTGATCGCAGGCAGCAGCAGCGCGCGCCAACCTTCGATTGTGAACAGCGAGGATTCCCAGCCGCCGATTTGCACCGTGCCGCCCCGCCCAAAGGTCGGCAGCCAGCCCAGTTGCACGCCAAAGACAAAGATCAGCATGATGCCGATCACAAACGTGGGGATAGAGACCCCGACAAGCGTTGTCATCAAGATCGCTTGGGTGGCGATGCCCCTTGGCCTGAGGGCTGTGTAGATGCCAGTGGGAATACCAACGAGCAGCGAGATGATCAGCGCGACGATGCCAAGTTCAAGCGTTGCAGGGATACGGTTTGCGATCATTTCCGCGACGGGTTGGCGGGTGCGGTAGGAAAACCCGAAATCCCCTTGCAACATGTTGCCGGTAAAGCGGGCGAATTGCGCCACGAAAGGGTCGTTCAACCCCAGTTCATCGCGCAGGCGTTCTTGATCCTCAACGGACGTTTCCACGCCCGTCATTTGGGTGATTGGATCGCCCACGAACCGGAACAGCGAAAAGGCGAGAAAGGCGACGGCCAGCATCACAAAGACTGATTGGATCAGCCGTTTGAGGATGAAATAGGCCATCGCCGTTTTTTAAATCTCGTGCGCGATCAGTTGACCGTGACCCAGCGCAGCATAAAGAAGTTATCGGCCCGCTGTGTCAGGTCGATTGTGTCCTTTGCCGCCCAGATCAGCGGTTGAGTGTAAAGTGGGATATAGGCCACGTCGCTTTGCGTGATGGCGACGACTTCGTCCAGCATCGCCTGACGTGCGGCCGGGTCGATTTCCTGTTGGATCAG
>CAKZVL010000036.1 GCA_937922155.1 uncultured Paracoccaceae bacterium | reverse complement strand
TCTGTTGCACAAGGCCGGGGTCAGCGACTATTCCATCCATCTGGACCCCGAAACGCTGCTGCTGATTGGCGTGCTGATCCGCACCGATGGTCACAGCATGGACAGCTTGCCCGAACATCCGGTGATGCAGAAATGGTGGGCACATATGGCCGAAATCATGGAAACCGGCCCGGATAACGCGCCTGTGGCCATCCCGCTTCAGCGCGTGTTTCATATGCCATGACCGCCCCGCGTCACATCGCGATCATTGATATCGGCAAGACCAACGCGAAACTTGCGCTTGTGGATCTGCCAAGCCTTACCGAAATGGCCGTACTGACGCGCCCGAACACCGTTTTAACCAATGGACCGTGGCCCCACTACGACGTCGATGGTCATTGGGATTTTCTGCTTGAAGCACTTGGCCAATTCCACAAGGAACATCGGGTCGATGCAATCTCGGTCACGACCCACGGCGCCTGTGCCGCCTTGTTGGACAGGGACGGACAGCTTGCCGCGCCGATCCTTGATTATGAACATGAATATTCCGCTACGCTTATCAGCGACTACGCAGCCCTCAAGCCTGACTTTGCCAAGACCGGATCACCGACCTTGGCAGGCGGGTTGAACATTGGCGCGCAGTTGCACTGGCAATTTGCGCAAGACCCAGCGCTGCGCGACCGCACCGCACAGATCGTAACATACCCGCAGTATTGGGGCCATCGCCTTACCGGCGTTGGGGCCACAGACGTCACATCAATAGGATGCCACAGTGATCTTTGGTTGCCCCGTGAAGGCACCTTTTCGGACCTGCCAGCACAGCTTGGCATCGCCGACAAAATCGCCCCGGTGCGAAAACCAACAGACGTCCTTGGCACCATTCTGCCTGCGGTCGCGCAGCGCACGGGCCTTCCGCAGGATACGACCGTCAGCGTCGGTATCCACGATTCCAACGCTTCGCTTTATCCCCATCTTCTGACGCAAAAGGGTGCATTTTCGGTCGTCTCAACCGGCACTTGGGTCATCACCATGTCTGTGGGCGGGGCCGATGTTGCGCTTGATCCCAAGCGGGACACATTGATCAACGTGAACGCCAACGGCGCACGCGTGCCCAGCGCGCGCTTCAGGGGGGGGCGCGAATACGAATTGATCCAACAAGGCCACCCAGCCCAGCAGACGTCCAAAGACAACTCAGAGGTTTTGAACAGCAATTTGATGATCCTTCCCGCCGTCGAGCCCCAAACAGGGCCATTCCGGGGAAAGCAAATGCGCTGGATAGGCGCAGAACCTGCCATTGGGTCGGGAACAAGATCCGTCGCGCTTTCGTACTACCTTGCCTTGATGACAGATACGTGCCTGCAACTGACCGGCGCTGATGGCCCAACAATAGTCGAAGGCCCTTTTGCCCGAAACGCGGAATTTGTCGCAATGCTTGGGGCGACAACAGGTCGGGACGTTCTCATAAGCGACGCTGCGACGGGCACAAGCATCGGTGCCGCGCTCCTTCTCGGCAGCAGCACTAGATTGGCCAATCCTGACGTAGCCCCCCCTCCCAAGAACCTAGCAGACCTCCAGAACTACGCCTCCCTCTGGCGGTCCGAAGTTTCGGCCTAATCAGCCCAAAGGTGCGAAAGCGAAAGTTGAATCCCCAAACGACCGCAGCAAAGGTTCTAGCTCCAAATCGCCCTTGGGATTGGCTGAAACTCAAACGCACGAAAAACCTAACGCAAAAGCGGGTTCAATCGCTAAAGCGGCCAAAAAATCAGGATCGCAGGGATTGAAACACACACCACAATAATCTCCAACGGCAGCCCAATGCGCCAATAGTCACCAAATTTGTACCCGCCCGGTCCCATGATGATGGTGTTGTTCTTGTGACCAATCGGGGTCAAAAACGCACAAGACGCCGCAACCGCCACGGCCATCAAATAGGTGTCCGGGTTGGTACCCGTTTCAGCCGCAATCGACATCGAAATCGGGGCTGCAATCAATGTTGTCGCCACGTTGTTCAAAAAATCCGACAGTGTCATCGTCACAATCATCAAGGCGACCAATGACACCCAAACCGGATAGCCCTCGGTCACAGTTACGATCTGACCCGCGATCAATTCAGCCCCGCCAAAATGCTCAAACGCTTCCGCCAGTGGGATCAAACTGGCCAACAGCACAATGACCTTCCACTCAACCGAGGCATAGACCTCGCGCCCCGTCACAAGCCCAAGCGCCACATAGGCAATCACAGCCCCGCCAAGGGCAACAGACAGCGGAATAATCCCCGCAACCGCGAGGATAACAGCCAGCATGAACACGCCAATGGACAGGCCAGCCTTGCTGCGCTGAACCACCTCGGTCTGACGCCCCTCCAGCGGCAGCGTGCCCAGCCAGTCCGCCGCCGCCGTCACATTCTCCTGACGCCCTAGCAGCAACAGCACATCCCCCGCCTTAATCGGCAACAGCCGCACGCGATCCTTAAAACTCCTGCCACTGCGCGCCACACCTAGCAACGTCACCGCATGGCGCGACAACAGCGAAACACTGCGCGCCGTGCGCCCCTCAATCCGCGACCCATCCGGCACGATGACCTCCAGCAAGGTCAGCCCCGGCGCGACAACGCCACCCTCATGCTTTTCAGAGCCTGCAAACTCCAGCTTGGCTTGGCCCATAAACGCTTCGATTGCTTTGGGCTCCCCTTCCACGACCAGAAAATCACTGGGGCGCAATTCCACGCGCCGTGCCAATCCGCGCATCCGCTTGCCCCGGCGCACAAGTCCCAGAATATGCACATCAACATCATTGGCCGCAGGATATAAGTCCTCAACCACCATGCCATCTTCCAACGACTGCGCGCCAATCCGCAGCTCAGCCACATAGCGGCCCACTTCAACGCTTTTGACGGTCTCCAAAATCGACGTCCGCCCCGGCAACAATCGCCAACCGATCAACGCGACAAAGGCAATGCCGGTGACCGCCACTGCAAGGCCCACAGGCGCAAAATCAAACATCCCAAAGGGTTCACCCAAGGCGCTGCGCCGGTATTCGGAAATCACGATGTTGGGCGGCGTCCCGATCAAGGTCACCATGCCCCCCAAAATTGTCGCAAACGACAGCGGCATCAATGTCTGCCCCGCCGCGCGCTTGGCTTTTTTGGCCGCCTCAATGTCCAACGGCATCAGCAGGGCCAGCGCCGCCACATTGTTGATAATCGCCGACAGCCCCGCCGCAAGCGTGGCGATAACGGCGATATGCAATGGCAAAGCGCGCTCCGGATTGATCAACTTGGATGCCACCAATTCAACCGCGCCCGACGATGACAACCCGCGACTGACGATTAGAACCAACGCAATAATAGCCACCGCAGAATGGCCAAAACCGGAAAACACCTTTTCCGTCGGCACAAGCCCAAGCATGGCTGCAATGATCAAGGCACCAAAGGCGACAAGGTCGTATCGAACACGCCCCCAAACCAACAGGGCAAAGACCAGACCAAGAAGGACAAAAATTTGGATAAGTTCTGTTTGCATACCCTGAACGCTACCTCAAAGTCGCACCCGCTTAAATCCCATATCTTCAGTACAAGCGACCCGGCGCAAACGGCCCAAGGTCCGTATTGGGACGCCGCCCCATGGCCAGCTGGGCAAGCCATCGCCCGGTTTTGGGGCCTGCGGTCAGCCCGACGTGTTGGTGACCATAGCCCAACAAAACATTGCTAGCCGTCACAGCCGGGCCAATGATGGGCAATGAATCCGGCGTACTGGGGCGATGGCCCATCCATTCATCAATCCGATCATAGGTCAGATCAGGAAACAACGCGGCCACCTGCCGCTTGAGCAGCTCAAAGGGCGGGCGCGACGGCGGGGCCTCAAGCCCTGCAAATTCCACAACTCCGGCACAGCGCAAGCGCCCGTTCATCGAATGCATCGCAAACTTCCCTGCGGCCACCATTACAACGCTTTTCAGCTCAATAGACGGGTTCACAAATTCGATGTGATAGCCGCGCTCTGATTCCAGCGGCACCCGCACCCCCAGCTTGTGGGCAAGCGGACCTGACCACGCGCCCAAAGTCAGCACAAATTGGTCGGCAACCATCCGCCCCGCCTCGGTCTCAAGGGCTGTGCAAACGCCCTCTTCGATCACAACATCGCTAATCGTCGCTTTGACAAACCGCCCGCCGATCTCACAAAACGCCTCCATCAATGCCGCAACATAAGCCCCCGGATCCGCAATGCGCCCATGGCGGGTCATCCGCACGCCATAGCCAAACCGCGCAGCAAGAGCCGGATCATGCGCGGCAAGCTCGGCGGCACTCATTTCCTCAAACGACACGCCATGCGCGCGGCGCAAGTCCCAGCCATAGCTGTCCTTCAAAAACGCCGCGCGATCCTGATAGCCATAGATCCAATCGCCCTCATGCAGATAGGCGTCCGCCTTGGTGCCCTCGGCCAACGCACGATGTTGATCCACACTATCGTGCAACAACTCATGCAAACCCGCCGCGATATGATCAACATTTTTGGCCTGTCGCAGATACGTCCGCAAAAACGGCAAAAACTGGGGCAAATACCGCCAGCGCAAAAACAACGGCTGATCCCGGTCCAACAGCATGCGCGGCGCCTTCTTCAGCAACCCTGGAACGCTCACCGGAACAATCGCGCCAGAGGCTAAAATCCCCGCATTGCCGTAAGACGTCCCCGCGGCGGGACCAGTCCGATCGACCAAGGTCACATCACATCCACCGCGCTGCAGCCAAAGGGCGGCAGACACCCCCACAATGCCCGCACCGACAACTATGATCGTTTTATCTGCCATCGCCCGCCCTTTGCGCGTTACGCCGACGACTTGACCCCATCACTCACACCATCACAAGGCCAAATCCACCCTCTCGGTGGACCACTTGTGTACGCCCTGTGCCGCGCATCTCAGACCAAAGTCATATCATCTTGCTCAAAATACTCCCGCCGGAGGCTCCGATCTTTTCCATCAAACCCAACCGCTCGACATTGCGCCCAACCAGCGCAGCCTAACAGCGCGAAAAAGTGCCTTCCAATCGTAAATTTCGGTGCTAACCTGACCCTCCTTCGAAAGGATCAAAAATGCAAGAATGGTGGCGCAGCGCAGTTGTTTATCAGGTCTATCCCCGCTCATTTCAGGATGACAAAGGCGACGGTGTCGGCGACCTTAACGGGATCACCAGACGCATAGATCACATCGCCGATCTGGGCGCCGATTGTATTTGGCTCTCTCCGATTTTCGCCTCGCCACAGGCCGATATGGGCTATGACGTCTCCGATTATCTGGCCGTTGACCCGCTCTTTGGCGACTTAGACGCCTTTGATAAGCTCATCAAAACCGCCCATGATAAGGGCTTAAAAGTCATCGTCGATCAGGTGCTGTCCCACACATCCGATCAGCACGAATGGTTCAAACAATCCCGCCTCAGCCGCGACAACGACAAGGCCGATTGGTACGTCTGGGCCGACCCGCTGCCCGACGGATCACCGCCCACGAATTGGCACAGCCACTTTGGCGGCCCTGCATGGGAATTTGACCCGCAACGTGGTCAGTATTACCTGCACAATTTCCTCGCCTCGCAACCCGACCTCAACTTTCACAACCCCGTTGTCGTTGATGCGATCTTGGATACCTGCAAATTCTGGCTCGACCGCGGCCTCGACGGGTTTCGCCTAGATACTGTAAACTATTACTTCCACGACAAAAAATTGCGCTCCAACCCCCCAGCCCAAGCCAAACCGCAGGTCATGGCAACCGATCTTTATGGGATGCAAGACAACATCTACAACAAAACCCGGCCCGAAAACCTGCGCTTCCTCGAACGCTTGCGCGCGCTCACCGATCAATACGACGACATCATGATGGTCGGCGAAGTCGGCGAGATGGGCCATAAGTCCATCCAGATCATGGGCGACTACACCAAAGGCACCTCGCGGCTGCACATGGCCTACAGTTTTGCCATGCTTGGCCCCGACTTTAACGCAGAACACTTTCAAAACTGCATCGACGGTTTCCAACGCGGCGCGCCCGACGGGCATCCCTATTGGTCCTTCAGCAACCACGACGTGCCGCGCCAAGTCACACGCTGGGCAGATTACGCCGTATCTGAGGATGCAATCGCCCGCCTCGCCTGCGCAATGCTGATGGCATTCGAAGGCACCATCGGAATTTATCAGGGTGAAGAGTTGGGCCAAACCGAAACCGAACTCGTCTTCGAAGAACTGACCGACCCCCCCGCCATTCGATACTGGCCCGCTGTCAAAGGGCGCGATGGCTGCCGCACACCCATGGTCTGGGAAAAAGACGCGCCCAACGCGGGCTTTTCCACTGGCACGCCCTGGCTCCCGGTCAAGGCACCACAGGCGGCAAAGGCTGTGGATCAACAGGGCGAAAACAGCATCCTTGCCTTTTACAAAGACGTCATCGCCCGTCGCAAGGCCAGCGCGGCGCTCAGCCGGGGCAAGACCACGTTCCTGACCCTTCCAGAACCGATCTTGGCCTTCACTCGCACCGCCGACAGCGAAACGCTGACTTGCGTCTTTAACCTGTCCACAACAGCGCAAACCCTGAAACTCACAGGCGACGCCAGCCTGTCATTTTCCAATGGGGCCACGTTGAACGATACCCAACTCACCCTCAACGGAAACGGCTTTGCCTATCTGGCCCACGCGAGCGAGATCACCCTAAAACCGGCCTAGCCAAGGCTTTTGGTGTCCCAAATATCGGCCATATATCCCTTGATCGTGCGATCTGACGACAATTGCCCAGCGCCTGCGATATTGCGCATGGCCAAGGTGTTCCAATGGTCCGCATCGCAGAAGACCGCGTCGACGTCCGCTTGCGCGGCCAGATAAGCATCAAAATCGGACGCCACCAAAAACGGGTCATGATGCCACATCGCATCAACCAACCCGTGATACCGTGTCGGCTCATCAGGGCTAAATCGGCCCTCAACAATCAGCTGCAAGATATCCTGCATCTGCTGGCTGCCCTTGATCGCCTTGCGCGCGTGATCTTCCACGCCATAGCGCGCCTGCGCCTCGGCCGCGGTCATCCCGAATAGGAAAAAGTTCTCTGCCCCAACCTGTTCACGGATCTCAACATTTGCGCCATCCAGCGTGCCAATCGTCAGCGCCCCGTTCATTGTGAACTTCATATTGCCGGTTCCCGACGCCTCCTTGCCCGCGGTCGAAATCTGCTCTGACAAATCCGCAGCCGGGATCAACCGCTGCGCCATCGACACGTTGTAATTGGCCGGATAAATCACTTTCAGAAAATCACCGACCACCGGGTCATTGTTGATCACATCCGCCACATCATTGATGAACCGCACCACATCCTTGGCAAAGAAATAACCGGGTGCCGCCTTACCGCCAAAGATTTTCACACGCGGCGTCCACTCCCCTTCAGGGTTCGCGCGAATGGCAGACCAGCGGGAAATGGTCTCGAAAATGTTCATCAACTGGCGCTTGTATTCGTGCATCCGTTTGATCTGAACATCAAACATCGCATCCGGGTTCAACGTCACATCCAAATGCTCTGCCGCCCAATTGGACAGCGCCACTTTGTTCTGACGTTTCGCCGCCCCAATGGCATTGCGCACACTGCGCTCGCCTTCGTGCGCCGACAGCTGCGCCAGCAGATCAAGGTCACGCTCCCACCCAGCCCCAATCGTTTCCGTCAACACCTTTGACAAGGCCGGGTTCGATAGGCGCAGCCAACGGCGCGGCGTCACACCATTGGTCTGGTTCAAAATGCGACCGGGATAAATCCCGTTCAGCCCCGAAAACACCGTCTCTTTCATCAACTGCGTGTGCAGCGCGGACACACCGTTTACGTGCGAGGCCATTACAAACGCGAGGGTGCCCATATGCACCTGATCATGGCGCACAATCGCCAAATCGGCGTCGCACCCCGTGCTGGCCTGATGCTCTGCATCAATGCGTTCAATGATCTGCATATGGCGCGGCAAAACCCGGCCCATCAACCATGTCGACCACGCCTCCAATGCTTCGGGTAACAACGTGTGATTGGTATAGTTCAAGCACCCCTGCGCAATGCGCTTGGCCGCGTCCCACCCGAGGCCATGCACGTCGATCAACAGGCGGATCAACTCTGGCCCGGCAAGTGCTGGATGCGTGTCATTCAACTGGATCGCAACCTTGCTCGGCAGCAACGACAGATCGTCATACTCACTTTGGAACCGGCGCAGAATATCTTGCAACGCGGCAGAGGTGAGGAAAAACTCTTGCTTCAGACGCAACTCTTTGCCGTTGTCGGTGGTATCCTCAGGGTACAAAACCCGCGACAACGTCCGCGCCAACGCCTCGGGCGCGGCAGCCGCCGTATGATCCCCTGAATTGAACTGTTCCAAATCAAACAGCTCGGTCGGATGCGCGCCCCATAGGCGCAACGTATTGGCCCATTTGCCCTGCCACCCCACAACAGGCATGTCATAGGCACGGGCATAAACGGTTTCGGACGGATACCACGATGCACCATCTATATGCCCCTTAAACGGGATGATATAGCGCGCCTCTGGGCGTTCAAATTCCCACGGATGCGGCTGGTTCAACCAATCCTCTGGATGTTCCACCTGCCGGCCACCCTCAAACTTTTGGCGAAAAAGCCCGTGTTCATAGCGGATGCCATAGCCATAAGCAGGACAGGCCAAGGTCGACAGGCTTTCCAGAAAACACGCCGCCAATCGACCTAAACCACCATTGCCCAAGGCCGCGTCAGGCTCATCTTCAATGACATCCGCCAGCGCAATCCCTTCGCCCTCTAACACCTGCTCCATCGCGTCCCGCAGGCCAAGGTTGACCATCGCATCCTCTAGAATGCGACCGATCAGAAATTCCATCGACAAGTAATAGACGCGTTTACCTTGGGCTTCATACGTCTTGCGCGTGGCGTCAAACCAAGGCTCGATCAAAATGTCGCGCACCGAATAACTGACCGCCATCCGCCAATCATAAAGGCTCGCGTGGGATTTATCTTTGCCAAGCGTATAGGTCAGGTGCTGGGCGATACGCAGGCGCAACGCCTCGCCAGACAGATCATTCACCACATTCATTTAGAAAGTTCCTTACAACACCAAGACAAAGCACTCACGAACCTTGCGTGTTGCCATACCTTTACAAATTTAGAAAGGCGCAACAGCGGTTGCCCCACGATAAAGGAACAGTCGGTTGATAACGCACAAACTGTTGCCACGCCCGCTGAAATTGCGCTGATCCAGACCGGAACAGCGCGACAAGCCCGCCTCGCCTAGGCCGCAGTCTCATGTGAAAACACAACAACACAATCCCCGGCAACATCCGTCCCATCTGTCACCTTAATCGGATCGTCTTGGCTGGTATCAAACCGGCGCACCCAATGGCCGCCTTCTGGCAGCACGGGCGGCGTGATCGCCCGCGCCTTGCCACGGTTCAAAACGACCAGCAACGCCCCCTCACGATGCACATATTCGGGCGATCCTGACGCCATGCGCATCTCTGCCATGATGAAATCCAGTTCAGGATCATCCCAGTCAGACTGGCGCATCGCCTCTCCGTTGGCGCGACGCCAAAACAAATCCGGCTCCCCGTCCACAACCCGCGTGCGCGAATGCAAAAACCGCTTTTGCCGCAACAGCGGGTGCATCCGGCGAAAGGCAATCGCCTGCGCACAAAAATCAAAAAACGGATCGCCCTCATCAGGCCAAGTCACCCAACCGATGTCATTGTCTTGGCAATAGGCGTTGTTGTTGCCGCCTTGCGAATTGCTTAACTCATCCCCCGCCAGCATCATGGGCGTGCCTTGCGACAGCATCAATGTCGCGATCATGTTGCGCTTGCGCCGCGTGCGGGCGGCGATGATCGCCGGATCATCCGTCGGCCCTTCAACACCCAGATGGTCGGAATGGTTGTTGGAATGCCCGTCCCTGTCATCTTCCTGATTGGCCAGATTATGCTTTTTCGAATAGCTGACCGTATC
>CAKZVL010000035.1 GCA_937922155.1 uncultured Paracoccaceae bacterium | reverse complement strand
TGCTGGAAAAGCGCAAAAAGCTGTTGGCGGCGGAGGGGTTGTTCGCCCCGGAACGCAAGCGCGATTTGCCCTATCTGCCCGAGATTATTGGCGTCGTCACCTCGCCCACGGGTGCCGTTATCCGCGATATTTTGCACCGTTTGCGGGATCGTTTCCCGCGCAAGGTGTTGGTCTGGCCCGTGGCGGTGCAGGGCAAGGCCTGCGCTCCGGATGTTGTCCGCGCGATTGAAGGGTTTAACGTGCTGACGCCCGGCGGGGCCATGCCGCGACCGGATTTGTTGATTGTCGCGCGTGGCGGCGGATCTATCGAAGATCTTTGGGGGTTTAATGAGGAAGCCGTGGCGCGGGCGGCGGCGGCGTCTGATATTCCGCTGATTTCGGCGGTGGGCCATGAAACCGATACGACGCTGGTGGATTACGTATCTGACATGCGCGCGCCCACGCCCACGGCGGCGGCGGAGTTGGCGGTGCCTGTGCGGCTTGAGCTGATGGCCTGGGTTGATCAGGCGGGCGGGCGTTTGACGCAAGCGCTGACAGGGGCGATTGGCCAGCGTCAGCAGCGGGTGCGCGATTTGGGGCGGGCCTTGCCCAAGCCTCTGTCGTTGGTGGAAACGCCACGCCAACGGCTGGATTACTTGGGCGAACGGCTACCCAATGCGTTGAAATCGGCGGCGGCGAATAAGCGGCTGCGCCTTGCGGATACGCCGTTGCGTCCCGGTCTTTTGACGCGACCATTGGCGACGGAACGGCAGCGGTTGCAGGCGTTGTCAGTGCGGCTTGCCCCTGCCTTAGGGCGCTCGGTCGATGTGGCGCGGCGGGACGTTCAGCGTCAGGTGCTAAAGGCACCCGATACGACGCGCGCGGCAGAGCGTTTGCAGAACATGGTCAGCCGATTGTCAGATCGTGCCGGTCGCCAGCAGGCGGAACGTGTTGCGCGACTGGATGCATTGGATCGGTTGCGTCAGACGCTGGGCTATCCTGAAACGCTGAAGCGGGGATATGCGGTTGTGCGTGGGGATGGCGCTGTGGTGACGCAGGTTGCGGGTGCAAAGGCGGCGAAGCGGATTGAGATTGAATTTGCTGATGGTCGCCTTGATCTGGGCAAACCCGGCAAGGGGTGATTTAGCCCAGCAGGTCAGGGCCGGGGCAGATCAGCGCATCCGGGCTGTCGACGGTTTCGAAGATCGCGCTTTGGCCCGGGCGGTTGGTGAATTCGGCCCGTATGCCATTTTCTGTGCGATAGGTGCGCCAGCATTTGGGTTCTGGGTCGTGTTCGTACAAGAAACAGATGTCTTCGCCCTGTTCGTACCACACGCCATCGACGCATTGACCCGGTTCCCGGGACCAAATGACCTGCCGGTTTGGTAGGTATTTTTCGACGCCATAGTTCGGGTTGCCGAGCGTGCCAAAGGAGAGCGTGCGCCCTTCGACGTAGGCTTCGAACTCTACGCCCGTCATTGGGGTTTCGGCCAGTGCTGGTG
This sequence comes from uncultured Paracoccaceae bacterium, assembly GCA_937922155.1. Lineage (GTDB taxonomy): Bacteria > Pseudomonadota > Alphaproteobacteria > Rhodobacterales > Rhodobacteraceae > Cognatiyoonia. The sequence continues at coordinate 18,367 of CAKZVL010000035.1, read as the reverse complement.
TGGCAAGGAGGGCGAAAATCAGGCTACGCATGGGTCCATTTCCGGGCGCGGTGATCCATCACGCGCCGCCAGAGGGTTGGGAACAGCGCCAATGTCGCCATCGCGGGCAGGGATCGCGGTAGCGTTGGCGCATCATCCGACAGACGCAGGTCTGGAAAGGCGCGGCTTGGGTGCGCGTGGTGATCAGAATGGCGCGGCGCGTTCAGCATGAGCGCCGATGAAAACCACTGCGGTGCATTCCAGCTGTGGCGTTCGCCGACGGGTTCTGGTTTTCCGCCTTGAACGGCGCGTCTGAGGCCATAGTGTTGCACGTAATCGGACAGCAGCAGTTGCGAGGTCGCATAAAAGGCGAGCAGGACATAAGCGACCATGCCGCCAAAGCCGCCAATCAGCGTTGCGGTGAGGATCATCAGGGCCGATCCTGCGCCGTAGATTAGGTAGGGGTTGCGCCATTTGGATCGCCCGATCTTGGCCAAGCGTGCGCGTTCTGCATCCAGCCCCTTGCGAAATGACCCAATCCAGGCGCGCAGCACAAAGCGGTAGTAACTTTCGCCCAGTTTGGCCGAGGATGGGTCCGCATCTGTCGCCACATGACGGTGATGCACCAGCACATGCGCCGAGGTGTGATGCCCGAACAAGAGCGAGATATAGACCCACATCCCCAATCGGTGCAGGCTGCGCGTGCTGCGATGGATCAGTTCATGCGCGTTGGAATTGCCGACTTGGCCGAAATACATTCCGGATGCCACGAATAAACCGATTTTCCCAATGATCGCCACATCGCCGCGGCTTAACCCCCAAACGACAATGGCCAGCAGCGGGAAATGCAGCAAGGCCAGCGTGACCGACAGGGCGTCTGCTGCGGGAAATTCTGCCGCATCCTCTGGATCAATCAGCGTATCCAGTCCAAAGACCAACCCGGTCATATAGATCAGCGCGGCCACCACCCAGACGCCGCCAAACACCGCTGCAAGGGCAAGCAATGGGATGGGCATTAATGTAGCAATGGCAAAGCGCATGGCGTCTTTCAATTTAGGTTTCCGATGCACGTCATAACATGCAAATCGTGAACGGTCTTCCCCTTGCGATGCGACATCCTGTTCCAGACCGCGTATCTGGGTGGGATCGTGTCGGTTTTGCACTCTGCTTTCTAATCCAGACTGCGTAAAACAATCCCCAAGCAGGAGGAATGCACATGGCATCGGATGATCGCAAAGGCGTCTGGAAATCTGGCAAAGGGAAGGGGCGCCACCGTCCCAAGGGCCGTCAGGTAGAAGATCAGCCATGGGATGAGGTTCGCGCGCTTTTGGGGGATCAACCGCGCCGCCGCGATCTGTTGATCGAGTTTTTGCATTTGATCCAAGATGAATATGGTCATCTCTCCGCAGGTCACCTGCGCGCCTTGGCCGAAGAGATGCGCCTGTCGCAAGCGGAAGTGTACGAGGTTGCGACGTTTTACGCCCATTTCGATGTGGTGAAAGAGGATGACGTCGCGCCGCCTGCGCTCACGATCCGGGTGTGCGATTCCTTGTCCTGCGAATTGGCAGGCTCTGCCGCGTTGCAAAAGGCGTTGGTGGATGGGTTGGACGCAACTAAGGTGCGCGTTGTGCGCGCGCCTTGCATGGGGCGCTGTGATACCGCGCCGACGCTGGAACTGGGCCATAACCACGTGGATCACGCCACGCTGGATAAGGTGAAAGTAGCGATTGCGGCGGGGGATACACACGCCCATGTGCCCGACTACGAAGGGTTCGCCGCCTATGTAAAAGATGGTGGATATGACACCCTGAAATCCCTGCGCGACGGTGGCGATTGGGAGGCTGTGCAAGAAAACGTGCTGGCCTCTGGCCTGCGCGGCCTTGGTGGCGCGGGGTTCCCGTCTGGCAAGAAATGGGGATTTGTGCGCGCGAACGAAGGTCCGCGATACCTCGCCGTGAACGGGGATGAGGGGGAGCCGGGCACGTTCAAAGATCGCTATTATCTGGAACGCACCCCGCATCTGTTCCTTGAGGGGATGTTGATCGCCGCTTGGGCGGTGGAGGCTGAGAGAGCGTATATTTACATGCGCGACGAATATCCTGCCGTCCTCGACATTTTGCGGTGTGAGATCAAAGCGCTAGAAGACGCAGGTCTGGTCGCGCCAGGCTATATCGACCTGCGCCGTGGCGCGGGGGCCTATATTTGCGGCGAAGAAAGCGCGATGATCGAATCCATCGAAGGCAAACGCGGCATGCCCCGCCACCGCCCTCCGTTTGTGGCGCAGGTCGGCATCTTTGGCCAACCGACCTTGGTGCATAACGTCGAAACGCTGCACTGGGTCGCCAGGGTCTGCCGCGAAGGGCCGGAGTGTTTGAACGCGACCGAGAAAAACGGGCGCACCGGCTTGCGATCCTATTCCGTTTCGGGCCGGGTCGCCTCGCCCGGCGTATATTTATTGCCGGCCGGGTCCACGATCATGGATGTAATCGACGCTGCAGGCGGCATGGCGGAGGGCCATAGTTTCAAGGCCTATCAACCGGGTGGTCCGTCCTCTGGCCTTTTGCCGGCGTCGATCAATGACGTCCCGCTCGACTTTGATACCTTGCAGCCGCTTGGCACTTTTATCGGGTCTGCTGCGGTGGTCGTTCTATCCGACAAAGACAGCGCAAAGGCCGCAGCCCTGAACATGCTGCGCTTTTTCGAGGACGAAAGCTGTGGGCAATGCACGCCCTGCCGCGTGGGCTGCGAAAAGGCGGTGAAATTGATGCAAGCCGACACATGGGATCAACCTTTGTTGGAGGAACTGTGCACAGCCATGGCCGATGCGTCGATCTGTGGGCTAGGGCAGGCGGCACCGAATCCGATCCGTTCCACGATGCAGCACTTTCCGGACGAGGTTTAACGCCCCCTTTTAAATCGCGCGTGTGCGTATTAGGTCTTTGCTAACAACGACAAAGGCGGGCGCATGGCGTTTTTCAAAAAGCTCAAAGAAAAGCTGTTTAAATCTTCATCCAAAATTGATGAGGGGCTGGATGCCATCGTGTCCGACGGTGGTGAGGAAGAGGTTGTTGAGGTCGATGGTGCCGATCAAGCCGATGCACAGCTTGCCGAAGACAGCGCGGCGGAACTTGCGCGATTGGCTGCAGAGGCGGAAGCAGCCAAAGCTGCCGCGGCTGAGGAAGCCCGCCTAAAGGCGGAAGAGGATGCGAAAGCCGCGGCGCAAGCCGAAGCCGCCCGGTTGGAGGCAGAAGCCAAAGCAGCGGCAGAGCGTCAGGCAGAGGCAGACGTCGCCCGAGAAAAAGCTGAAGCAGAAGCCGCCGCAGCAGAGGCGCGCCGCGCCGCAGAGGCACAAGCCGCAGAGGCTGCGCGTCGAAAGGCCGAAGAAGAGGCAAAAGCCGCAGAGGCCGCAAGGATCGCCGCAGAGCGAGAGGCGGCAGAAGCCGCAGATGCAGAGCGCGCCGCCGCAGAGATCCGCGCGAAGGACGCCGCTGAACGCGCTGAATTAGAAGCACAAAAAGCTGCCGAGGCGCAAGAGCGCGCAAAGGCAGAGGCCGAACGCTTGACGCGCGAAGCCCGCGAAGCCGAGGCCGCGCGAGAAGCCGAAGAGAGCCGCCACGCGCAAGAGGAGGCAGAGCGCGCAGAGGCTGCAGAGAAAGCGGCCCAAGCCGCAGAGGACGCACGGATTGAGGCCGAAGCTGCAAACGCCGCCCGCTTGGCAGAGGAGGCAAAAGCGGCAGAAGATGCGCGATTGGCCGCAGAAGACGCCGCCCGGATCGCAGCAGAGCGCCCAGCACCGCAAGACGTCATTCAACCGATGACAACACTCGCTCCGTCCGCCTTGGATGAGGCCGAAGCGGAGGCGCCCGAGGAAAGGAAGGGCCTGCTGGGCCGTCTGTTCAACCGCGAGAAAAAGACCGTCGTGCGCCGCACCTTGGACGATGACATGCTCGAACAGCTAGAAGAGCTGTTGATCACCGCCGATATGGGCGTCGACACCGCCCTGCGCGTCACCGCGAACATCGCCGAGGGCAATATGGGCCGCAAGTTAAGCGTGGCAGAGATTAAGGGCCTCCTGGCGGATGAAATCACCCGGATCATGGACGGGGTCGCGCGGCCTATGCCGCTTTATGCCCATAAACCGCAGGTGGTGTTGGTGGTCGGGGTCAATGGCTCGGGCAAAACGACGACGATTGGCAAACTGGCCAGCCAGTTCAAGGCGGCAGGTAAATCCGTCGTCATCGCGGCGGGCGATACGTTCCGCGCGGCGGCTGTAGAACAACTGCAAGTTTGGGGGGATCGCGCCGGGGTGCCTGTGCTGACCGCAGCGGAAGGGTCCGACCCGGCCAGCCTTGCCTTTGACGCGATGGAGCAGGCGCATAAGGACGGCGCGGATCTGTTGATGATCGACACCGCCGGACGTTTGCAAAACCGGGCCGATCTGATGGAAGAATTGTCCAAAATTGTGCGCGTGATCCGCAAGAAAGACCCCGATGCGCCGCACAATACGCTGCTGGTTCTGGATGCAACAACGGGGCAAAACGCCCTTAACCAAGTGAAAGTTTTTCAAGACCTTGCCGATGTGTCCGGCCTTGTGATGACCAAGCTGGATGGCACTGCCAAGGGTGGCGTGCTTGTGGCGCTGGCCGATAAATTTGGCTTGCCGATCCACGCGATTGGGGTGGGGGAACAAATCGACGATCTGGCCCCGTTTGATCCGCAGGACTTTGCCAAAGCGCTCGTCGGTCTCGACTGACGAGGGGCGCTGAAGCCCTGTATCATCTTGCTAAAAATACTCCGGGGGAGCGCGGCCTGCCGCGCGGGGGCAGCGCCCCCAAACACGCTTCAATCCCGGCGTTGCGCCGTCTTGAAAGTAAGGACGCCTCCGGCGGGAGTATTTGGAGCAAGATGATCCTTGGCTGGTTGTTTTTGGGCGATCGGGTGGGGCTGTGCAAGGCTGTGGTGATGGCACTGGTTGCACTTGGCGCTGTGATCGTGGAAATGGGAGGCAAAGGGGAGCTTTATGTCTGAACGCCGCGTCAATCCAATCCTGAAACAGGTCCTTGAACTTGGGCCAACGATCATCTTTTTCCTGATCTATCGCAGGATCAAGGATGAGAGCTATACCATTTTAGGGACCGAATATTCAGGGTTTATCATGGCGACCCTGATCTTTGTGCCGATCCTGTTGATCGCGATGGCGATCCTGTGGGCGCTCACCGGAAAGCTGGGGCGGATGCAGGTGTTCACCGCCTTTATGGTGATCTTTTTCGGGGGTCTGACCGCCTATTTCAATGATGAGCGGTTTTTTAAGATGAAAACCTCGATCGTTTATGGATGTATGGCCGCCCTTTTGGGCATCGGTTTGGCGCGCGGGCGCAGCTATTTGGAATGGGTGATGGCAGAGTATCTGCCGATGCAGACCGAGGGTTGGATGATTTTGACCAAACGTATGGTGATTGCCTTTGTCGGTTTGGCCGTTGCCAATGAAATCATCTGGCGCACCCAATCCACTGAACTTTGGGTCACGCTGGAAACATGGGTGTTTCCTTTGGTTCTTGGCCTGTTCTTGTGGGTGCAGATCATGGCGCTGCAAAAGTATCTGATCGACCCGGAAAACACCTAGCTGAGTTCCTGAAGCCCGGCGGTGTTAAACCGCTGACCCGGCACTTGTCTGACGCCAAAGCTGATGGTGGACAGCTGTCCCTTTGTCAGGGGCGGGGTAAAAATGACGCCGATGTATCCTTCGCCAACCCATTGCACCTTTGCGCGCACATTCATGTATAAAATGGGGATCGTTAGATTTTCACCGACCCGCACATCGAGCCGCCCTTTGAGCCGGGCGCCCTGATCATTGACGTCGATGATATCAAGCCGCGTTTTGCCGTGCGGCGTGGATATGTGGACGGGGTAGGTGGTTCGATGTCGATGCCTTCTGTAATGTTCCATAACTGCGGCCTTTTTTGACGGGGTCGCAGTATCGCTTGGCTCAGGTTAAAATGGCGTTTCCCGGCGGGGTTAGCTTGCGTAAAACAACCTTAAAAGTGTTTGGAGATTTGACAGGTGATATCCGACGCAGCGATCCTGTGGGCATGACCGTGCGATTTAGAAATAATGGATGAAATGTGATCTTTTGTTAGGCGCGATTGGCGGCTTCATCCCTTGCGTTCGACCAACGCCCGGCTTAGGACCGCATTAGTGGCGATTTGTTACCGGATTGCGGGCCACTTTAAACATGCCGCTAAAAGGGTCGCGGGTTTTTGCCCGATACCTTTGACCGGTGTCGGGTTTTTTTGTGGCCGGATGGTCCGAAGGATGACAAGCGATGAAAGATTTGAAACCACGCACACGCGCGATCCACAGCGGCTCTAAGCGGTCCCAATGGGGCGAGATGAGCGAAGCGATGTTTTTGACCCAAGGCTTTGTCTATGACAGCGCCGAACAGGCCGAGGCACGTTTTGAGAAAAGCGGCGATGATGAATTCATCTATGCCCGTTACGGCAACCCCACCGTGCGCATGTTCGAAGATCGCATTGCCGGGCTTTTGGGGTATGAAGATTGCTTTGCCTGCGCATCGGGCATGTCGGCCGTGTCTGGCGCGCTTTGTGCGCTGCTCAAGGCGGGGGATCATGTTGTTGCCTCGCGCGCGCTGTTTGGATCCTGTCTTTACGTGCTCCAAGATATCCTTGCGCGCTTTGGCGTGGAAATTACGATGATCGACGGGCGGGACAACGCCGCATGGGACGCTGCCATTCGCGACGATACGCGGCTGGTGTTTTTCGAAAGCATTTCCAACCCCACGCTTGAGGTGGTGGATATGCGCCACATCGTCAAAGCCGCCCACAAGGTCGGCGCGTTGGTCTTGGCTGATGATGCGATGGCGACGCCTGTTTATTCCTATGCCCGCGACTGCGGCGCAGATATCGCGATCATCTCGACCACCAAACACGTGGACGGGCAGGGGCGGATGCTGGGCGGGGCGATCTGCGGCGCGCGCGATCTGATCCGTGGCCCGGTTGAGGCCTACATGAAACACACAGGCGGGGCGATGAACCCGTTTGCCGCCTGGACCCATCTAAAGGCGCTGGAAACCATGGACCTGCGGGTGCGGGCGCAATCGGCCGGCGCAATGGACCTCGCCAACGCGTTGTCACAGCACCCCAAAATCACAAACGTGCGCTATCCCACCCATGACGCGCACCCGCAACAGACGCTGGCCCTGTCACAGGCGCCTTCTGGTGGTACCGTCCTCGCCTTTGAGGTGGCGGGTGGCAAAGACGCCTGTTTCAAATTCCTGAACGCGCTGGAGATCATCAAAATCTCTAACAACTTTGCCGATGCCAAATCCATCGTTACCCATCCTGCGACCACAACCCACCAGCGCCTGCCGCAGGATCAAAAAGACATCTTGGGGATTTCAGATAGTTTGGTGCGTCTGTCAGCAGGGTTAGAAGATTCTGACGACTTGATTGCAGATATTTTACAAGCGCTTAAGGTTATCTGACAAAAGGGGCAGGGCGGATACGCAGATCAAAGCCGCCTCTGAGAGGTGAAAAGAAATGAACAATGTCTGATCTACGGCGCGACTTATCACGTATTTATTGGGAATTCGTTGGAAAATCACACGATGATGACCACGTAAAGTCCAGCGATGTGCCGAAGGGGGCCCCATCCATGAACATTCATTCCAGAGACGTGACCCGTGAACCAAGCCGCCAAGAAGCCGAAGAAGCCTTAGCCTTGCTGCGGCGCTGGGCCGAGGACGTGAGCGCGGAAGAAGTCGCAACGCTTGACCCCCTCGTCAGTCGATTGATCCCGGGCCAAGAGGTATCCAATTACCCCGCACTCGCGCGGGCCTACCCCGAAGAGTTCGAAGTTGATGACGCCTACAAGGCGTCGATGCCCGATCTGCAAAATGGTCCGTCCAGCCTGATCAAGGGAGCGCAGCAGCAGATCCAGCACGTCGGTATTTCAAATTTCCGCCTGCCGATCCGCTTTCACAGCCGCGACAACGGCGATCTGCAGCTTGAAACCTCTGTCACGGGTACCGTCAGCCTTGAGGCGGAGAAAAAGGGCATCAACATGTCCCGCATCATGCGGACATTCTACAAACACGCCGAAGAGACGTTTAGTTTTGAGGTGATCGAACGCGCGTTGGACGCCTATAAAACCGACCTAGAAAGCTTTGACGCCCGCATTCAAATGCGCTTTTCCTTCCCGATGAAGGTGGAAAGCCTGCGCTCTGGCCTGTCGGGCTATCAGTATTACGACATTGCGCTGGAACTGATCGAAGTTGACGGCGTGCGCAAAAAGATCGTGCATCTGGATTATGTCTATTCCTCCACCTGCCCATGCTCGCTGGAACTCTCCGAACACGCCCGCCAATTCCGCGGCCAGTTGGCAACGCCGCATTCGCAGCGATCCGTGGCGCGCATGTCGGTACTGGTGGACGGCAGCGCCAAAATCCTCTGGTTCGAAGACCTGATCGACATGGCCCGCGCTGCGGTGCCCACTGAAACGCAGGTGATGGTGAAACGCGAAGATGAACAAGCCTTTGCAGAGCTTAACGCCGCCAACCCAATCTTTGTCGAAGACGCCGCGCGCCTGTTCACAGAGCAGTTGCAAAAAGACGACCGGATCAGCGATTTCCGTGTGATCGCGAGCCATCAGGAAAGCCTGCACAGCCACGATGCGGTCAGCGTTCTCACCGAAGGGGAGACCTTCGCGGCGGATAGTTTGGATCCGAAATTGTTCGCAAGCCTGTTTCATATAGGGTGAAGAGGGGCAACGTCCCTGATCATACCCGGCTTAAGCCCCTAAACCTCAAACACCCCTTCAAACGTCTTTCTTAACGCCACATCCACGTCCGCCATCGTCAGGGGCAGGCCAAGGTCCACCAGCGACGTCACCCCATGCTCTGCAATTCCGCAAGGGACGATGCCGCTGAAATGCTCCAGATCGGGTTCCACGTTGATCGACAGCCCGTGAAACGACACCCATTTGCGCAGGCGGATGCCAAGGGCTGCGATCTTATCTTCGGGTCGCTCCTTCATGGCCGTCAGCGGTTTGTCATCACGCACCACCCAAACGCCCACGCGCCCCTCGCGGCGTTCGCCCTTGACGTTGAACTCAGCCAACGTGTCGATGATCCATTGTTCCAACTGGCGCACAAAGGCGCGCACATCACGCCCGCGCTTGCCTACATCCAGCATGACATAGACGACCCGCTGCCCGGGCCCATGATAGGTGTATTCGCCACCGCGCCGCGCCTCAAACACAGGGAAACGATCTGGGTCAACCAGATCGGCGGGTTTGGCAGATGTCCCGGCGGTATAAAGGGGTGGGTGCTCCACCAGCCAGATCAATTCTTGCGCATGGCCTTGCGCAATCGCATCCGCACGGCGTTCCATCTCCGCCAAGGCAAATTCATACTCCGTCAGCCCTGATGTGATCCGCCATTCAACCATGGGGTTTATATGTTGAAACAGCTGCCTTTTGGCAATGGCGCTGTTTTCCTCTTGGCAAGGTTGGGGGGCTGAATTATACGCGCCCAAGCCTACGATAGCGGTCGTGGCGGAATTGGTAGACGCGCAGCGTTGAGGTCGCTGTTCTTTAACCGGAGTGGGGGTTCGAGTCCCCCCGACCGCACCACCGGCTTTTCTGACAGAAGTTGCCGAAACTATCATACCATTTGAATGCGGCAGGCGATTTTCGCAGAAAATCTGCTAGGAGCCTGTTTCTAGGTTCTGTCCACTCACCCGAACCTTCAGCGGCAAGCGGGTTATGGCTTATTTGGTTCAAAAATACGCGCCCGCCGCAGGCGAAAATTATTTTCAAATAATTTCTGTGGTTTGTCAAAGATGACAAAGGCAGGGTCCCTTGTCCGCCTAAGGCATCACCGCCAACCAACCCCATGTGCTCAAAACGGAAACCGCCGTTGCAAACAGCACCGATGAGGCGGCAATACGTTTGGCCACCCCGTACATATTGGCGAAAATATAGACATTAATGCCCGGTGCCATCGCACTCGTCACCAAGGCAGAGCGCAGCGCCTCTGTGCTCAGACCCGCAGCAGAACCAAAGGCCCAGACCATTGCAGGCTGACCGATCAGCCCAATCAGCAAGACCATCGCAATCACCCGCATATCGCCCTCGGGCCGATAGCGCACCAAAATACCCCCCAGCCCAAACAGCGCCGCGGGCAAGGCCGCACTGGCCAAAAGGTCGATCCCATCGGTCAGCACGCTGGGCAAACGTAGCCCCGTAAGATTGACGAAAAACCCCAAGGCCAGCCCAATGATGATCGCATTGCGAAACACAGCCCGCGCGACCTTTGCGGGCAACTCTGCGCGCGATGTCGCGCCGTTGCGCACCGTTTCCATCAATGTGATCCCGATGATGTAACAAAACGGCGCATGTATCGCGATCAGTGCATAGTTGGTTTCCAGCGCATCTGGCCCAAAGGCCCGTTCGGTAATCGGCAGCCCCAAAAGGACGGTGTTGGAAAACATCGCGCAAAACCCGATGACGATGGAATCCTCCCATGGGCGCTGAAACAGCAGGCGTGCGCCAAACAGCCCGGCCAAGAAACACAGCACAACACTGCTGTAAAAGCTGATCAAAAGCGGCCAGGTAAACGTTGGCCCCAGATCAAGCGTGGAAATCGCGCGAAACAAAAGACACGGCACAGCAAAGGTTTGCGCGAAATACATCAAGTTGTCTGTCGCGGTTTCGCTCAGGACCCCGCGCCAAACGGCCAGATAGCCAAACCCAATGACAACGAACACCGGCAGGATGATGTCTAAAAGCGCGTTCATGTCGTCTACCTTGGGCCGATGGCCTGTTCTCTCGCGTTGCGCCTAAACGTCTAGGACCATCCCATCAAAGGCCGGATGCACGTGGGGCGGCGTTTCATCTGCCACTGTCTGATAGTCCAGATCATTGTGCATATTGGTCAACACCGCTTTGGCAGGTTTCACCCGTTCGATCCATTTCAGCGTATTGCTTAGGTGGCTATGGGTCGGGTGCGGCGTGCGGCGCAGGGCGTCCACGATCCACACGTCCAGATTTTCAAGATGCGGCCAGGCCTCATCCGGGATGGTTGACACATCCGGCAGATAGGCCAGCCCTTCGGTGCGGAACCCAAGGGCGTCGATGTTGCCGTGCTCGACCTCAAACGGGGTGAACGTCAGCGGCCCACCGTCGCCACTGATCGTGACATCGCCTTTGATCAGGTTCAGTTCACAAATCGGCGGGTAGGGTGATCCGTTGGGCTGCACAAAGGCATAGCCAAATCGATCCAACAGCGCGTTTGATGTTTCCCCATCCGCCCAAACCTGCAGCCTTTGGCGCATGTTGAACACCAGCATGCGCAGATCATCAATGCCATGCACATGATCCGCGTGCGCGTGGGTGTAAAGAACCGCGTCCAATGTGCCGACATCTGCGTCCAACAGTTGCGCGCGCATATCGGGGGATGTGTCGATCAGCACGCGGGTCGTGCCTTTGGGGGTGAACTTTTCAACCAGCAGCGAACAGCGGCGGCGCGTGTTTTTGGGGTTTTCGGGGTCACACTCGCCCCAATGTCCGCCTAGACGTGGTACGCCGCCGGAGGATCCGCAGCCAAGGATCGTGGCGCGCAAGCTCATGCGGCTTTCCAAAATAGGCGGTCAAAGTTTGCCGTCGTTTGCGCTGCGAAATCGGCATATTCCATCTTGAACACATCGGCCCCGACGCGGGCTGTATGGGCGCTAAAGGCGGGTTCATTGCGTTTCCCGCGATGGGGTGGCGGGGCAAGGTAAGGGCTGTCGGTTTCCACAAGGATACGATCAACAGGCGCGGCGGCAAAAATATCGCGCAGCTCTTGGCTTTTGGGAAAGGCGGTGATGCCTGACATCGACAGATAAAACCCCAGATCAAGCGCGGCTTTGCCAAGGGCTGCACTCGAAGAAAAGCAATGCATCACGCAGGTATAGGCGCCGTTCTTAAACTCATCTCGCAAGATTTGCGTCATATCGTCATCCGCGGCGCGGGCGTGGATGATCAGCGGCAGCTTGGTTTCGCGCGCAGTCTCAATATGAATGCGCAGCGACGTCTTTTGCACCTCCGCGCTGTCTTGGGTGTAATGGTAATCAAGCCCGGTTTCGCCAATCCCGACGAATTTAGGATGTTTGGACAGGGTGATGAGTTCATCCACGGAGGTTAGCGGTTCCTCGGCCGCGCTCATCGGGTGGGTGCCTGCGGCGTAAAACACCGGGGCATAGCGTTCCGCCAAGGCGCGCACCTGCGGTTCCAGCCGCAACCGTGTGCAGATCGTGACCATGCGGGTCACGCCTGCCTCTGCCGCGCGGGCGATCAACGCGTCGTGTTCCCCGTCAAAATCAGGAAAGTCCAAGTGGCAATGGCTATCAACGATGGTGGGCGTGGTCATTTAGATGTCACCTTTGGGCGACGGACTGCGCCACCTTTTCAATCTTAAACAGCATATCAAGGATCAAGGCAGCGGGGTCAAGATTGACAGCCCGTGCGCGGCGCGCCGTTTCACCCAGATCAGACGCGGCAAGCGACCATGCGCGGGCGGCATGATCATGGGGCGCCATCCGCGCCAACAGCCGTGCTTCACCGGGCGCGCCTTGGGTCTGCGGCTCCCCCAGCACGCCAGCGCGGGCGGCACGTGACATCAAGTGATCCAACAGATCAAGGGTCAGCGTCAATCGTTCCTCTGCGCCGCGCCCTGCACAGCTTTCGGCCAGACGTATCGCGCGGGGGCGGTCCATATGCGGGATGCCGTCGATCAATTGCACCAGTTCTGAATACAGCGGCAACCCATCCTGCGCCAAAACCCGGATCGCGTCGCCTGCTGAGCCGCCAGAAAGGGAGGCCAGCGCATCGGGTGCATCGGTCTGAAATCCCGCCTGACCCAGCGCCGCCGTTAGGTCCGCCGAGGCAAGCGGGGTGACGCGCAATTCCCGACAGCGCGACCGGATCGTCGGCAACAGGCGGGAGGGTTGATGCGCAATCAACAGGATCGTGGTGTTTTCGGGCGGTTCTTCGAGTTCTTTCAAAATGGCATTGGCGGCAGATCGGTTCAGTTCATCCGCTGCATCGACGATCACAACGCGCCGCCCGCCATCCGCCGCTGACATCTGAAAAAACTTCTTCATCCCGCGCACGGTGTCGACCGTAATCTCAGTCTTTAGGCGTTCTGTCTTTTCATCCAAGGGGCGGCGCACCACAAACAGGCGCGGATGCGCGCCGGATTGGACCAGTTGGGCGTTGGGATCGTCTTGCGCCACATGCAACGACGTGGGCGGTGGCGGCGCGCCAAACAGCCCGTCGTCGTCTTGTTCGGTCAGCAGAAAGGTCGCGATTTTCCAGGCCAGCGTGGCCTTCCCAATGCCGCGCGGCCCTGTGATCAGCCAGCCGGAATGAAGACGGCCAGAATTGTAAGCTTCCAGAAACGCCTGCTGCGCAGCGTCTTGCCCGAAAAGCTGTTCAGTCTCGCGCGGGTGCGGTGCGCCTTTGATCCGGTCGGGTTCAGGCAGCGGCGTGTCGCTCATATCCGTGCCGCGTATTGGGTGGCGATGTCGCTTGCGACCTCGTCCTCGCTCCGGTTCCCGTCAATCAGGATGCAGCGTTCCGGCGCGGACTTGGCAAGGGCGAGAAAACCGTGGCGCAAGGTTTCCTGAAACGGTAGGCCGAAGTCTTCAAACCGGTCTTCACCGGACTTGCGCGCTAGCCCGCGTTCCAACGCCTTGGCCGGGTCCATGTCGATGATAAAGGTCAGGTCCGGTTCGCGCCCGATCATGACCTCATGCAACCGATCCACCGTGTCGCGCAGATCGCCGCGCGTGGCCCCTTGGTACACGCGGGTGCTATCGGCGAATCGATCCGAAATGACAGTCTGACCGGCTGCAAGGGCGGGATTGATCGTCTTTTCCAAATGATCGCGGCGCGCAGCGGTGAACAACAAAATCTCGGTTTCCGCCGACCACCTGTCGGGGTCACCGGTCAGCAATAACTGGCGAATTTCCTCTGCACCGGGGCTACCGCCGGGTTCACGGGTCAGCACAGCGCCGCCAAGACGCGCGGCGAGCCTTCGGGCCTGCGTCGACTTGCCAGAGCCATCAATGCCCTCAAAGGTGATGAATTTTGCTTGGGTCACTTGATGTATTTAGGACGGATCGTCGCCGCCGCGCAAGCCGTTGATCTTGCCCATCACCACATTGGCCGCAACGCGCAGGCGGGTTTCAAAACCACCTTCGCCAACCGCATTCGTGGCCACCAACGGCACACGGGTTTCGGGCAAGTCTTGCAAGCGGATGACAAGTTCACCCACTGTCTGCCCCTCTGCAATGGGGGCAGGTAGGGGGGAGGCATAGATCAGTTCTGCATCCACCTTGCCGCGATTGATTGTCGGCACCAAAAGTGAGACATCCTCTGCCACCGTCAGACCCACGGTATCAAGATCGCCCATCCAGACCTCAGCATCGGCGATTTTGGTGCCCGCACGTACCACATCGCTTTGCGCAAATTGGTTAAAGGCCCAGTTCACAATGCGTTCGGCTTCTTCGGCGCGGGCCTCTTGCGATTGCAAGCCGGTGATTACAAAAATCACCCGGCGGTCGTTCTGTTTGGCGGACCCGACCAGCCCGTAACCCGCCTCTTGGGTGTGGCCGGTTTTCAGCCCGTCGGCGCCAATGCCAAGGCCCAGCAAAGGATTGCGGTTGTTGCTGTTGGCGGGCGCGCGACCATCAAATTCAAACCGTTCCTCTGCAAAGAGGGGATAAAAGGTCGGATAATCCGTGATCAGCCGGTTGGCGAGGGTGCCAAGATCGCGCATCGACATGCGATGCCCGGTGGCAGGCCAGCCGTTTGAATTGACAAAGTTGGAATTGGTCAGGCCAATTTGCGCACCGCGTTCATTCATCATGCGGGCAAAGTCAGGCTCTGACCCGGCGATCCCCTCGGCCAAAACCGCACTGGCGTCATTGCCCGATAACACGATAACACCGCGCAACAAATCTTCGACGGTGACGCGGTCGGTCGTGTCCAAAAACATGGTAGACCCGGTGTAGCCTGCTGCATGGGCTGATACAGGCAAGCGTTCATCAATCCCAAGACGACCATCGGCCACAGCCTCAAACGCCATATAGATCGTCATCAGCTTGGACATAGACGCAGGCGGCAGGGGGTCGTCCGCATTCTTGGACAGCAACACGGTGCCGGTCGTTTGATCAATGACATAGGCTGCTTGCGCCCGCGTTTCGAACGCGTGGGCGGGCAGGGCGCCCCATGTGATCCCCCATGTGATCAAAGTCAAAACGAAGACGCGGAAAATGGTCGACAGCATCGCGTCCCCCAGAGATTTAGTTGGTTACGAAATAAGCATCGGTAAATCCGATGGCCTTGGCCTTTGCCAAAACGGCCGCACGATCAGCGGCGTTTGGAGCCGGGCCAACAATGACGCGCCAGAAGGTTTTGCCACGGCTTTCCTGTTGCAGGACAGTGGCCAAAAGCCCATCTGCGCGCAGCCGGTCTGCGGTGCCGGTTGCATTGGTTTCAACGCTAAAGATACCGATTTGGATAAACGGTTTTTCCAGTGTTGAAACCGGTGCAGGCGCAGGAGCAGGAACAGGTGCAGGCGCGGGTGTTGGTGCAGCTGCCACCACGTCGTTTGTTGCCGTTGCTTCTGCCGCTTCGGCGGCTGCGATGGCAATCGCGGCGGCACTCAGCACGTTATCAGGTTCCGGCGTTGCTGCGGGCGTCGGATCAGGTGTGGCGACAGGTGCTGTCGGCGTTGCGAGTTCCACTTGCGCTGATGCAACCGTGGTCGTTTCGTCCAAGGATGTCGCCTCCACCGCAGGGGGTGGGCCCAGTATCTCAGTCGTAGCCGCTTCTGTCGGTTCGGCGGGTCCTTTTTCGGTGCGCAGTGCAATAACGTTCAGAACAGTGGGGGACCCGGCCAACAGGCCCAATGCCTCCGCTGCGTCGGATGACA
This sequence comes from uncultured Paracoccaceae bacterium, assembly GCA_937922155.1. Taxonomy (GTDB): domain Bacteria; phylum Pseudomonadota; class Alphaproteobacteria; order Rhodobacterales; family Rhodobacteraceae; genus Cognatiyoonia. The sequence goes on along the minus strand of CAKZVL010000035.1, from coordinate 2,391 downwards.
CTTGCAAGGACGGTCCGGGGTTTTCACGCTCCCGACGGAACAAGGCACCGATCACAAACTCACCATTGCTGGTGTTTCGGATAATGACGCGTTCGGGGTCTTTGACATCCGGATGCGCGACCCAAACCCCACCAAGCGAGGGGCGACCATCCCAAAGGCCGTTTTCTGTCACGGAAAAGACGTCAGGCGCCTCAACATCGCGTTCAATCAGTTCAACCGGCGGCACAGGCCCCGCGTTCGCAGATGGCTCACCATCCCCGCCCGATCCAAACTGCGGCATCTGGAATTCACCATTCTCATCACAGCCCGCCAAAGCGAATGCTGCGCAAAGCGCCAAAATGGAAGTTGATTTGCTTTTTATTTTCAGTGTCTTGCCCGACATCTTAGCCCCTTAGTCTTTTGTGCGTTAAACCGATTTTGTCGACCTTTTTTGGTCAGTCTTTGCAGGTTTTCAACGCGCGCGCCCGCAACGTCATGCGCTACGAGACCGCCATTATGGGCAGACTAACGCCCTCTGGACGCCTTTGAAAGACCTTCCCGAAAATGTTGAGCGGAAAACAACCGCTCAAAGCACCTTTTCGAATCAATATGGACCCCTTAAAGAGGTCGAACGCGGAAGCTTGGCAGAGTGGTCGAATGCACCGGTCTTGAAAACCGGCGAGGGTGCAAGTCCTCCCAGGGTTCGAATCCCTGAGCTTCCGCCAACCACTCTACATTCGGGATTGATGGGCCATATGCAGGCGCAGTTGGGCCGGCCAGTTCCCGCGTCCCTGGCCGACCTCTCTATCCTTCAAGACCCTTGATCAAGCTTCCTTCAACACGCCGCGTTCGATTTGATCGGCTTCGATGCTTTCGAACAGCGCTTTGAAGTTCCCTTCGCCAAAGCCGTCGTCGCCTTTGCGCTGGATGAATTCAAAGAAGATTGGCCCAATCACAGTCTTGGAAAAGATCTGCAACAGGACGCGGGTTTCCCCGCCGCCCACGACCCCTTCTCCATCAATCATGATGCCATGCTTTTTCATCCGATCAATCGGTTCTTTGTGGCCCGCGACCCGCGTTTTGCTAAGGTCATAGTAGGTATCAGGTGGGCCCTTCATGAATTTGATCCCACGGGATGCGATTTCGTCGGTGGCATCATAGATATCGTGGGCGCCCACTGCGATGTGCTGAATGCCCTCGCCATTATAGCGTTTGAGGTATTCAACGATCTGCCCGGTCTCACCGCGATCTTCGTTGATGGGGATGCGAATGCGCCCGCAGGGAGAGGTCAGCGCACGGCTCAGCAGGCCTGTGAACTTGCCCTCGATGTCAAAGAAACGGATTTCCTTGAACCCAAACAAGTCGCCATAGAACTTGAACCATACGTCCATGTTCCCTTTGTGAACATTGTGCGTCAGGTGATCGAGGTAGTGAAACCCGACCCCCTCAGGATGGGTTTTTGCCACCCAATTGAATTCATCGTTATAGGGGTTTTCTTCGTAGTATTGGTCGATGAAATAGATCAGTGACCCGCCGATCCCTTCGATTGCGGGGACATCCATCGTTTTGTCATCGCCCATATAGGGCGTCGCACCTTTGGCGATCGCGTGGTCAAAGGCATGCTGCGCATCGACGACCCGCCAGCCCATGGATGGCGCACAGGGGCCATGCAGATCGACAAAGCGACGGGCCTGACTGCCCGGCTCATTGTTGATCACATATGTGATGTCGCCCTGCTGCCAAAGCTCGATCGCCTTGGTTTTGTGGGTTGCGGTATGCTGATATCCCATCTTGGCAAATAACGTGCGCAGCTCATCGGGGTTTTCATGCGCAAACTCGACGAATTCAAAACCGTCGGTGCCTGCTGGGTTGTCGGGGCTGATCGTAGATTTGGGGGCATCATGCGGGAAAGGTCCCATGGGCGGTCTCCTTGTTTTGTGCAACGATACGTCGGATGCGGTGCAATAGGTGCGCAAAATTCAAGGGTTAATTGGAAAAATGCGCGCGTGAATTGCATTTCTAAAGAGTTTATCGCATGATTGCCGCATGCTTGATCTTGATTCCATGGATATCAAACTTCTCGCCGCCCTCCAAACGGCGGGGCAGCCCTCTGCGGCGGAACTTTCCACCCAACTGGGACTGTCCGCATCCCAAATTGGGCGTCGCAGGCAGCGGCTGGAACAAGGTGGTTATATTGATCGCGTTGTTTTTCGGCTTAATCCCAAGATGCTTGGCCTTGATGTGCAAGCCTTCATCCAAATTCAAACGCATGCTCAAACAGGAACAACCCATCAGTCCATCTTGAAGCTTGTACAGGAACGGCCAGAGATTGTGGCGGCTTGGACGCTCACTGGTGAAGCGGACTACCTTTTCCGCGTCTTTTGTCCCAGCTTGCCGGACCTCAATGATCTC
>CAKZVL010000034.1 GCA_937922155.1 uncultured Paracoccaceae bacterium | reverse complement strand
GCTGCATCGCCTTGATGCGCTGGGCGCGAAAAAGATCGCGATCTCTCCGATCCCGGACCATGGTTTGGGAGCCGCCATCAATGATCGACTGCGCCGCGCCGCAGCCCCGAGGGAGTAAAGGATGAGCCACGGATACGAAGACGGTCGGTTGAACCTGCCTTTTGTCGGGATTTCGACCTTTGGAAAATACCCCTACGTTGAGGATTGGAGCAAGATCGACGCAGACGTGGCCGTGATGGGCGCGCCCTATGATTTCGGCACGCAATGGCGGCCCGGCGCGCGGTTTGGACCGCGCGCTGTGCGCGAGGCATCGACCCTTTTCGCCTTTGGCCATGGGGGCGTCTATGATCACGAAGACGATATGACCTATCTGGGCGCGGGCACCCGCATTGTGGATATTGGCGATGCGGACATCGTTCACACCGACACAGTGCAAAGCCATGCCAACATCGAAAAGGGCGTGCGCGCCATGCGCAAGGCCGGGGCATTGCCGGTTGTGATTGGTGGCGATCATTCGGTGAACATACCCTGCATCAATGCGTTTGAGGGTCATGGCGATATCCACATTCTGCAAATTGATGCCCATCTGGATTTCGTCGATGAGCGCCATGGCGTGCGCTATGGTCACGGCAACCCGATGCGCCGCGCGGCGGAAAAGCCGTATGTCACGGGGTTGTCTCAATTTGGTATCCGCAATGTGTCATCAACCGCGAAAGAAGGATATGATGACGCCCGCGCTATGGGGTCTGACATATTGTCGGTGCGGCAATGTCGCGCGCTTGGCACGGCGGCGCTGTTGGAACGTATTCCTGAAGGTACTGATATCTACCTGACCATCGACATCGACGGCTTTGACCCATCTATCGCGCCGGGGACAGGCACGCCAAGCCATGGTGGGTTTTACTATTATGATGTGCTGGAACTGATCGCCGCTGTTGCCAAGCGCCAGAACATCGTTGGGATTGATTTGGTTGAAGTCGCACCAGATTATGATCCGACAGGCAGTACCGCGATTCTCGCTGCGCAACTATTGCTCAACACCATCGGACGCATTCTGGCATTTCGGTGACAGGGGCCTGAGACGGGGTTATTCCCCTGCAGAAAAATTGGTCAAATGTTACAAGCCCCCCACAATCAATAAAGTGGGGACACGTTATGAATAAGCAAATCGCCGAATTTATCGGCACATTTACACTGGTCTTGTTGGGCTGTGGTGCTGCGGTTATCGCAGGCGCCGATGGCATGACAGGCATTGGTCTGACAGGTATCAGCTTTGCCTTTGGTTTGGCATTGATCGGTATGGCCTACGGTATTGGTCCGGTTTCAGGTTGTCACATCAACCCTGCCGTCACACTCGGCGTTGTTGCCGCTGGCCGCATGGGCATTGGCGAAGCGATTGGTTACATGATCGCGCAGGTTGCTGGTGCAATCGTGGCCGCAATCGTCTTGCTTTTGATCGCGAACGGTCAGGCTGACTATGATGTTGCGACAAACGGGCTTGGCCAGAACGGCTGGGGCGAAGGCTATCTTGGTGAATACACCATGGTGTCTGCATTCGTCTTCGAAGTTGTTGCGACGTTCTTGTTCGTTGTGGTTATCCTTGGTGCCACAGGTTCAACAGCGCCTGCGTCTATGGCGGGTCTTGCGATTGGTCTGACACTGGTTGTTATCCACCTTGTCGGTATCAAAGTGACAGGCGTTTCCGTGAATCCTGCGCGTTCTATCGGACCAGCATTGTTTGCCGGTACAACAGCGATCACGCAGCTGTGGCTGTTCATCGTAGCACCAATCATCGGTGCGGTTGTTGCAGGTCTTGTCTTTAACGCTGGTCTGTTGTCGCCAAAAGCGAACGGCTAAACCAACTTAACATCACAAAGAAACGCCGCTGGTTTTCCAGCGGCGTTTTGCGTTTGTCACAGGGCAGCTATCAAAGATCGACGCGGGCGCGCAACTCTTCGGCCTCACGACGGGCATCGCGCAGACCATCCATTGCTGCACGCAGCTCTGCCTCTGTCTGGGTTAGCTGATTTGTCATCTCTGCTTCGCGCTGTTGCAGATAGGTGATCGCCTGATCGCGGGTTTCTTCGGCCTCATGTAGGGATTGCGCCATCTTATCCAGCTCTCCGATGTCGGCCTTGGATACGCGGGTGAAACGGTTAATCAGCCAGTTCGAAAACCAGCCCAAAAGGAATGCCACAAAAAGGATGATGGCGGTCGCAATGATGAATTCTGTACGATTCACGGGGTGGTCATCCTATTCTGTCGCGTCGCCCGCGTCATCGTCCGGTGCGGCGATGGGGGCTTCGATTTCTTCGAGTGTGGTCGTCTCTTCGCTATTTTCTGGCACAATCAAGCTAAACTCAATACGGCGGTTCGCCTCGCGGCCGTCTTCGGTGCCATTGTCAGCAATTGGGTCGCTTTCGCCAAAACCAATCGCCTCAAACCGCCCGACGGGTACGCGACGGGTGCGCAGGGCGGCCAGAACCGCAGAGGCACGTTGCTGCGAAAGTGCTTGGTTCATAACTTCACGGCCCTGACTGTCGGTATAACCCGCGATGCGAATGCGCAAATCAGGGCAGCGTTTGAGGATTTCAGCAATGTCATCAATGACGGGTTGCGTGTCCAGCGTCAGATCGGCCGAGCCGGGATCAAACAGGATTTTGCGCGCTTGTGTCACCGCACCGATATTGTCGATACATTCTTGCGGTGTCGGCAGGCCCGCGATGGGGTCAAGCTGTTTGACGTAAGCGACATCGACGGTCATTTGCGCCGCTTGCCCCAGCTTTTCAATCAGGCGGCTAGTGATATCGGCGCTGGCATCGGGATTGCCGGTATTGCCCCGCACCGTAATGTTGTTGGGTTCAACGACGACAGAGCCGTTCGAAAGCTCGCTCAGCGCTTCGATGCCCGCAAGCACGCGCACGGCCCAGCCATTAGGCAAACCATCAGCGATCCGCGTGCCCATAGTAATCTGCGCTGCACCAAATTTCGCCTTGGCGTAGTTTTCCACCGTCAGGTTGAGGACATCATCAGGCACACGGCCGCGCAACTGAATTTGTCCTTCCGGGCTCATCGTGGCGGTGAATTGAGGGGGGCCTTCGCTGCCTTCTTGGGGAAGTTCGGGTCGATCCGCGCTGAGGGCAAAGACATCTGGAAGCGCGTTTTCCAATTCACCGATGGCGCTGTCAAATGTCCCTTGTTCGGTGCCTAAGGGCGCGGTGATCGAAATATCTGTATTGGCAATTGTAACGGTGCCACCGCCAAGTGCCTCAATCGCGTTGATCGAAAGCGCGACAGCATCGCCCCATTCGCGGCTAGGCGATCCTAAGCCTGCGACACAGGGGCTAATGCCTTCGAAGCCTGCGGATTTGGCTGCTGCGATGATTTTGACCTCGGCGGCGGGTGTATCGACCGCACAGGCCAAGAAACGCGCGCCTTCTGCGTCAGATGTGAATCGGGTCAAGAATGGGGTGATCACAGGTCTTGGCGCGGTGATGTTCACGGTCACATCGACATCATTTGGCGTGTTGCGGGACAAACGCGACTCAAGAAGACGCTTTTCATCGTCGCTGTCGGAGATGGCGTCCACGCTCACCTTTTCTGCTGAGATCGAAATTTTGGAACGTGGTAATTCCCCCAACGCTCTGAGTGCGTAGCTGACAGCGTCTGACCACGAGTCCGGTTCAGGATAATCAGCCGATTCCAACAGATCAGTGACGGTTTTGCCGTCTGCGATTTTGGTGATCTCTTCGGCCAGCTCTTCCCGATCGGTGGAGGCGGGAATGAGGCCGATCAAGGAAACGCCGCTATCATTGCGCAGGATTTCGATGGCAAAATCGGGTGGGGCGATCCGTTCAGATTCTTGGACCGACATGTTGTCGATGACCCGGCTGGCATCCACGATGCTGCCCGCAGAAGCAATGGCGCGAAACCGCAACGCTTCGCTTGGTGCGGTGCCTTCGAGGATGATTTGCAACCCATCGCCAAGGACGGATGCCCAGCTGTACCCGCGGTCAATCAAGTCTTCGCGCACCGCAATAACGGAACGATCTTCGACCAGCGTGACCGCCGCACGTGCGCCAAGGAAAGCGACGCAAGCCGCGATCACCAATGTTAGAAATCTTAACGTAAGGGCAGAAAGCCGCATAATTTTTGGTCCGTTTTACCCTGCGTTCTTCTTCTTAGTCCTCTCGGCCCACATGCGCAATCAAAGCAAAAGGGCAATGGCGAAAAACGGCAGGGGCAAGAGACCGGCGTCGCGGTTTGATCGGAATAATTTCAACAGGCTTTCATTGTCGTCCGGTTTGAATCGCGTCAATTGCCAAGTCAGGTGCCAGCCAAGTGCCCATGGCCCGCCAAGGGCCACCACAAGCGACAGGATGGACCGGTCTTGGGCGGCCCAAAGCACGGCGATGCCCATCAATATGACGGTTGCCGTCAAAAAACCCCGCAGCCATTTTGCGGAATTGTCACCAAACAGCCGCGCTGTGGATTTCACCCCAATCAGCGCGTCATCTTCGACGTCTTGGTGGGCATAGATCGTGTCATAAAACAGGGTCCATGCAATGCCGGACGCATAAAGAATCACAGGCGCGATCCCGATCTCGCCCGTATGCGCGGCCCATGCCAACAACGCGCCCCAGTTGAACGCGAGTCCTAGAAAGATTTGAGGCCACCACGTGAACCGTTTGGCAAATGGGTAAATCGCGACCGGAAGTAACGCCAGAATACCAAGCCAGATCGCCGTTGAGGGAAAGCTGATCAGGATAACAAAGGCGACAAGCGCCTGCGCACACATCCATATCACCGCATTGCGCAGCGTGACTTGGCCAGATGGGATCGGGCGGGACCGGGTCCTTGCGACTGACCCGTCAATATGGCGGTCGCTGATGTCGTTCCACGTACACCCCGCACCACGCATCAAGAATGCGCCAATGCCGCAGCCCACAATCGTCCAGATTGCTGGAATACCAAAACGATCAGTGTAAAGCGCGGCCAACATCAGCCCCCAAAGGCACGGCAAATACAAAAGCCACGTACCAACAGGGCGGTCCGCACGGGACAGGCGCAAGTAGGGCTGCGTCACGGCGGGTGCATGGGTGTCGACCCAATTGCCTGTGCTATCTGCGACGGTTGCGTCTGGCGTCTTGTTCTGCTCGGTCATATGGTCCGCCTATGGCATCCAAGGTTCGTCTTTATGTAGATCACCCGCTGGGGGAAGGGCAATCGGTTCCGCTGGAGCGGGATCAAGCGCATTACCTTTTTGCGGTGATGCGTGTGCCTGTTGGGGCAGTTCTTTCCCTGATCAATTCCCGTGATGGGGAATGGGACGCAGAGGTGGTTGAGGCAGGCAAGCGTGGTGGCATTTTGCGATGTCAGGCCCAGACCAAACCGATGCAAATGCCCCCCGACCTTTGGCTGCTATTCGCCCCGATCCGAAAGGAGCGCACAGCCTTTATCGTAGAAAAGGCGACAGAGCTGGGTGCATCCCGTATCCTGCCGATACAGACGCACTATACCCAAGCCGCCAACCGCGTGCGCC
>CAKZVL010000033.1 GCA_937922155.1 uncultured Paracoccaceae bacterium | reverse complement strand
CCAACATCGCATAAGCCGCCTCAGGGATCATCGGCATATAAAGAACAACGCGGTCGCCCTTACCAACGCCCATCCCTTTCAAAACATTGGCAAACTTACAGACCTGTGCATGCAGTTCTTTATAGGTGATGTGCAAAGCCTTATCATCCGGGCTATCGGGTTCCCAAATAATCGCCGTCTGATCACCGCGCGTGGCAACATGGCGATCAATGCAGTTGGCGGAAACGTTCAGCGTGCCGTCTTCAAACCATTTGATATCTACGTTGCCGGGGGCAAAGCTGGTGTTCTTTACCTTGGTGAAAGGCTTGATCCAATCAATGCGTTTGCCGTGCTCTGCCCAGAACGCGTCCGGATCATTGATCGAAGCGGCGTACATTGCATCATATGTTGCTTTGTCGGCATGCGCCGCTTTGGCCATCGCCGTTGACGGCGGATAAGTTGGTGACGATGACATTTGGCTCCCCCCTTATGTCGGTATTCCGTAGGACGCGGCATCCGTGGTGCGCACCCAAAGACACGGTATTGTTCTATGCGTATCATTAAGAGTTTAGGCAAAATGCCAAGAGAGGTCACCGCGTAAGCTTCCAAAAGTGTCAATTTTATTTCAACTCAACCAATTCCATGTCTGCAAATTTACAGACCTTGTAAAAAAGGCGCCCATTCCGGCGCCTTTTTCGTTCCACTGAATGGATTTTTCAAAGGGCCCCAGAAACTACAGCGGATTATCCATCCGAACCTGAAACCGCATCTTACCCTTTACTGGCGTGCCCCAAACAAACCGGACCTGTCGCTGATCAGGGCCGTGCGCACTGTCCACCCAAGGCGCCTCGAACACATCGCTGCCGCCCGCCGTCTGGATTGCTCCGTCTGGTACCACCGCATCCACGAACCGCGCGCGCCCCATGAATGGCAACGATGGTTCTGTATCTGCCACCCATGTTGACGACGCGCTCGATTGCGTGTGGGTCAGGTAGGCCGGGTTAAACACCTCTTCATCAATTGAATGGAACGTATTGGCCGAGAAATTGATCATCCGCATCCGACTATAATCCAGATCCGCAAATGTCGTATCCACATGCTCCACCCGGTCAATCCTGCCATTGAGGATGCGAAACACGTTGCTGACTAAAGACAGACCGTGAATGAAATGACCCGGACCATAGGGTTTGACCACGATAAAATTGAACCAATCCGCCACATCAATCGCGGTAAAAATGTTCCCCGTCATGGTCAGCCCACCAAAGGACAATTGCACGCCCAAGGCCGGTTCTTCGCTATGTTCGTTTGTCCACTCGACAAAATTGTTGTCGATGTAGTTGCCTGTGATCACGCTCATGCAATTGGGGGACGTCAGGATAATCCCGCCTTTGCGCACGCCATTTGGTTCACTGTCACCATGAAACCAATGGTTGCCCGAAATCAGGTTGCCTGTGCCACCCATGACGCAAAAATGCTTGAACAACGAAACGCGATTGTCGCGAATTTTCACATCGTTTGCATTTGCGTTAAAGGCAATCGTCGTGCGATTGGGCACGCTAAGCGATTGTTCGTTAGACACGAAATTGCAGCGATCAATTTTCATCCCCTGACAGCCCCGACCGGGGGATGTGATACCACGATCCTTTGGCTTGGTGATAAAACAGTCGCGCACATGAAAGATCAGCCCTTGCGGCGCCAGCATAATTCCACTTGCCTCGCCCGCGCATTGAAATTCGATGTCATCCAATGTCATCTGCGCAAGGTCGGCGTAACCCGAGAAATCCAGCAGGTACTTAAACCGCGTGAACGTAAACGTCTGCGTTCCTGCAGCATCATACAATGGCGCGCTGAGCGAAACGGTTTTCTGCGCAACATTTACGTTGGTCACATAAACCTCGCGACCAACGCCCGTCCCCTCGATATGCGCGCCCAGCGCAACATTGGCCACGTTCACCACATTGGTCAGCTGATTGGGCGTTGCGGTCGCATAGCTTGCTTGCGAGGTCACGACGTCGCTGTCCCAAGCCGGGCCAGAAATAGGTTGGAATTGCCCATTGCGGATCACGCGCCGGATCGCAAACACCGTCCGCGTCGGATCACAGGCCTGCATATCCAAAGGTTCCGTCAGTGAAATACGCCGCCCGCCAAGGTCCAGCGATTCATGATCGGAAAAGTTTAGTAGCGCTTGATACGCCTTTTTGAACGCAACCTCTTCGTCCCCAAAGGCATCAACATATGTAGGGTAATCAAAGTTCTTTTGCAGGATGAACCGGTGCTGAGCGGATTGCGTTACCGTTCCTTCAAACCGGACCCGCGATTGCATCGTGACATCCGCATCTAACGCATAGATACCTTTGGAAATCAGAACCTCGCGCCCATTTGCGGCAGCATCCGCAGCGATAAAGGCTGCGCTATCATCCGTCATTCCATCGCCGATGGCACCGTAATCCCGCACATCAACCATCGCCGCCATGTCGCGCTGAAAGGCGCTTGTTATATCCTCAATAATCAGATCATCGACCCGAACAACACCGCCGTTTGACCCCGTCAGATCAATGCCAAAGTGACCATAGGCGGCACCCTGCCAGACCAAATCAACACCCGTGCGATCACCTGTGCCGACAATCGCGCTCACCTCAACGATTTCGCCGTAACTGGTCAGGGGCGTTGATGGCCCGTTCAGATCCAGTCCTTCGGCAGCCGCTCCGCCGTTTAATCCAGCAAACCCGGCGATACGCACAGATGGAAACGCGCCAGCAATGGCCTTTACCCGCGCTGTAACGCGCAGATAGCAACCCGGCAGAATGGGTGTTTCGCCCATATAACGCAGCCGTTGGACGCTGGCGGACTTGGTAATTTCTAAGCATCCACCAAAATCTTGATCGGCAGCGACAAATGCGCCCTGCCCTCCGGTGACATATGTATCTGATCCGGGTGTTCCGTCGCCTTGCGACCAAACGCCTAGACCGGCAGCAAAAGGCAATGGCATCAAAATGATGCCGTCAGTGATCGCTTTGTTCATGAAAAACCCTCATTGATGACGCGTTGCGGCTAGTGCGCCGAAAGACGTAGATCGCGAAGGTTAATCAGGGCTGGGACCACCGCGCGGTGGGTCAGACGCCCACGTCAGGCTGTGGAAGAATACGCACACCGGCAATGCGCCAGCCAGCGTCGGTTTCAACCATTTGATATTCAAGGAAATGAAAGCCGCCCATTTGGTCGGTTATGCGCACGACTTGCCGCGTTGCTGGGCCAAAGTCTTCTTGTTCTAAAAACTGCACGTCCCGGTTTGTCCAAACCATCGGGTATCCGCGTTCCACCATCATGCCAAAGTTTTGGGCCGTGCCAAACATGCTTTGGATATTGGGGGCCGCATACTGCCAAGCATCCGCAACATCGCGACCGTTGAACGCCTCAAGCTGATTGGCAATGACGCCTTCGATTGCATCGTCTTGGGCCGCGACCGGGGCCGCAAACAGCAAAAAGGTTAAAATCAATAGCTTCTTCATAGAAATCCTCCGATCGGTGTACGCGGTGTGTACCGATTGTGTACGCAGCGTGCATACCAACTGTTACGTTAACACCGGGCCGATGGATCATTCAGCGATGAGGCGGCTTTCGATCAGTTGGATCGTCTCTTCGATCCCATAAAGCGCGATAAACCCACCAAAACGAGGGCCTTGGGATGCACCAAGCAGTACCTCATAAAGGGCTGTGAACCAGCCGCGTAACGGATCGAAATCATGCTCTTTCCCAACGGCAAAGACCATCGACTGCAGCTCTTCGGCGTCCAATCCACCGCCCCAAGTCTTTAATTTTGCTACCAAATCTGACATCGCTGCGCGTTCTTTTTCACTGGGCGCGCGGTAGACTTTGGTCGGCTTAACAAAGTCGTTGTAATACCGCACAGCAAAACCGGCGGCCTGATCCATTTGCGGATTACTCTCTGGGCTGGCCTCGGGTGCATATCGCTTGATAAAGCCCCAAAGCGTGTCCTTATCCTCTGCCCCGGAAACAGAAGCTAGGTTTAGCAACATTGCAAAAGATACGACCATATCGGAGGCAGGCACGTTGTGACCATGAATGTGAAACACTGGATTATTCGCGCGACCCGCATCATCCTGCCCCGCATAGGCGCGCAGTTGTTGATGATATTCATCCACGGCCTTTGGGATCACATCAAAGTGCATACGCTTTGCCGTCTTCGGCTTTAGGTACATGAAATAGGAAAGGCTCTCGGTCGAGGCATAGGTCAGCCACTGATCAATCGATATCCCATTACCAGATGATTTCGAGATTTTTTGGCCACTTTCATCCAAAAACAATTCATATGAAAAATGGTTCGGCTTGCGCCCGCCAAGGATTTCACAAATCCGGTCATAGATAGCCGTATTCGTCGCGTGCTCTTTTCCGTACATCTCAAAATCGACGTCCAAAGCAGCCCAACGCGCCCCGAAATCGGGTTTCCACTGCAGCTTGACGTTGCCACCCGTCACCGGAAGCGTCCATTCCTTGCCATCTTCGTCATCGAACGTGACCGTCCCCGCCTTGGCATCCACATGCTTCATCGGCACATATAGAACCCGGCCCGTTTCAGGGTGGATCGGCAAAAAGATTGAATAGGTCGCGGCACGTTCTTCGCGCAGTGACTCCAACATGACTTTCATCACATCGTCATACCGTTCTGCGGCGCGCATCAGCACGTCATCAAACTGGCCAGAGGCATAAAACTCTTTGGCCGAATAAAACTCATACTCAAACCCAAACGTGTCCAAGAACCGACGCAACATCGCGTTGTTATGATCCCCAAAACTGTCATGCGTCCCAAAGGGATCAGGCACAGACGTCAGCGGCTTGTGCATATGCCTGGCCAGTTCTTCTTGGTTTGGCACGTTTCCCGGGACCTTACGCATCCCGTCCAGATCATCCGAAAAACAGACAAGCTTGGTCGGGATATCAGAAATCACCTCAAACGCGCGACGGATCATCGTCGTACGCAGAACCTCACCAAAGGTGCCGATATGCGGCAATCCCGATGGGCCATACCCCGTCTCAAAAAGCACATAACCCTTTTCGGGTGGCGCTTTTTCGTAACGTTTCAGCAACGCGCGCGCTTCTTCGAAAGGCCAAGCCTTGGATTGCATCGCTGCGTCGCGGAAAGTTGTCATGATATCTCTCATTGATTTGACTGGAAGAACCGGCTGCATCCCTATTGCGGCAGCGGTCCGGCGTCAATAAATGTGATCTGTAACACAAAGGAACCCGTGATGACGCTAGAGACCCCCATGTCGGCGCAAGACGCGCTTATTGCATTGATGTTCACCGTTTCCGCCGCAGACGAAGATATTCGCACGGCTGAATTGGTCGAAATAAACAATGCAATTAACAACCTCCCGGTGTTTGCCAGCTATGATATGGAACGCCTGCCAAGGGTTTCGCAAATGGTGTTCGACCTATTGGAACAGGAAGAGGGGTTAGAGGCGCTATTCGGCCTGATCCGCGAGGCATTGCCAGATCGGTTGAACGAAACTGCTTATGCGCTCTCCTGCGATGTGGTGGCGGCGGATGGGAACATCGCAGGACAAGAAGCACGGATGCTTGAAGAGATCAGGTACGAGCTTGATATTGATCGCCTTCACGCCGCAGCAATTGAACGCGGCGCACGCGCACGACACATGGGCATCTAGGCGGTCGCCAATTTCACCACATGCTTTAGCAACCGATGCTGAAGCTGACGCGCCTTGGTGTTGTAACTTGCCGCACCAGATGGTTGTTCATCCCCGCTAAGTTTACCCACCTCGCGTCGTTCCAAATCGGCTGCGAAATAGGAAAAAGCAAGCGTGCGCCCGTTGTTAATTTTTAGATACCCAGCAAGCGTAGTAACAAAATTTAGCGTGCCCGTTTTTGCGCGCCCTTCTGCGGGAAAATTAGGAATAATGTTGCCACGATTATCCAAAAACTGGATTGGTTTAAGGATCGGATATAAGGAATCATGAACGCCGCTTGCTGACAGCAACTCTGCCATACTGGCCGCACTGATCCGTGAACCATCACTTAATCCGGAATGATCTTCGAAATGGGCTCGCGCGCCGGTTTGTTGACGCACCCATTGCGCCATCTGGAAGGCAGAAGTTCGCAATCCGCGTTTGGCCCCGCTCAACCGCGCTGTCGCGCTCAAACCGGCAACCTCGGCAGTCAGATTGGTCGAATTTTTCAACATTAACCGCATGATGTCGGCCAAAGGTCGACCCTGATGGCGGGCCACAACCTCGCCTTGGGGCGTGTCTGTCAAATGCTCTGGCTCTGGCAAGATCAGCCCTTTGCTCGCCGCGAGCGCTTGAAAAACGTCGCCGGTGTAAAGTGCCGGATACCGCACAGGCAACCACCGCGACCCATCGCGGCGCAAAGCCCCGCTCGACACCGACCAAAGATCAACGCCGTTACCGTCAACGTAGTCAAAAACAGGGCTATTGCGGTCCACGACTTGCATCTTGGCCATATCGACCAACGGCTCTTCATCCCGGCCCCGAGCGTCCATCTGAATGCGGAACCCCTTTCCTTGGCGTTCCCATTCAAAATGGACGCGATTGAAGTTCAGGTTTAGACCCGAAACAGACGGATTATACCCCAAATGGTCAAGCTGACCGGGGTCGATTTCAGCGATGCGATCAATCGTCCCGCTCCACACAAAAAAGCGGCCACGCACTTTGGTTATGCCGCTTTCCAAAAGCTGAGTGCGCAGATCCATGAGGTCACCCGTCGAAAGGCGCGGCGCCCCCCCGCCCGCGAGGATGAGGTCCCCTTCAAGGACACCATCAATGACAGGGCCCCGTGCGTAAATCTTTGTTTCAAAACGATATGCAGGGCCAAGCGCTGTCAGCGCATAAAGGGCTGTGACGGATTTCGTCACGCTTGCCGGTGGCAAATCAAGGTCACCCTGTTCATTCGCCAATAGCGCGCCTGTGGCAACGTCGCGCACAACAAACCCAACCTGCCCGCCCAATTCAGACCGTGCAATTAAATCCGCAATATCCGGGCGTGAAAGCGGGCGAACACCCGACCCCACAGTAGGGCGTGCAGTTGGGCGCAGCGATACAAGCGGCGGTGCGCCAATGGCGGCTGATCCGGCGGCCGAAAGCCCCCCGATTAATGCCGCTCTTCGTGTCCAATGAGATGCCATGCGCGGACAATAGCCACAGCGATTTTAGGCGCAAGGCACAGTTTTGTGTTACCACTCCCCCCGTGCGCGAATGGCACTGGATGACTGATGCGACATTGGCACATTCACAAAACACCAAGCTGGACTTTCACAACGCGGCAACAGTTGCGAGGCACGCCCAGACAGGCGATTTTCCCTGAAAACACGCCCTGCATGGGACATGCGCGCTGATATCCGCTGACCCGGCCGCGCCAAAACCCCAACAGGGACGTTCGCCATGATCCAGTGCCAATCTTGCCATGTGTGAAACTGCGCCAAATTGTCCGCCCCCATCAACCAGACAAAGCGCACATGCGGATATCGGTGCATCAGGGCGGCCACAGTTTCAGCCGTGTAACGTGTCCCCAAGCGGCGTTCCAAATCCGTCACGGTGACCCTTGGGTGTTGCATGACCGCGCGCGCCGTGGCCAGCCGATCTTCTATCGGTGCGGGCGCAACTGGCTTTAGCGGATTGGCCGGCGACACCAACCACCAAACGCGATCCAGCCCAAAACGGGTTAAGGCCGCTTTGGTGATATGCGCATGACCCTCGTGCGCAGGATCAAACGACCCGCCCAGCAATCCAATGGTCTGTCCGCGTGTCGCAAAAGGCATACCCAGCACGTTTCATCCTCCAAACCGCCCGTTATGGGCGACCAGCGTGGCGTATAGACCGAAGCCATGGCTCGAAAAAGGCCAAAGAACGCGGGTCAGGTCATGGACCCTTAAAATTGGCCCGTTGCCCCTGCCCTGTCGCACCGCTATCTAAAGGCAAATTCCGACGGTGAGGAGCACGACACATGGCCAGCAATCAGTTCGTCTATTTCATGGACGGCGTTTCAAAAGCGTATCCCGGTGGGAAAAAGGTTTTTGAAAATATCCGGCTAAACTTTCTCCCTGGCGTGAAAATCGGCGTTGTTGGCGTGAACGGCACGGGTAAATCTACCTTGATGAGGATTATGGCCGGTCAGGATAAAGATTTCCAAGGTGAAGCATGGGCCGCCGAAGGCGCGCGCGTCGGTTATCTACCGCAGGAACCCGAACTAGACCCATCCATGACGGTTCGCGAAAACGTCATGCTTGGCGTGGCCGACAAAAAGGCTATTCTGGATCGCTACAACGAAGTGGCGATGAATTATTCGGACGAAACAGCGGATGAGATGGCAAAGCTTCAGGACGAAATTGACGCTCAGAATCTATGGGATCTGGACGCGCAGATTGACGTCTCGATGGAGGCGCTGCGCTGCCCACCAGATGACGCCTCTGTTGAAACGCTTTCTGGCGGTGAAAAGCGTCGTGTCGCGCTGTGTAAGCTGTTGCTTGAAGCGCCCGACATGCTTCTGCTTGACGAACCGACCAACCACTTGGACGCGGAAACCATCGCATGGCTTCAGCAACACTTGATGGATTACAAAGGCACGATCCTGATTGTCACGCACGACCGCTATTTCCTTGATGCAATTACTGGGTGGATTTTGGAACTGGATCGTGGATCAGGCATCCCGCATGAGGGCAATTATTCAAGCTGGCTTGAGGCCAAAGCCAAGCGCCTTGAAAAAGAAGCAAAAGAAGACAAATCCCGCCAGCGCACGCTGGAACGCGAATTGGAATGGATGCGCCAGGGTGCAAAGGCGCGTCAGGCCAAGTCAAAAGCGCGCATTTCCGCCTATAACGATATGGCCAATCAATCCGAACGGGAACGGATGGGCCGTGCCCAAATCATCATTCCCAATGGCCCCCGCTTGGGGTCAAAAGTGATCGAGGTTGAGGGGCTTAAGAAAGCCATGGGTGACAAACTGTTGGTGGAAAACCTGAGCTTTGATTTGCCACCGGGCGGCATTGTCGGCGTCATCGGCCCTAACGGTGCAGGTAAATCGACGCTGTTTTCGATGCTGACGGGCCAACTGGAACCTGACGAAGGTACCGTATCATACGGCGACACTGTTCAGCTGTCATACGTTGATCAATCCCGTGACGCCCTTAGCCCGGATGCAACCGTCTGGCAGGAAATCACGGGCGAGGCTGAGATCATCGAACTGGGCGAGGCGCAGATGAATTCCCGCGCTTATTGCTCTGCGTTCAACTTTAAAGGTGGCGACCAACAAAAGAAGGTTGGCGTCTTGTCAGGCGGTGAACGCAACCGCGTGCACATGGCCAAGCTTTTGAAATCCGGCGGCAACGTGCTGCTTTTGGACGAACCGACAAACGATTTGGACGTTGAGACGCTGCGGGCGCTAGAAGACGCGCTTTTGGATTTCGCAGGTTGCGCGGTTGTGATCAGCCACGATCGTTTTTTCCTCGATCGAATCTGCACGCATATCCTCGCCTTCGAAGGCGATGCGCATGTGGAATGGTTCCAAGGAAACTTTGAGGATTACGAAGAAGACAAGAAACGCCGTCTTGGTGCCGACGCGCTGGAACCCAAACGCATGAAGCATAAGAAGTTCGTGCGTTAACCTAAGACCTTAAGAATCAATTTAAAACCGCACTACAAGTTATCAACTTCTTAAGACGATTGCTGTTCTATCGTCTTAAAGGAGTTGTTTCATGGTTTTAGGTTTACTTATTTTGGGAACATTGTTCGGGTTCGTTAGCGCGTCCATTGGGCTTTTGACAGGACAAGTCGGATTGCTGGCGGCCTTCGGGCTCTATTCTGCAAGTGGCACCATAAGTGTGCTGATTGGAACGATTTTCGTAGCGTGCCGCCCTGAAGATGACGGTCAAGTGGTTGGTGCAAATGCTGTTTGCACAAGAACAGTGGCTCGCTGATTTCCACCGATTTTCGCAATTGACCCTTGATCGAAAGGGAAAATGCGAAGATTATTGTCTTGCACAGTTATTCAAAGCGACCACCTGTTTTCCTATCGGCAACAGTTCTCGACCTTGAACTGACGATGCCGACCTGTCGCACTTCCGCGGACAGCAAACGAAAAAGGAATGCACGATGGCCACTGGCACCGTGAAATGGTTCAACACAACAAAAGGCTTTGGCTTTATCGCGCCAGACGGCGGCAGTAAGGACGTTTTCGTTCACATTTCTGCCGTTGAACGTTCTGGTCTGACAGGGCTTGCTGACAATCAAAAGGTTACTTTTGATATCGAAGCTGGCCGCGATGGTCGCGAAAGCGCGGTCAACCTAGCGCTTGCCGACTAAATCTAAGATTTTATCAATGTGGGGTGCCACATGGCACCCCACACTTTTTTCAATCGTCCAAGACGAATGAGATTTTCAGGACAACGCGGTATTCGCTGACCTTACCTTTTTCTACAGTCACTTTTTGATCTGCGACCCAAGCACCGGTAATACCTTTTAGAGTCTTTGACGCGCGTTCAACACCATTTTCCACTGCATCGTCGAATGATTTTGTTGAAGAGGAAATAACCTCTGTCACTTTTGCAATAGCCATCTTGGCCTCCATTGTTAATCGGTGACACATCCTACATCACTATGCTGCCTCGTCCACAAGCGCTGCCGTAAAAAAATCCAATTGCCGTAAGGGTACATTCAGGAAAACCGCGTCTTCATTGGGCGCGTTCGGCGAGTTCTGCGATCTTGGGGCCCATTGCCGCGACGATTTTTTCAACACCCGCCGCATTCGGATGTAGACCATCAGGCTGGAAAAACTTCGCCATGCCCAAAATGCTCTCTGACGCACCCTCCAGACCGGCAAAGAACGAGCGAAAGTAAAGCGCTTCGAACTCATCAGACAATTCGGGATAAATGGCGTCGAACTCGGCCTTATACTCAGATCCATAGTTCGCGCCGACGTCCAGACCAACGATCATCACGTCGACATCCTGCGACTTTGCGACCTCAAGAATCCCTTGCAAATTGGCCCGCGCCACACTCGGCTCGATCCCACGCAGATAATCGTTCGCACCAAGGGCAACAATCAACGCATCAACCTCTGGCGTCAGGGTCCAGGCCACACGCGACAAACCGCCCGCGGTTGTATCGCCCGATACGCCCGCATTGATCAACGTAACGTCCACTCCTTCTGCCGTAAGCCAAGCTTGCATTTGCGGCACAAACCCTTGATCAACGGGCAAGCCATAGCCATGTGTCAAGCTATCGCCAAGCGCAGCAATCACAACAGGTTCCGCCTTTATCGCGCCCGCACTGAGGATAAGCGCCAAAGACAGGTTGCGAACGCCCGTGAATGCCCCATATCCCTGTTGTAGCAGTTGACCAAAGGCTAGCCTCATGTCGATCCTTTCCCTTTCCGATGTGTCCCTGTCCCTGAACGGGAACGCAGGACCAATTGATATTTTGCATGACATCTCATTGGAGGTCGCCCAAGGGGAAACATTGGGTCTGATCGGGCCAAGCGGGTCGGGCAAATCATCGCTCCTTATGGTGATGGGCGGGTTGGAAACTGCGACTGCGGGCACAATCACCGCCGCAGGTCACCCCCTAAATAAAATGAACGAAGACGAGCTGGCCCGCTTTCGTAGGGATAATATGGGGGTAGTGTTCCAATCTTTCCACCTGATCCCGACAATGACCGCGCTTGAAAATGTTGCAACACCGCTGGAACTGGCAGGCGCTCGCGATGCATTTGAGCAGGCACAGGCGGCTTTGGCAGCCGTCGGCCTATCGGATCGTGTCGAACATTATCCATCACAATTGTCCGGCGGCGAACAACAACGCGTCGCCTTGGCCCGCGCCACTGTTCCACGGCCCAAAATTTTGTTAGCCGATGAACCCACTGGCAACCTTGATGCGACAAACGGGCAGGCCATCATGGATTTGTTGTTTGACCTGCGTGATCAATACGGTTCCACCCTTATCCTCGTGACCCATTCGCGCGAACTGGCCGCGCGGTGTGATCGGGTGATCCGTCTGCGCGATGGTCGGATCGACCAAAGCAAGGCCGCCGCATGAGCCTCGCGCTCGCCAGTAAATTTGCCCGCCGTGAACTGCGCGGTGGCTTGCGTGGCTTTTATGTCTTTCTCGCCTGCCTAGCACTTGGCGTCGCTGCGATAGCAGCGGTTGGCACAGTTCGCGCCGGCATTCAGGCGGGGCTAAAGGACCAAGGCGCTGTGCTGCTTGGTGGCGATGCAGAAGCGACGTTCACCTATCGCTTCGCCTCTGACGGAGAGCGTGAATGGCTCGAAACCATCAGCGAAGCGCTGTCAGAAACCGTCGATTTTCGATCCATGCTTGTCGTCGGTGACGAACGCGGCCTGACCCAAGTACGCGCGGTGGACGACGCTTATCCTCTTGTGGGAAAGGTGACGCTCGAACCCGCAATAACGCTAGATGTGGCCCTTGCGGGCAACGACACCCTGCCAGGGGGGGTCATGGAACGCGTCCTCGCCGACCGGCTTGGCCTTCAACCGGGCGATACATTTCGCCTCGGGTCGCAAGACTTCGTTTTTACCGCGTTCCTTGAACGCTATCCTGACAACGCGTCTGGAGGATTTGGGCTAGGGCCGCGCAGCATCGTGAAAACCGCCGATCTAGACGGGTCGGGCCTGATCGTTGAAGGCACATTATTTGATACGCAATATCGCGTTGACTTGCCCCCAACAACAGACCTTCAAAGCCTCGAAGTTGAGGCTGAAACGCTGTTTCGTGACAACGGAATGCGCTGGCGCGACAGTCGACGCGGCGCAGGCGGAACAGAACGCTTTGTAGACCGCATTGGCGCATTTCTGATCCTTGTCGGATTGTCAGGATTGGCCGTCGGCGGGATCGGGGTTAGCGCTGCGGTGCGCGCATATCTGAGCGGAAAGACGGGGGTGATTGCCACGCTCAAAACCCTTGGGGCAACACGCCAAACGATTTTCTTGACCTATTTCCTCCAAATCGGGGTTCTGACCGTGCTGGGCATCGCCATCGGTCTTGTGCTGGGCGGCAGTATCCCCGTCCTGCTTGCCCCGATGATTGAAGCGCGACTGCCCGTTCCTGCGAACTTTACCTTCAACCCCGCACCATTGGCGGAGGCTGCAATTTACGGCCTCTTGGCGGCACTCATCTTTACGCTTTGGCAGCTTGCCAGAACTGACAATATTAAGGCGGCGACGTTGTTTCGAAACGCCCTGACAAACAACACATCGCTACCGCGTTGGCCGTACTTGCTGATCACCCTATTGCTCATCGGTACACTTATCGGGGCTGCGATTTGGTTTTCTGAAACTGCCTTTCTGACGCTTTGGACCGCAGGCGGCATAATGGCCGCTCTTGCCGTATTGATCGTCGCGGCGATCATCATCCGATGGCTGTCGGCAAGCATGCGCAAACCATCGCGAGGGCGCCCTGCTTTGCGGCTGGCGTTTGGTGCGATCAGAGCGCGGGATGGCGAAGCCGTTAGCGTGGTCTTGTCCTTGGGCCTTGGCCTTGCCGTCCTCGCCACTGTTGGACAGATCGACGGCAACTTGCGCGCCGCCTTCAATGATGAATTGCCAGACGTTGCCCCCAGCTATTTCTTTATCGACATTCAGCCGGATCAGATCGACGGCTTTCGAGACCGACTGGACAATGACCCCTTGGTGACCAATTTTGAGGCCGCGCCAATGCTGCGCGGCATCATAACAAAGATCAACGGCGTAAATGCCCAAGAGGCATCAGGCGGACATTGGGTCGTTCAAGGCGACAGGGGCGTAACCTACGACAACACCATGCCTGACAACACAATGATAACCGATGGCGAATGGTGGCCAGAAGACTATGACGGGCCGCCGCTCATCAGTTTTTCTGCCGAAGAGGCAATGGAAATAGGCCTTTCGATTGGGGATACGATGACCGTTAACATCCTCGGGCGCGATATCACCGGCAACATCGCCAATTTTCGTGAGGTCACATGGGAAGATGCAGGGATAGGCTTTGTCCTGTCCATGAACGAGGCCGCTTTGCGCGGTGCGCCGCATAGTTGGATCAGCACAGTTTATTCCGAGGAAGAGGCCGAAGCACAAATCTTGCGCGATCTTGCCACCGCTTATCCCAACATCACGGCAATCCGTATCCGCGACGCCGTGGCGCAAGTTTCGGACCTCGTCGAAGGGATCGCCGCCGCAACCCGATATGGTGCCTTGGCAACCCTGCTCACCGGTTTCCTCG
>CAKZVL010000032.1 GCA_937922155.1 uncultured Paracoccaceae bacterium | reverse complement strand
CTGGCGAAAGCTATTTGCGTCAAGAAGGGCGCGGGCTTTGCATCGGGTTTTATGAACAGCCTTGCGAACCTTGGGCGGTGGATGGAACGCCCTGGGATTTCGGGCATGAACTGCTGCCTGATAACTTGGACAAGATCGAAGACTCAATCGATTTTGCTTATAAGCGGTTCCCGGTTCTTGAACGCTCTGGCGTGAAATCGGTTATTCATGGGCCCTTTACCTTTGCGCCCGATGGCAATCCGCTGGTTGGACCTGTGCCGGGTTTGCGCAATTATTGGTCCGCCTGCGGCGTCATGGCTGGGTTCAGCCAAGGCGGTGGTGTCGGCCTAATGCTGGCGCAATGGATGGTCGAAGGGGAATGCGAGCGCGATGTCACAGCGATGGATGTCGCCCGCTATGGCCCGTGGATCACGCCGGGCTACACGCGCCCGAAGGTGGTTGAAAACTATCGCAACCGGTTCAGCGTCAGCTATCCCAACGAAGAACTGCCTGCCGCACGGCCGCACCGCACAACAGCGATGTACGACATCTTTAGCAATATGGGCGCGGTGTGGGGGCATCAGTATGGGCTGGAGGTCGCCAATTACTTTGCCCAAGGTGATGAGCCGACCTATGAAACGCCATCCTTCCGCCGTTCTGATGCCTTTGCTGCGACTGCCCGTGAGGTGAAGGCGGTGCGCGATAGCGTCGGTATCAATGAGCTGCAAAATTTCGGCAAATTCGCGGTCACGGGGCCGAATGCGCGGGCGTGGTTGGATAAGATCATGGCAGGTCGTATCCCGAAACCGGGCCGATTGACGCTGACGCCAATGCTGTCGCCCAAGGGCAAGCTTTTGGGTGATTTTACAGTGTCTTGCCTGAGCGAAGGGAACTTTCAACTGACGGCCAGCTATGGCTATCAAGACATCCATTACCGCTGGTTCCAGAGGCATATTGAGGACGGCGTGCGTGTGCGCAACGTCAGTGATCGGCGCACGGGGTTCAGCATCTCTGGACCCAATTCGCGCGACGTTTTGGCGGCCTGCACGCGTGATGCCACGGATCTAAAATTCTTGGACGTAAGATCGATGACCGTTGGGCAAGTGGCCTGTACCGTTCAACAGGTCAGTTACACTGGTGATCTCGGCTTTGAAATCTATTGCGATCCGATGGATCAGCGTCAGTTGTGGGCGACTTTGTGGGAGGCTGGCAAAGCATTTGACATGGCACCGTTTGGGATGCGGGCGATGATGTCATTGCGATTTGATCGCCATTTTGGGTCATGGCTGAGTGAATTTTCGCCTGATTACACGGCGGCTGAAACCGGGATAGATCGGTTTATCCAATGGTCAAAGAACACCGATTTTATTGGGCGTGCCGCCGCAGAGGAGGAACGGGCAAATCCCCCTGCCCGCGTTCTGGCGACGTTTGAGGTAGAGGCGCTGGATGCGGATGCGGTGGCTTATGAGCCGGTGTTTATTGACGGTGACGTCGTCGGGTTTTGCACATCTGGCGGCTATAGCCACCATACGGGCCAATCCATGGCGCATGCTTTGGTCCCACGGGATAAGGCGCGCGAAGGATTGATGGTTGATATAGAAATTCTTGGCCGATTGTGCCCGGCGAGGCTGGTCACGAAACCGTCGTTCACGCCAAAGGGAGTTCTGTTTAACAGGAAAAGCGACTAAGGTCGCGATTATGATCCCGATTTTGATCCTTGCCGCTGGGCGTTCCAGCCGAATGCGCGGTCGCGATAAGCTGCTGGAAGAGATCGATGATCGCCCGCTGCTTGTGCAATTGGTGAGTGGGGCCGAGGCGACGGGGCACCCTGTTTTTGTTGCGCTACCTAGCCGAGACAGTCCGCGCTATGAGGCGCTGCGCCCGATGGATGCGATCTGTTTGGATGTTCCTGACAGCGTCGAGGGTATCGGTGGCACAATGCGGGGTGCGGTTAAGCGGTTGCCGCCGTGTGATGCGTTTATGATCCTGTTGGGGGACATGCCGGAAATTGGCAAAGTTGAAATCGAAGCCATTCTGTCAGCACGGCGAAACCATCCCAAGAATTTGATCTGGCGCGGTGCGACGCACGATGGGAAACCGGGTCATCCGATTTTGTTTGATGCAAGCTTAAGGCCTCAGTTTGCGACGCTTTCGGGGGATGATGGCGGTGCGCCGATTGTGCAGCCGCATTTCGATCAAACCAAGCTGGTCCGGCTGTCGGGAAATCGTGCGCGGTTTGATTTGGACACGCCCGAAGACTGGGACAATTGGCGTAAGCGATAGCCTGCAATGCAACGTACGCTGCCCTGTTGTTGCGATGCTGCTCGAATCGTTTCTTAACGCCTGATTTTATTCAGAAATTGTGAGTCACAGCCTGCGCACAGGCTGTACACAACCTGTACACTGAAAGTGCGCCATCGGCCGGATTAACGGCCCGCACGGTGCAAAGGTTAATTTTTGTATGAAATTTGTCTTAATGACGCGCTGGCCTGACAGCCGAACCGTCCGGGTGGGGAGGCTGTTTGGCACCTCACGGGAGATGTTGAGACCGAGTGCGAGACGTCACACGACTTTGGTTTTTACGGTATAAACCGCCCCAAAACTCAAAAGAAGACCTTGGCGCGGTGTGCTAAGGGCTGGTTTGAGCCCATTTTGACCGATGCAGCACAGTCGAAGAGCGACGACTTTTTCCAAATCAAAGCAACTCAATCTGCCTGTAGGGGCGCTCAAATCCCTGTGGGCGAAATAGAGACGAACCTTTCAATGTTTTGGTTGATCACCTTACAGGTCAGAAGCCGGTCAAGGTTATCCCTATTTTAATCTGGCCGCGTTAGCTTAAGGCTCCACTCGCGTCGATGGGCAGTCTAAGTTGTCAACTTACAACCTCAATTTCTATGACGAATCGCCCTTTACGAACGGGTTCGGTTTTGATCAACTAGGCACAATTTTCACCTATACAGGCCCCGCTACGGCTGATGGCGCTCTTGTCGTCACAGACACCGGTACTGGTGTTGATGGCGAGGACCTCGCACGCGACGACACTGCGACAGTCGATGCAACGATCAATGGCAACACATCAATCGGATCCAACATAGACGCGACGGCTGGTTTTTTGATCCTGGACACGGTCACGGGCGAAAGTTTTGCTGTGATCAGGCTCATTGTCGAAGACGGCCCCGCGGCGGGTCAATACACGCTGTCCGAGATGCCACTGGTATCAGGGCGAAGCTACGAACTGCAAGGCTGGTCTACAAATCCTTCGGCTGGATCGCCAGCGGCATTTACCTATGCCGATTACGTATGCTTTTTGACTGGCACGTTGATTGAGACCACGGACGGCCCTCAACCAATTGAAAACCTGGGGAGAGGATCGCGTGTCATCACGTTGGATCACGGCCCCCAAACCGTCATTTGGGTCGGGTCGCGCAGGCTGATGTTTGATGCCGCAACCGAAAACCAGAAACCCATTTTGCTGAAAAAGGACGCATTGGGTGCAGGATGTCCTCAACAGGACCTAGCCGTGTCGCCCCAACACCGGATATTTGTTCAAGGCCGTGCGCCTGCGACTTTAACCCATAACGATGGTTCCCTTGCTCCGGCCAAATATTTTACTGAAAACAGTGCAGTCCGCGTGATGCGCGGCAAACGCTCAGTTACCTACCATACTTTAATGACCGAGCGTCATGAAATTATCTATGCAAACGGCCTTGGGGTTGAGACGTTCTATCCAGGACGGTTCGGTCTATCCCTGTTGTCGCCAAAAGAGCGCCTCGAAATCTGTTTCGCCATCTTTGAAATAGGCAAGTTTGGGCCCCTCAACTATGGCTGTCTTGCTCGTCCCGTCCTCAATCGCCATGGTTTTGGAGAATTAAAGCGCATGAATGGACTCAGCCTGCGCACTCTTCAATATGCTTGAAATTGACAGGTCTTGGGATGTGGATCGCCAGCCCAATCAAAAGAACAGGTGTTCGATGCTCTGGAGCGTCCGCACCTTGACAGACACTAGTATGGCATAAAACCAGGCCTTAATGCAATTACAGCGAAAGGCAGTTTTGTCCCGCGCAGCAGAAGTTGGTGCCGATTGCAGCTAAGGTCGGGTTTGATATCATAATTACGATAACAGCGGTCAGCCGATTTGTCAGCCGACCCGTGGGGTGGCGATTGGAGGACTTGTTTCTGGGCGCTTTATGGTGGCCAAGTTATAGCTAGGGACCTACCGCTTGCGCGCGTTGCCAAACAGCCCGACCCGCCGGGACGGGTCGGTTGTCAGACTGGCGCCTTTGGCTTGACTCCGGTCTGGATGTAAGAAGTTCAACGGCATTATTAAGTCCATAGCTTCTATAGCAGCCGTCATCACGATCAGTGTACCATCGCCCAAAAAAGACCATCCAAATTTGAACGAGGGCCGTCACACACGACGACCCCCGCCCTGGGGCCCGGCCAACACACGGCCGGGCCCTAGCTGCATAACTCTGCTTTACTTGTTAACGCATCAGCAGTTGAGCTTCGTGCTTCTTGAGAAGCTTGCGAGCTGCTTGATAATCTTCGCGACCTTTCGTCGTTGCCAGTTCCGGGAACAGCTCAAGGATTTCGTTGCGCTGGCTGTTGCCAATGCCCTTGAGCGAATAATCACCCGGTTGGAAACTTTCGGTCCATGCACCGTTGGACAGAACAACTTCGTGACGTTCACACATAAAGTGAATGTATGTTGTCGACATCGCATCGATGGAATGGATACCACGGGCGCCCGTCATGTGTTTGGCTGCGGCCAGAACTTCGCGTTCTTCGAAGTAAAGCTGCGTCATCTCGGATGAGACAAGAACACGGTGGTTCGGGCTGACCAGCATATCACGCTCTGGCAGACCGTCACCAAGGCTGCCAGCCTTGATCAAGATCGGCTTGAGGTGTGGGTTGTTGGCCAATTTCTTGCCGTCCAGAACCTTGCGGCCCGTCCATGCGATTTCCTGAATGCCGTTGTCACGCGTGATGATGCGATCCCCCATCTTGAGGTCTTCGACCATCTTTTCACCTGTTGGTGTCGCAATCAGCGTACCGGGTGTGAAACATGGAATGACGTTTTCAATCTCAGAGAATGTCATGGTTGTTCCGTCTTGGAACGTCACAACACCGCTTTCAGGATCCTTTGCGTTGTAGTCGATGTGGTCGATGTTGGTTCCGGTCAGGTCAAGCACGTCGATGTCGTTGCCATCGGGGTCTTCGCCGCCGATCACATTGTCACCGCCATTGCCGCCAAGGAACGTGTCAGATCCAAAGCCACCGGCTAGATCATCGTCACCTGTGCCACCGTCAATGATGTCGTCGCCGTCACCACCAAGGATGGTGTCGCGCCCTTGACCACCACGCAGCGTATCGTCGCCGTCGCCGCCTTCGAGCAGGTCGTCATCATTGCCACCGTCGAGCGTATCATCGCCAGCACCGCCAAAGATCGTGTCGTTGCCCTCGTCGCCGTTCAGCACATCATCGCCAGCGCCGCCGACAATTTTATCGTTGCCGGTGCCGCCGAAGACCACGTCGTCGCCGTCGCCTGCATTGATTTTGTCGTCGCCTTCAAAGCCGAAGATCAGGTCATCATTGCCGGTGTCGCCGGGCAAGATCGCGTCGTTGCCATCCACGATATCGCCATCAGCATCCACAAACCCTGGGACGATCACGTCATCGCCAGATGTGCCCTGAATGGTGCCATCGTTCATACCGCCAACAGTGAAGGTTACGGTGGCTGTATCTGTGCCACCATCTTCGTCCTGAATGGTGTAGGTCACGCTGGTCTGTGCGGACTGGCCAAGTGGCAAGGTGTCAAAGTCACCGCCTGCGTTGAAATCAACTGTGCCGTCGGCGTTGATGACAAACTCACCCCCGTTGGAGCCGTTGACGACCGTACCAACCGCGGCGGTAGCGCCACCGACAGCGACAACCGTCAGCTTTGTGCCTTCGGGATCGTTGTCACGACCGCGACCGGTCCGATCGTTCAGGACGTTGCCGTCAATATCGCCAAAGCTTTCGTCGGCATTCACAACATAGGCGTTGTCTTTTGCGTTCGGGTCATCGTTGATGCCGTCGATGGTGATTGTCACGGTTTCTGTCGCTGTGGCGCCGTCGGCGTCTGTGACCGTGTAGGTCAGCGTTGTTGCCGCACTTTCACCCGGGCGCAATTCGTCGAATTCACCGTTTGGATCAAACGTAACTGTGCCATCTGGTGCGATGGTCACAAGACCACCATTGTCTGCCGCGACCGGCTGACCAACACCCGCTGGGCTGCCGTTCACTTCGGCTACTGTCAGGGTGGCCCCGTCTGGATCGCTATCGTTGGAGAGGACGTTGCCTAGAACCGCAACGGCGTCTTCGTCCGCTGAATAGTCATCCTGAACCGCAACTGGCCCATCGTTCACCGATTCAACGTCGACTGTTACGCTTGCCGTGCTTTCGTTCCCGTCGGGATCGGTCACAGTGTATGTGATTGTCGCTTCGCCATTGAAGTTTTCGTTTGGCGTGAACGTGATCGTGCCATCGGCGTTGATCACGACGTCACCATCTGGCGAGGACGCGCTGACAATTGTCAGTGGGTCGCCGTTTGGATCAGTGTCATTGGCCAAGACGTCAATCGTCACGGGCGTATCTTCAAGGGTCGTGGCTGTGTCGTCTTGTGCGCTTGGACCGTTGCCGATGTTATCACCGACGACTTCTTCGATTTCAGTGAAATCAATGGTTTCGCCTGTTGGCTTGCCATCTGCATCAACGAACACAACTGTTCCGTCGATACCGTTCCCGTTGCTGTCGGCCACGACGTTATCAAGGAAGAATGGCCCCTGCCCCGTCAGGTTAAGGATGTCATAGTCGTCGCCACCGGCACCCCCATCGACGAGTGTATCTTCGCTATCTGCAAAGAGCACGTCACGGTCAGCACCGCCTTTGAGCATGTCTTCGCCGGCGCCACCGATCAGAGTGTCGTTCCCGGCGTCGCCGTGGATCCAGTCTTTGCCCGTGCCGCCAACGGCAAGGTCATCCCCGTCACCCATGAACATTTCTGAGTGACCTTCGCCACCGAAGGCTTCGTCGTTGCCAGCGCCGCCATGAATGACGTCACGGCCTTCACCGCCGAACAGCGTGTCGTTTCCATTGCCGCCAAACAAGGTGTCGAACGCACCGCCGTTGCCGTTGATGATGTCATCGCCATCACCGCCGAACAGTTTGTCGCGGCCTGCTTCGCCGGTGTCATCCTTGTACTTGGTATCGCCATCAATGATGTCGTTTCCAGCGCCGCCATAGACGATATCGTTGTCGGATCCACCATAGATGCGATCATCGCCCTGCTGGCCGTACAATTCATCCTGACCGTTGCCGCCATAGATCTTGTCGTCGCCGGTGCCACCTTCGACATAGTCGTTGTCATGGCTGGCCCACAAATCATCATCGCCAGCACCACCAAAGACGCTGTCGTCACCGTGTGCGGCTTCGACTTTGTCGTTGCCTTCACCGCCGATGATCACATCAGCGCCTTGGCCGCCGAACAACATGTCGTCGCCCGCTTGACCGTCGATGTAGTCGTCGCCGGCGCCACCAAAGATCGTGTCGCCTTCGTCCGCGCCTTCGCCTAGCGAATAGCTGAGGTTGTCAATCGCGCCTGATCCAGTGATTTTGACGGTCATTTTTGACACGCCATCGACATTGATCGCCTGATGCAGCTGACCATTGTCATTGGTGGTCGCTGTATCAATCTGACGGATCAATGTGCCGTTTTCGTCATAGAGCTTGATCCATGCGCCGCCTTCGATGTCGAGAAAGTCCAGTGACGCAACATGCGCAGGGCTATCAAAATCAAAAACGAAGGTTCCGCCATGGGCGTTATCGTCTGGATCGGATGAATCCTTGTCCTCGGACAGGATCAACACGTTACCAAGATTATTGGTCTCAAGGTCGTGGTCACCGCCAGTTGGGTTGGCTGTGTCAAAGATCATAACGGGATGATCTGGATCCGCGCTTGAGATTGTGACGCCTTGGGTCGTGTACTGACCGTTGACCAAGTCACCTGCGCTTAGGTCGTTAAAGTCCAACGTGCCGTTAAATCCGACGCCGCCGCCTAGAATGACGTCGTCGCCGTCTTCACCGCGCAAGGTATCGGCACCTGCGCCGCCATAAATAACGTCATTATCAGCACCGCCAAAGACGTCATCATCCCCACGTCCAGCTTTGATGACATCTTCGCCTGCGCCCGCGACGATCAGATCGTCGTCACCTGCGTCACCGTCCAAAATTGCATCGTTGTTGTCGACGCGGTCGCCATCGGGGTCACCCAAATAAGCGGCATCAATCACATCATCGCCTGCGGTGCCTTCAACGGTACCGTCCAAGGCTGGAATGGTTTCGAATGTAATGTCAGAAACAGCAACAGCGCCGGAATAGTCACGTGCTGGACCATCGTCCAAAACGATCCAGAATGTCATGACCGGACCGGGGATTGTGATTTCAATGTCTTGGCTGCCATCGTCCATGCCCGGACCGTGTGTTGTCTGGCCCGTTCCAACGACAGAGTTGCCGTTTACGTGGTGGTTGCCCGTCACTTCGAATTCCACCGGGACAAGGTTGCCGTCCGCGTCTTTTGTCATGATCGTGATCTTGTCCAGATCATCGACATCAAGAAGCGTGAATTTTACGTTCTGAACTTCGGTGTCGAAACGAATGTCCGCAGAAGAGTTTTGGGACACATCCCAGTTCTTCAGCATGCCGTTTTCAACAAACCACTGCTTGCCCTCAGAATTTTTGGGGGTCGCGACAGATACGGTCACCTCATCTGGTGTTCCTTGTCCAAATGTCTGCGATCCGTCGGATCCAATGTGATCCCAATCAATCTTAAACGACATATCAATCTCCAAGCATACAGTGGCAGAAGCCAAACTGGTTAGACCGACGCCAAAAGCGCCGACACAAAAAAACATGGGTCGCAAAGACCCGGGTACTCATTTCCTAATGGTGCGAGGCAGACCTCGAATTTTGAACACCATGTCATCCAGCATTGCGCCAGAAGGACCGCCCCCACGGTCAGAACCCCCCAGTTGGGCAGCTATAGGGATACGACAAACCGGTTCGTCGTAAGAAGAAGAATTATGGGGAATGGATAAGAAAATGGCGCAAAATCAGACCAATAGCCAACGTTCCAGCCCGATTTGATCGCTTGGGGATTGCGTATTGTTGCGCAGTCTTGGACAGTTTCTGCGTAAATGTGACAACAGTCCCTAGTGATCCGCGTCTTTGTTGTCAGAAAGGCGTTCAAACTGTGGCGGATTGTTTCGCGGTCCAAGAATTGGGCAACGCAGTTAATCTTGGGCCTGACAGATTGCACATTACGGACACATTGCTGATCAAACCGTTTCGATTATGAAACCAATCTTTCCCGTTAACGCCTTTTAAACAATTCTCAGGGTTAACGCCACATTTTCACCACATTTCGAACACCGAATCGCAAGCCCCGGTATACGGGGTTGCGCGTACGTGTTTTGAGGTCTTGCAGGAATATCGTGCTCACATGGCTCCTTCGGAGCATCTGCCGCATTCAGATATTGCAAAGGTTGCCCTGACCTTTTCTTCGAAAAGGCAGGTTGGTGCCGATGGAGAGACTCGAACTCTCACGATGTTACCATCGGGGGATTTTGAATCCCCTGCGTCTACCATTCCGCCACATCGGCACGTTGCGCTCTCTAACGCTCTGTCAAAGGAGGGTCAATCGCCAGATTACAGTTGTGAGGCAGAGAATGTATCACAATCGGCTATATTGCCACTTTGCAGGCCACGCGCGAACCAGCGCTGGCGTTGTTCTGAGGTGCCGTGGGTGAATGTGTGCGGCTGAACGCGGCGTCCGGCGTTGCGTTGCAGCGTATCGTCCCCAATCTGGCGGGCGGCGTTTAGCGCTTCTTCTAGGTCGCCGCGTTCCAGGGTGCCAAATTTTTCCTGAACCGAGCGTGACCAGATCCCGGAAAAGCAATCGGCCTGCAATTCGATGCGCACAGACAGCGCATTGGATTGTTCTTGGCTGACCTGCGCGCGCATGCGGTTGACTTGGCCAAGAATGCCAAGCTGGTTTTGCACGTGATGGGCAATTTCATGGGCAACAACATAGGCGGCTGCGAAATCGCCGCCTGCCCCCATCTTACGATCCATGGTCACAAAGAAGTCTGTGTCGAGGTATGCCTTTTGTTCTGGTGGGCAATAAAACGGCCCCGACGCGGCGGTCGCGCCACCGCAAGCGGATTGCGTGCTGCCTTTGAACAAGACGAGGGTTGGCGGCATGTAACGTTCGCCGATCTGGTTGGCGAAAATGTCTGCCCAGATTTCTTCGGTATCGGCAAGGGTGACGGCGACGAACTGCCCGGCGCGTTCGTCTGCCGGTGTCATTTCTGCGCTGCTTTCAGTTGTGATGCCGCCTTGAGAGCTGAGCAATGAGGATGTGTCGATCCCCAGAAAGTAGCCAACAACCAGAATTAGGATCAGCCCTAAGCCGCCGATACCGCCGGCGGTGCCTGCGGCGCTACGCCCGCGACGATCTTCGATGTTGCGGCTTCCGCGTCGGCCCTGCCATTTCATTTGGTACGCTCCCTTAACTATTGCACTAGATTGCAGCAAAAACTGCACAGTCTCAACCTTGACCTTAAACATCGCTCGTGGCCTAAGCAGCGCATGATCAGACGGCTTTATAATTGGACGCTCAGCTTGGCTGAATCCCCTAACGCGCTTTGGGCGTTGGCGTTCGTTTCGTTTATTGAATCGTCGTTCTTTCCGATCCCGCCGGATTTGTTGATGATCCCGATGATTATCGCGCGCCCTAACAAGGCGTTCTTGATCGCGGGTGTTTGTACTGTTGCGTCGGTTCTTGGGGCGCTGCTGGGTTATTACATTGGTTGGGGTCTGCTTGAGACGGTGGGCCGCCCGATTATTGAGTTTTATGGCAAAGACGATTCCTTTGCGGCCGTGACGGAATTGTTCCGCGAAAACGGTGCGCTGGCGGTGATTATTGCGGGCGTGACGTTCCTGCCGTTTAAGGTTGTGACAATCGTGTCTGGCGTTGCGGGCATGTCGATCCCGGTTTTCATCGCGTCGGCCATTTTTGCGCGGGCTTTGCGGTTTTTCATCGTTGCAGCGTTGCTGTGGAAATATGGTGAGCCGATCCGCGATTTCATTGAAAAGCGCTTGGGCCTGATGTTCATACTGTTTTGCGTCATTCTGGTCGGCGGTTTCGCCGCGCTAAAGTTTATATGACGCGTCAGCGGCTGATGATCCTTGCTGCGGCGGGGTCTGCGGCGCTGCTGGGTGGTGCGTTTATCTTTCAGCTATTGGGATACCCGCCCTGCCGGATGTGTTTTTGGCAGCGGTGGCCGCACGCGTTGGCGATTGTTATTGGGATTATCGCGGTGGTGATGCCGCATCGTATCCTTGCCGTGTTTGGCGCATTGGCAGCGGCGACAACGGCGGGGATTGGTTTCTTTCACTCTGGCGTTGAGCAGGGTTGGTGGGAAGGACCGACATCCTGCACCGGCGGTGGCGGTTTGAGCGGGCTGGACGGTGCCGATTTACTGTCGGTTGATGGGCCACGTGTCATTATGTGCGATGTGATCAGTTGGCAGATGTTTGGGCTGTCGATGGCGGCTTGGAATGGGATTTTGTCTGCCTTTCTGGTCGTGATTTGGGTTATCGCTGCGCGGCGCGCTGCACCCTAATGTTCAAGGGCCATTGCACCCCATATGCGGTGTCTGATAGACTGCGTTCAACAATATAACGTTCTTTAGACAAAGCAGGCCGCGCCTTGACCGACACACCGGAAACCCCTGAAAACGAAGACGAAAAAGCGCCAGAACGGCCAGCATATACTGGCCCGACCGTTTCCATCATTGATGAGATGAAGACGAGCTATCTGGACTACGCGATGAGCGTGATCGTCAGTCGTGCGATTCCGGACATTCGTGATGGTCTTAAACCGGTTCATCGGCGCATTCTTTATGCCATGCATGAGGCGGGGAATACCCACGATAAATCCTATCGTAAATCGGCGCGTGCCGTCGGTGATGTGATGGGTAAATACCACCCTCATGGCGATGGCGCGATCTATGATGCGCTGGTGCGGATGGCGCAGGATTTTTCCATGTCGCTGCCGCTGTTGGATGGTCAGGGCAACTTTGGTTCTATGGACGGGGATAACCCGGCTGCGATGCGTTATACCGAAGTGCGGATGGACAAACCGGCAGCCTATCTGTTGTCGGATATCGACAAGGAAACCGTCGATTTCAAAGACAACTACGATGGCAAGGACCAAGAACCGTCTGTTCTGCCTGCCCGTTATCCCAATATTCTGGTCAACGGGTCCGAGGGGATCGCCGTGGGCATGGCGACGCGGATTCCGCCGCACAACTTGGGCGAAGTGATCGAAGCGACGCTTGCCATGATCGAAAATCCTGATCTGACGTCTGAGGAGTTGATCGAGTATATCCCTGCCCCTGATTTCCCGACTGGCGGGATCATTTTGGGCCGGTCTGGCGCGCGCAAGGCCTATATCGAAGGGCGCGGCAGTGTCGTGATCCGGTCCAAAACACGGGTCGAGGAAATTCGCAAAGATCGGTACGCCATCGTCATTGATGAGATCCCGTATCAGGTGAACAAATCCAACATGATCGACAAGATTGCCGAGGCCGCCCGTGAAAAGCGGATCGAAGGAATCGCCCATGTGCAGGACGAATCTGATCGCAATGGCGTGCGCGTCGTGATCGAGCTAAAGCGCGATGCGACGGCAGAGGTCGTATTGAACCAATTGTTCCGCTTTACGCCGATGCAAACCAGTTTTGGTGCCAACCTATTGGCGCTGAACGGTGGTAAGCCGGAACAGTTGAATCTGCGCAAATTTATCAGCTATTTCATCGACTTCCGAGAGGATGTTGTTGCACGTCGAACCGCGTTTGAACTGCGCAAAGCGCGGGATCGCAGCCATATTTTGTGTGGTTTGGCCGTGGCTGTTACGAACATCGATGAGGTTGTGCAAACGATCCGATCCTCTGCGGATGGCGCAGAGGCGCGTCAGCGTTTGATGGAACGGCGCTGGCCAGCGGAAAGCATCCTTGATTACATCAAACTGATTGATGATCCGACGCATACGGCCAATGACGATGGCACCTATAACCTGTCAGAGCTGCAGGCGCGCGCGATCCTTGATCTGCGATTGCAGCGTTTGACGCAGATTGGTGTCAAAGAAGTCACGGATGAGTTGGAAGAGCTGGCCGCAAAGATCAAGGAGTTCCTTGAAATCCTCGGCTCTCGTGATCGGATCATGCAGATCATACGTGATGAATTGGTGTTCATCCGCGACGAATTTGCCGTGCCCCGCCGCACAGAGATCGTCGATTGGTCCGGCGACATGGAAGACGAAGACCTGATCGAACAAGAGGACATGGTCGTCACCGTGACCTCTGGCGGGTACATCAAACGTACTGCCCTGACCGATTTCCGTGCGCAGCGTCGTGGCGGTAAGGGGTTGTCGTCAATGGCGACCAAGGAAGAGGACGTGGTGACGACCCTATTCGTGGCCAATACGCACACGCAATTGTTGTTCTTTACGACCGACGGGATGGTTTACAAGCTGAAAACCTGGCGCCTGCCCTTGGGTTCGCGCACGGCGAAGGGTAAAGCGATCGTCAACATCCTGCCGATCCCCGCAGGTGTGTCGATTGCCGCAATTATGCCGGTTGACCGACCAGAGGAAGACTGGGCCGAGCTGCAAGTTGTCTTTGCCACATCTGCTGGAACTGTGCGCCGTAACGCCTTGTCAGACTTCACAAATGTGATGCGCAACGGCAAGATCGCGATGAAGTTTGAGGGTGAACACGAAGGCACAACGCTGATCAATGCGCGCATTGCATCGCATGATGATGATGTGATGCTGGTTACCGATTCCGGGCGGGCGATCCGTTTTCCTGCGACGGACGTGCGGGTGTTTAACAGTCGTGCCTCTGTCGGGGTGCGTGGGATCAAGCTGAAGGGCGACGATAAGGTCGTGTCAATGGCGATCATCCGACACTTTATCGCGACGCCCGAAGAGCGTGCAGGCTATTTGAAAATGCGCCGCGCTATGGCGGGTTTGACGGATGACGCGGAATCTGAGGATGAAGACGCCGTCGAAGGTGCAATTAGCCAAGAACGCTATGCTGAGATGTCGGCGTCGGAAAACCTGATCCTGACGATCACGGCGAATGGGTCTGGAAAGCTGAGTTCCAGCCACGATTATCCGATCCGTGGTCGTGGTGGCATGGGTGTCAGCGCGATGGACAAGGCGATGCGCGGCGGGCCTTTGGTCAGCTCATTCCCGGTTGATATTGGCGATCAGATCATGCTTGTGACCTCGACAGGGCAGTCGATCCGTGTGCCGGTTGAAGGCATCAGTTTCCGCAGTCGTGGTGCGGGTGGGGTCAAAGTGTTTGACACGGCTAGCGACGAAACGGTCGCCAGTGTCGCTTGGATTGCTGATCAGGGTGACGAAGAAGACGCAGAAGAAGCCTAGATCGTTTGTTCACGGATTGTTTCCTTGGCGAATACAATCATTTCGGATAACCCTTTGGATAAGAGGGCACGAATCCTCACCTGAAAACGTTTGAGGCACTAGAATGGTTGTTAAGTCTTTGGCATCAGCATTTGTGGCGCTTGCACTTGTAAGCCCTGCGATGGCGCAAGAATTTTCTGGTGGCGAACTTGGTATTGAGTTCAACGCCTTTGCCAGCGACACGGACGTGAACGGAACGTCCTACTCCGGCGGTGTGGAATTTTCTTTCGGGCGGGAATACGCAATTGCAGTGACGGCCGAAAACTTTGGCTTTGGTGGTGACACGTCCACGAACAACGTCACGTTGCACGGTATCTACCACATGAACCAACGGGCATCGCTTGGCCTGTTTTATTCGCAGAATGAGAACAACGTCGAAGGCTATGGCTTTGAAGGTGGTACAAGTTTTGCTGGTACAGATATCGGTGGTTACATCGGTCAAAAGTCCTTTGAGGGCGAAGATGTTGTTATTGTTGGCCTAGAAAGCCGGACGCCGATCAATGACCAGATCACTTTCTTTACCGACTTTGATATTGTCGGCGATGATGAGATTGCAGGATCAACTAGTGAGCTTGGCGTTTCGTATCTGTTTGACGCAGGGCCAGAGGCCTATGTGCAGGTCGGCAGCGCAAGCGCGTTTACGGAATTTGGCAACGAAAGCGAAGCCTACATAGGTGTCGGTGCAAAAATCAGCTTTGGTGCGGCGCGCGGTACGACATTTGATACGCGCTAGGGCTTAACTTCACCCCCTACCCGCGCTAGATCACGCGCATGGACATTTTACACATCATCGGCGGCGGAATGGCCGGATCAGAGGCTGCTTGGCAGGCTGCGAATGCGGGCGTGCAGGTGGTTATCCACGAAATGCGCCCCAAGGTTGCAACCTTTGCGCATCGGACCGGCAGTCTTGGTGAAATGGTGTGTTCCAACTCCTTCCGCTCTGACGATCATGAACAGAACGCTGTTGGATTGCTCCACTGGGAGATGATGCAGGCCGATGGGTTGATCATGCAGACCGCGCATCAGCACAAATTGCCTGCGGGTGGTGCTTTGGCCGTTGATCGCGATCCGTTTGCGGAAAGCGTGACCAAGGCGTTGAAGGCGCATCCTAATGTGTCCGTTTCTTATGAAGAAATAACCGAATTGCCAAGCGAGGGGCATTGGATTGTTGCCACTGGGCCGCTGACCTCTGGCAGTTTGGCTGGGGCGATTGCTACCGAAACCGGGGCGGAACAGCTCGCCTTTTTCGACGCCATTGCGCCGATCGTATATTTTGAGTCCATCAACATGGACGTGGCTTGGATGCAGTCGCGTTACGATAAGGGCGAGACGGAGGAAGAGCAGACAGCCTACCTCAATTGTCCCATGACCAAGGACCAATACGAAGCGTTTATCGACGCGCTATTGGCTGCGGAAAAGACGGAATTCAAGGAAGGCGAAACTGCTGGATATTTTGACGGCTGTTTGCCGATTGAAGTGATGGCGGAGCGCGGGCGCGAAACGCTACGCTTTGGCCCGATGAAGCCTGTAGGTCTGACCAATGCGCACGATCCGGAAAACAAGGCCTATGCGGTTGTGCAGCTGCGCCGCGATAATGCATTGGGGACGCTATACAACATTGTTGGTTTTCAGACCAAGATGAAGTACGGCGCGCAGAAGGCTGTTTTTAAAACGATTCCGGGGTTGGAGGGGGCTGAATTTGCGCGCCTTGGTGGCATCCATCGCAATACGTTCATCAACTCCCCTACGTTGTTGGACGCTGAAATGCGGTTGAAATCGCGGCCCAACATTCGTTTTGCCGGGCAGATAACGGGTGTTGAAGGCTATGTTGAAAGTGCGGCGATGGGTCTATTGGCGGCGCGTTTGGCTGTCGCTGAACTGCGCGGCGAGACATTGCCCCCAGTGCCAGAAACGACGGCCATGGGCGCGTTGGTGAAGCACATTACCGGCGGCGCTGATGCCAAGACGTTTCAACCGATGAACGTCAATTTCGGCCTGTTCCCCCCGTTGGAAGGGATGCGCAGTGGCCGCAAGGGGCGGAAAGAGCGTTATAAGGGCTATACCGATCGCGCGAAGGAAGATTGGCGTGCGTGGCTGGCACCGCAGGCCATCGCGGCGGAATGATCACGCGCTTTGCGCCCTCGCCCACTGGCCCGCTGCATCTGGGTCATGCTTTTTCAGCGTTGACGGTGTGGCAGGTGGCGCAAGAGAACGACGGAACCGCGCTGCTGCGGATCGAAGATACCGACAGCACGCGGGTGCGCCCACAGTTCGAAGATGCCATTTACGATGATCTGAGGTGGCTCGGTTTGGATTGGCCGGAGCCGGTTCGGCGGCAGTCGGATCATGCTGGTGAGTATCGTGAGACCTTGCGTGCTTTTTCAGCTATGAGCGTTTTATACCCCTGTTCGTGTAACCGGCGCGCGATCCAGGCGGCTGGGGCATCGCGGGGACAAGATGGATTTGTCTATCCGGGCACCTGTCGGGCGCGGGCGATGTCGGATGTTCAACCGGGCGATTCGATCCGGCTGGATATTGGTAAGGCGCTTGCGCGGATTAACAGCCCCCTTAGCTATGTGGAGACGGGGCAAGGTGGGACGTCTGACGTGACCGTCACCGATGATCATCTGCTGAAACAGATTGGCGATCCTGTTTTACTACGCAAAGAAACCGGTGATCCGTCGTATCACCTAGCCTGTACCCATGACGATGCAAATCAGGGCATCACCCATGTGGTGCGTGGCCGGGATATTGAGGGGCTAACGGCAATCCACCTGATCTTGCAAAAGCTAATGGGATGGCCGACGCCGATTTATCATCATCATGATTTGATCACGGATGAGGCCGGACAGCGGTTGGCCAAGATTGATCATTCCAAAGCCCTGTCAGCCTATCGGCAAGAGGGTATGACAGTTGACGACATTAGGCGGATGGTGGGGTTTCCTCGACCTTGAGGTCCAGCCCGACCTCCTCCCCGTTGCGCACGGCGGTGAAAAAGCAGTTGCGGCGGCCGGTGTGACAGGCGGCACCGACTTGTAGAACCTCGACCAGCAGGCAATCACGGTCACAATCGACGCGAAAATCAACTAGGGTTTGGGTGTGGCCGCTGGTGGCACCTTTGATCCAAAATTCTTGGCGGGACCGGGACCAATAGGTCACTTGCCCTGTTTCCAGTGTTTTTGCGACGCTTTCTGCGTTCATCCATGCCATCATCAAGACCTCGCCCGACTTTGCGTCTTGCGCAATCGCCGGGATCAAACCTGCGTCGTTATACGTCAGGGTGCTGGGATCGAATGACATTTGAAACCTCTTTGCATTAACACATCTGCGTTCTATCTAAGGGGGAGGTTAATCAAGGGCAATGCGATGACGGCTGAGAACGATATGATGAAGCTGTACTCCCAGCGTATCCTTGCGTTGGCGGCTGATATGACGCGCACGGCACGGTTGGATGCGCCGACAGCCACGGCCAAGAAACGGGCGCCGCTGTGCGGATCGACTGTGACGGTGGATGTGATCCTGACGGATGGAACGGTTTCTGATTATGGGCAAGACGTGAAAGCTTGCGCCCTTGGCCAAGCGGCAGCGGCGGTTGTGGGTGGCGCGATTGTGGGGCAACCGGTTGAAGTGGTGCGCAAAGGCCGGGATGAGCTGATGGCGATGCTCAAGGCCGATGGCCCGGTTCCTGCGGCACCCTTTGACGGGCTAGAGGTTTTGCAGCCCGCCAAGGAATACAAAAACCGACATGCGTCGATCCTGTTGGCGTTTGAGGCGACGATAGCTGCGATTGATCACGCCACGACCGCAGCCTGACGCAAACGCAAA
This sequence comes from uncultured Paracoccaceae bacterium, assembly GCA_937922155.1. Classification (GTDB taxonomy): domain Bacteria; phylum Pseudomonadota; class Alphaproteobacteria; order Rhodobacterales; family Rhodobacteraceae; genus Cognatiyoonia. The sequence goes on along the minus strand of CAKZVL010000032.1, from coordinate 13,137 downwards.
AGAAAACCGCCGCGCATCCGGGACGGGATGGCGGCGGCAAAGTGTTGGGCCCTGACGGCCACGTCCGAGGGGAGGCAAACCCCATTGGGATTGGACGATACGACAGGCAGGTCAAAGGGCGCTGATTTGGGACAGGCGCGCCCTAATACCGAAAGGACCCTCACGAGGTCAGATCATCGCAGGCAGAGACAATCCAACAAACAGCATGACCAGCAATGCAGCGCAGCCAAGGGCGTCTTCCAACAAAGTATCACGAGACTGGGTAATCACGTTTTTGATTTGTTTGGCCATTTGACTGCTCCTGCGGGTTGATCGTTTTGTTGCCACTTTGTTCTCATATAGTTAACGGCGTGTAAAGAACTTAATGAGAACATTTGAGAACAAAATTTCTAACCGACTGATATTAAACGAATTGCCTTATCTTGTTCCATCAACCAAAGCAGGGTTCTGGCCGCCTTTCCGCGGTCAGTTTCCAGTTTCGGGTCATCGTGCAGCAATTTTCGGGCGTCGGTTTGGGCTAGCGCGAGTAGATGTGTTTGACGTTCCAAATCGGCAATTCGAAAACGCGGCAGCCCCGATTGCGCCGTGCCGATCACATCTCCCGCGCCGCGCATGGCGAGATCTTCTTCGGAGATCCGAAAGCCATCTTCGGTCTCGCGCAGGATATCTAGGCGGCGGCGACCTGTTTCAGAAAGCGGTGATTGGTAAAGCAAGAGGCAGGTCGAAGCGGTTGAGCCACGGCCAACGCGGCCCCGCAGTTGGTGCAGTTGCGCGAGGCCAAAGAACTCTGCCCGTTCGATCACCATGATGGAGGCGTTGGGAACGTTTACCCCCACTTCGATCACGGTTGTGGCGACCAGTACCTTGGTCTCTCCGGCGACAAATCGGGCCATTGCGGCATCTTTTTCGCGAGGGGGCATTTGACCGTGGACCAAGCCCACGACCCCTTCCCCCAAGGCGGCGCGCAGACGTTTGAAGCGATCTTCGGCAGCGGTCATGTCGCTGACTTCGCTTTCTTCGACCAAGGGGCAGACCCAATAGGCTTGCCGCCCCTCGGCGATGGCGCTGCGAAGGCGGTCAATGACCTGATCCATCCGTTCGGTGGACACCAGCGCGGTTTGCACAGGGGTGCGACCGGGCGGTTTTTCATCCAGAATACTGACGTCCATATCGCCGTATTGCGCGAGCGCGAGGCTGCGCGGGATCGGCGTTGCGGTCATCACAAGCACATCGACCGTTTGCCCCTTTGCCCCCAACTCCATCCGTTGGGCCACGCCAAATCGGTGTTGTTCGTCGATGACGGCAAGGCGTAAGTCGTGGAAATGCACATCCTTTTGAAAGACGGCGTGGGTACCGACCAGAATGTGAATGTCGCCCTTTGCCAAAGCGTCCAGCTTTGCCGCCCGCTCTGCCGATTTGTCGCGGCCTGTGAGGATTTCCAGAACCACGCCTGCGGCCTCTGCCAAGGGTTGCAACCCTTCCAGATGCTGGCGCGCCAGAATTTCGGTGGGGGCCATCATCACGCCCTGCCCGCCTGCCTCCACCACCGTCAACAACGCCATCAGCGCGACGAGGGTTTTTCCTGACCCGACATCGCCTTGCAACAATCGGTTCATGCGATGGTCACCGGCCAGATCATCCGCGATTTCGGCGATGGCCCGCGATTGCGCGCCAGTGGGTTTGTAGGGGAGTTCCGCCAAAACCGGCCCCTGCAAGGCCCCTGTGGCGATAGATGGACGCCCTTTTGCCCGGCGCTGCTTGGCCCTTGCGAGGGCCAGGGTCAGTTGATGTGCCAAGAGTTCATCATAAGCCAATCGGGTGCGGGCCCTGCTTTCGATGGAAATGTCATCAAGGGATTGGGGGCTGTGGGCGGAACGCAGCGCGCTGTCCCAGCTTGGCCATTTTTCACGCGCGATCAGGCCCGGATCAATCCATTCGTCTAGCTTGACTAAATTGCGCAAGAGATCGCGGCTGGCCTTAAAGATCGTTTTTAATGTGACGCCAGCGGTGAGCGGGTAAACCGGTTCAAATTCTGGCAATGTATCCGCCTCGCCCACCTTGAGCACATGATCGGGGTGGACCATTTGGCCGATGCCGTCGAACAGCTCGATCTTGCCCGACACAATGCGGCGCTGACCGGTGGGGAGTAGTTTATTCAGGTAGTCCCCGCGCACATGGAAATAGACGAGTTGAAAGGACGTTTGGGCGTCTGTGACCGTGACACGGTATGGGCGACCCTTGACCTTGTTTGGTGTATGCTCGCCCACGGTGACCTCGACGGTGACTGTGGTGGGCGGGGTGACATCCTGAATACTGCTGCGCGGCTGGCGATCAATCACCGCATGGGGCAGCGTGAACAACAGGTCGCGGGGTTTGAAGACGGCAAGGTTTTCAAAGTTTTGTGCCGTCTTTGGCCCGATACCATCTAGCCCAGTGAGGTCTGAAAAGAGCGGGAACAGAATTTCGGGTCGGGTGCTCATGCGTCGCCGATCAGCGCAAGCCAGCCATCTTCGTCCAAGGTTTCAATGCCAAGATCGGCGGCCTTTTTCGCCTTTGACCCGGCACCCGGCCCCGCGACCAAGAGATCTGTTTTCGCGCTAACCGATCCTGCGACTTTGGCGCCGAGGGCTTCGGCGCGGGATTTTGCTTCGGCTCTTGTCATCTTTTCCAGCGTACCGGTGAAAACCACCGTTTTGCCGACCACGGGGCTATCCACAACCTTGGGCGCAGCGATATCTTGCACGGTGAGCTGTGCGATGAGGGCGTCAATACTGGTGCGTTCTGCGGGTTGCTGGAACGTTGTTATCAGGCTGGCCGCCATGACATGCCCCACGCCATCAATGTTGATGAGGTCATCCCATACGTCGCCCTCACCCACCAAGGCTGCGTCCATTGCGACGGCGAATTGCGCCCAACTGACGTAGTGCTGCGCCAAGGTGTTGGCGGCGGATTCGCCCACGTGACGGATGCCAAGCGAAAAGATCACGCGGTTTAGCGGGATGGTGCGTTTGTCATCGATGGCGTCAAAGAGTTTTACCGCACTTTTTTCGCCCCACCCTTCCCTATTTTTCAACTGCTGCAAGCCACTGCCGAAGCGGTCGCGCAGGGTGAAAATATCGGCTGGCGTGGCAATCCAGCCGTCGGTGTGGAATTGTTCGACCTGTTTTGCGCCCAATCCGTCGATGTCAAAGGCGGCGCGGCTGACAAAGTGTTTGAGGCGTTCCACCGCTTGGGCCGGGCAGATCAATCCGCCGGTGCAGCGATGGACGGCGTCACCGGATTCGCGCAGGGCGTCAGAGCCGCATTCGGGGCAGGTTTTTGGGAAAACATACGGCATGGCGTCCGCGGGTCGTCGTTTTATATCGACGTCCTTCACCTTTGGGATCACATCGCCCGCGCGATAGATTTGGACCCAATCGCCCACACGAATGTCCCGCCCATCGCGCAAGGCGCTGCCGTCCCCGGCGCGTCCGGCGATGTAGTCTTCGTTGTGTAAGGTGGCGTTTGAAACGACGACGCCGCCAACGGTGACAGGCTCAAGGCGGGCCACAGGTGACAGCGCGCCAGTGCGGCCGACTTGGATGTTGATGGCGTTCAGCTGGGTCCATGCGAGTTCGGCTGGGAATTTATGCGCAATCGCCCAGCGGGGCGTTGTGGATCGGAACCCCAAGCGGCGTTGCAGGTCCAGATGATCCACTTTGTAAACGACGCCGTCGATGTCATAGCCAAGGGAGACGCGGTTTTCTTCGATCATCCGGTAATGCGCCAAGAGTGGTTCCAACCCATCAACGGTTTTCGTCAGCGGGTTGGTGGCAAAGCCAAGTTCGGTAAGGCGCGCGATTGCGCCGCTTTGCGTCTCGGCCAAGGGCGCGGATAACTCACCCCAAGCGTAGGCGAAAAACCGAAGCGGGCGATCTTTGGTAATGTTGGAATTGAGCTGGCGCAGCGATCCTGCGGCAGCGTTACGCGGGTTGGCAAAGGTTTTTTCGCCAATTTCTCTTTGGCGTTGGTTGAGGGCTTCAAAGTCTGCATGGCTCATGTAGACCTCGCCGCGCACCTCTAGGATGTCTGGCGCGCCGGTGATCCTTTGCGGAATATCAGAAATCGTGCGCGCATTGGCGGTGACGTTTTCACCGGTTTCGCCATCCCCCCGTGTGGCGGCTTGGACGAGGGTCCCGTTTTCATATCGCAGCGACAGCGAGAGCCCGTCAATTTTGGGTTCAGCGACAAGCGACAAGGGATCAGAGTCTGTCAGGCCAAGGTATTTGCGCACCCGATCCGCGAATTCAGCTACGTTTTCATCGTTAAACGCATTGCCAAGCGACAGCATCGGTACAGCGTGTTGCACCTTGGTGAAGCCATCCGCAATCGGACCACCAACCTGATCCGTTGGGCTGTCGGCGCGTTTTAGCTCTGGGAAACGGTTTTCGATCTCTGCATTGCGCCGCTTCAGCGCGTCAAAGTCCGCGTCGGAAATATCGGGGGCGTCTTTAGTATGATAGGCATGATTGGCCGCGTTCAGGCTTTTCGCCAATTGTGCCAGTTCATCTTTTGCCTGATCTTCGGTCAAGGTTTCGACCGGCGCGCGGTTTTTGATGTCTGTTTTTGAAAGTGTCAATTCTGGACCCTGCCCCTACACCGCGTTGGGATATACTACACCCTGTTTTAGGGCCGGTGCAAAGGTAGGTCCAGTGATGGCGCGTTGAACGTTTGGGGGGGACCCGGTGACTGGCAACGCGCCATATGTTAGGCGCCGACAGCGATCCGTTGTGCGGCGGGCATTGGTTCAGGATCACGCAAGACATAGCCGCGCCCCCAAACCGTTTCGATGTAGTTTTCGCCACCTGTTGCTTCGCTCAACTTTTTGCGCAGCTTGCAAATGAACACATCAATGATCTTGAGCTCTGGTTCGTCCATGCCGCCATACAGGTGGTTGAGGAACATCTCTTTGGTCAGGGTCGTTCCTTTGCGCAGCGACAGCAGTTCTAACATTTGGTATTCCTTGCCGGTCAAATGAACAGTCGTTCCGCCAACATCCACTGTCTTTGCATCCAGATTGACGTTGACTTCACCCGTTTTGATGACCGATTGCGCATGACCCTTTGATCGGCGGATGATAGCGTGGATGCGGGCAACCAGTTCTTCGCGGTGGAACGGCTTGGTCAAATAATCGTCGGCGCCAAAACCAAACCCCTTCAGTTTGCTTTCGGTTCCGTCATCGCCGGAAAGGATAAGGATGGGTGTATCAATCCGTGCAAGTCGAATTTGGCGTAGCACCTCAAGCCCATTCATGTCGGGAAGGTTAATATCGAGCAAGATCAGATCGTAATCATAGAGCTTGGCCAGATCTACGCCTTCCTCCCCCAGATCTGTGGAATAAACGTTCAGACTGGCATGGGCCAGCATCATTTCGATGCTTTTTGCAGTGGTTGGGTCATCTTCGACGAGTAGAACGCGCATTCGGCTTCTCCGCTTGGAATTGTCTCGTCTAATTTAGCCGAGGAAAGGTTAACCACAGGTTACCAGTAGTAAACTTTATAAGAAAACAACCTAAAGATGTCTATACCGTTGAAGTGCTGTCGTTTTAAGTGCGTCGATGCCGTGTTCTTTTACCGCCATTTCCCAAGATTCAAATTCATCAACGGATAGTAAGTACATTTTCATCGCCTGTTCGCGGTCGATCAAATTGGCATGTACAGCCTTGACCACGGCCGCTTTGCGGGAGGCGACCCAGCGGCGGGTCTTGGGGGATGGTAAGTCTGCGCGTGTCATGATTGACCCGTCCGGCAGGGTAACTGATCGTGGACCGTCTACTTTGCGTAAATACATTTTCACGCCCTCTACTTGTTTTAAGGCGGCCTATGTCGCGCAAAGACTTTAACGTCGGGTATAGCTAACGGTTGGAAATAGGTTGAATTTAGCTATATCTGCGCAGAAACCCCTTTGGAGTCGCCCCCAATGCCCCTTGAATCCGCTGTCAATTCGCTTGGTTTTGCCAAACCCGTGGCCGAAACCCGCGTGGTAGTTGCCATGTCTGGTGGCGTGGATAGTTCCGTTGTGGCGGCGCAATTGGCAGAAGAAGGGTATGATGTTGTTGGGGTGACCTTGCAGCTTTATGATCACGGTGCTGCGCTGGCCAAAAAGGGCGCTTGTTGTGCGGGCCGGGACATCCATGATGCGCGCCGCGTGGCAGAGGAGATGGGTTTTCCGCACTATGTCCTGGATTACGAAAACACCTTTCGTGAGGCGGTGATGGATGAATTCGCGGACAGCTATCTGGCTGGCGCGACGCCAGTGCCCTGTATTCGTTGCAATGAACGGGTGAAGTTTAAGGACCTTTTGGAAACTGCCAAAGACCTTGATGCGGATTGCATGGCGACGGGGCATTACATCCAACGGATGATGGGGCCGATGGGCGCCGAACTGCACAGTGCTGCGGACCCGACCAAGGATCAGAGCTATTTCCTGTTTTCCACAACGCAAGAGCAGCTGGATTTCTTGCGCTTCCCGCTGGGCCATTTGCCGTCCAAAGAAGCGACCCGTGCCCTGGCTGCGAAATATGGGCTAAGCGTTGCGGATAAACCGGACAGCCAAGACATCTGTTTTGTTCCTGATGGCGATTATGCGGCCGTGATTGAAAAGCTGCGCCCAGGGGCGGCAGAGCCGGGCGATATTGTGGATGTTGATGGCACTATCCTCGCCCAGCATCGTGGCGTTATTCACTACACCATCGGGCAACGGCGCGGGCTTGGCATTGGTGGGCTTGCTGATCCGCTTTATGTGGTTCGCTTGGATGTGGATGCAAAGCAGGTGATCGTGGGGCCGAAGTCGATGCTTGCGACACGGCGCGTTCCGGTTCGGGAAATCAACTGGATTGGTGATGGTGATTTGATGGATGCGGGCGCGCGTGAGATTGCCGTGCGCGTGCGTTCCACCCGCCCGCCGATTGACGCCACACTGCGCCCGATCAGCGCGACAGAGGCGGAGGTAGAGCTTTCGGTCGCCGAGCAAGGTGTCTCACCGGGGCAAGCTTGCGTGTTTTACGACCCAGAGAGCACGCGCGTGTTGGGCGGCGGTTGGATTTGGCGCGGGTACTAAGGCACCGACCTTAGGGCTGATAAATCGGCAACCCGTCGATCAAGGTTTCAATCTGGTCGAGCACGGCCTTGTATTCAGGGCTGTCGATGTCTTTGAAACGGGCGTCGAAATCTGCTTCGCTCATGATGGGTGGGATGTCGTCGAATAGAATGATCACATCATTTTCAAATTGAATGCGACGCCGCAAGTTATCAAGGTTGTTCAGCCCGTTGCCCATCACAACGTCAGACAGGCGAATGCCAGAATTGTTGGCCGCGAGATCAGTAAAGTCAAAGCCACCGGCGCGGATGGCATCAAATAGTTCTTTGAACTCACCCACGGAGACTGAAAACCCACGGTTACTTGCCGCCTGCAAGGCCGCGGCGGTGGTAAAGTGGCGGCGGCTGTCGATACGATCGTTGAAGGTCACGTTTTCACAGGTCGTATCCGTCAGTTTGGCCTTTTGATCGAACGCAACGCCGCCGATGATCAATGAGAAATCGCGCGCGCCGCATATTTTGGCCAAGGCGATGATGGCGGCTGTGTAATTGTCGGCGAGCGTGTCGTCATTGCTTTCGGCGAAGACGCGATCCAGCAGGAATGTGATATAGGGCAGATAGCTTCCGGTTTGGCCCAGATCGCCTGCTTCCATGGCATCAATGAATTGTTCTTCAAAATGCACGATACGGTCGCCACCGGGCAATTCTTCGCCGCGCATGCTGCCAAAGACGCCGCGCACAACACCGTTTTGACCGACTTCATCCAAGCCAAAGCCGATCACGACGATGTCGTTTTGAAAATGCATGGTTTGGGGGGCTTCGAGGATGCGATCAACCACACCTTCGCCAATGGCAAGGTTGCCACCGACGCGCACAGCATTCATTGCAAGGTCAGGTGAGATATTTGTGCCGCTGACCACGACGCGCTTCATCTCAAAGCCATCTTCGAATTGCGGGATGATGCCGGATATGTTGGCCCATTTCTGTCCGGTGATCCACGGAACCGGAACGGAAACGTCTGCATAAACCTCATCGTCGAACAGTTCGACCTCACCGCGAAATCCTTTTACGAACCGGGCACCGAGGCGCATCATGCTGTTCATCTGGTCTTCTGTCATGCCGACAAAGGCGCCCTCTTCCTGCGCGTCGCCGGACTGACTGCGCACCGCGCGTACGAATTGACGCGCGGCCCTTACATCTTCGGGGCCCGGTGGTGCCATGGCTGCCACCTTTGGTGATCCTTCCAAAAACCACACATCAATCGCAACAAGGATGAGGGCCACCACAATGGCCAAGCCGATGATAAAACGCTTTAGAAATCGTGGCACAGGAACACCTATTTTCTTTCAGGACCTACTATACATCGCCTGCAGCAATCAACATCGCTGCCCTTATGTTTTTTAAGTCGCAGTTAGGGGGCATTTTCGCAGAGTCCCACCATCTTTGCTGGTGTCGGGGCCGTGATCCTCTTATTTCACGGTCATGATCTACAAATCCTCATCCCAATGGCGCGCGGCGACCAACAAGCGAGTATTATTGTTTGCGATGTCTGGTTTGGGCAAAACCTATCTGTCCAACACGCTGCGCGAGACGGGTGATTGGTTTCACTATTCAATAGATTACCGCATCGGTACCCGTTATTTGGGCGAACAGATTGCGGATAACGCCAAGCGTGAGGCGATGAAAAACCCCTTTCTGCGCGAGCTTTTGCGCTCCAACTCGATCTATATCGGTTCGAACATTTCTTTTGATGATCTTAAGCCTGTGTCGTCCTACCTTGGAAAGCCGGGGGAGGCATCCAAGGGTGGTTTGCCTTGGGATGAATACACGCGCCGTCAGGATCAGTTCCAAGCGGCAGAGGTTGCGGCGTTACACGACACCGGGCATTTCATGGACCGGGCAAGCACGCTTTATGGCTATCCGCATTTCATTTGTGACACCGGTGGGTCGATCTGCGAATGGGTCGACGCAGATGATCCCAATGATCCGATCCTGACTGATTTGGCCAGTAAGACGCTGATGGTCTGGATTGAAGGCACAGAAGCCCATACAAAAGAATTGATCCGCCGTTTCGACAAAGAACCAAAGCCGATGTCCTATGATCCGGTGTTTCTCGTTGCGACGTGGGAGGCGTATCTGGCTGAGTTTAACGTTGCCCCGGACAAGGTTGATCCCGATGATTTTGTGCGCTGGGCCTTTGCCAAGGCGCTGGCACATCGCCAACCACGTTACAAAGCGATGGCAGACCGCTGGGGTCTAACCCTGCCGATGGAGCGTGTGTCACGGGTGCGCGACGCAGCAGGCTTTGTCGATATGATTGCTGAAGCCCTTGAGGCGCGCGGTTAAGCAGCCTATCTGAAGTCCCTGACTTTCATTGAGGAAACGGTAATGCCGATCAAACTGCCACAGAACCTGCCTGCCTTTGACGTGCTATCGCGCGAAGGTGTGATGGTTATGGCGGAAGAGGACGCCTCACGTCAGGACATCCGCCCGTTGCGCATCGCGCTATTGAACCTGATGCCCAAAAAGATCGACACCGAAAACCAGTTTGCGCGCCTTATCGGGGCGACACCGTTGCAGATTGAGCTGTCCTTGGTGCGGATGAGCGAGCACCAAACCAAGAACACCGCTGCCGAACATATGGAAGAATTCTATCGCCCGTTCCAAGAGGTTCGGGGCGAAAAGTTTGATGGGCTGATCATCACCGGGGCGCCGATCGAACATCTGCCGTTTGAAGAGGTCAGCTATTGGGATGAGCTGCGTGAGGTGATGGATTGGACCCAAACCCATGTGCATTCAACCTTTGGCGTTTGCTGGGGTGGTATGGCGATGATCAACCATTTTCATGGGGTCAAAAAGCATATCCTAGATCACAAAAAATTCGGTTGTTTCCGTCATTCTATAACGGATCCTGCCTCTGCCTATCTGCGCGGATTTTCGGATGAATGTGTGATCCCGGTAAGCCGCTGGACAGAGATGAAACAGGACGAAATTGATGCCGCTGATGGTTTGGAAACCTTGATCACGTCTGACGAGGCGGGTCCGGCGCTTGTCCGCGACCCCGCGCATCGTGCGCTTTATATTTTCAACCACTTTGAATATGACCGTGGCACGCTGAAGGGCGAATATGATCGCGACGTTGCCAATGGCACGCCGATTAACGTCCCACAGAACTATTATCCCAATGATGACCCAACGATACAACCGCTGAACCGGTGGCGAAGTCACGCACACCTCCTATATGGTAATTGGATCAATGAAATATACCAGACAACAAAGTATAGGTTAGATGAAATTGGCACGTAGAGGATTTCTGATCGCAGCAACCGCGCTCGCCGCCGGTTGCGCCTTCACGCATCAACGCACCACCGACCGCACGCAAGAGGCCGAGGCGAAATATCCGCCCCTGGGGGAATTTGTCAGCGTTGACGGTGCGCGCGTGCATTACGTGCAGAAAGGCGGCGGGCCGCATCTGGTCTTGCTACATGGTGCGGGCGGGAATTTGCGCGAATTTACGTTCGATATGGTCGATACGCTCGCTGAAACTTATACCGTCACGGCCTTTGATCGACCCGGGCTTGGCTATACAGACCGTTTGCCACAGGTCGACCAAGGGGCCTTTGCGACCGAAGGCGAAAGCCCGCAGGATCAGGCCGATCTGCTGCGGCGTGCATCGGCGATGATCGGGATCGAAAACCCGGTCGTTGTTGGCCACAGCTTTGGCGGGATCGTTGCAATGGCCTGGGCCAATGCCGGGTTGGATACGGAAAGTGCGGTGAATGCCGCTGGGGTTGTTTCACTGGGCGGCGTTGCAATGCCTTGGCCGGGGACATTGGGGCTTTATTACACGATGAACGGCTCTGCCCTTGGCGGTGGGTTGGTTGTGCCGCTGATCAGTGCCTATGCGGGTGAGACGCAGATCGAAGGCGCAATCGAGAGCATTTTTGCACCGCAACCCCCGGCACCCGGATATGCGGAATACATCGGTTCTGAATTGACGATCCGCCCTGAAAGCTTTCGTGCCAATGCGCGGCAAGTGAACACCCTGCGCCCGCATGTGGTGGAGATGGCAAAGCGATATCCAGAGCTGCAATTGCCCATCGAGATTGTGCATGGCGAGGCGGATACGACTGTTCCGCTCAGCATTCACGGGCGTGAATTGGCCAAGATCACGCAAGGCGTCACTATCACCGCCCTACCCGGCGTCGGCCACATGCCGCACCACGCGGACCGTCAAGCCACGCTTGACGCGATCGATCGCGCCGCAAGCCGCGCTGGATTGCGCTAAGACCGCGTTCGTGCGCATAGTGATCGCCAAAGTTAAGGATTGATACATGACACTGCCCTTTGACGGCGGCATCAGCCGCTATTTCAACGATGACGCACCAGACGACATTCGCCATGCCATTGAAAACGCAGGCAAAGGTGAAATTCTTGATGCGGCTTTTCCATACGACAAACGTTGGAAGCGGGCGGAGTATGAAAGTGCGCTGGACGCCTTGCAGATTCAACTGGTCAAGCTGCAAACTGCCGCTCGTGAGGATGGACAACGCATTGTCATCGTCTTTGAAGGGCGCGATGCGGCTGGTAAGGGTGGCACGATTTCGCGGTTCCGCCAAAATCTGAACCCGCGCAACACGCGCGTCGTGGCCCTGTCCAAACCAACAGAACGCGAAAGCACGCAGTGGTATTTTCAACGCTATATCAAACACATGCCTGCCGCTGGCGAATTGGTGATGTTTGATCGGTCATGGTACAATCGCGGTGTAGTCGAACATGTGTTTGGCTTTTGCACAGCAGAACAGCGCGAACATTGGTTTAATCAGGTTGAAACCTTTGAAAAACAATTGGTGGATGACGGTATCCAGCTGTTCAAGATCTGGCTGAACGTGGGGCGCGCCACGCAGTTGAAACGGTTCTTGGATCGGGAGAAAGACCCGTTGAAACAGTGGAAGCTGTCATGGATTGATGTGGAAGGTCTGTCCAAATGGGACGCCTATTCCGACGCAATCGGTGAGACGTTAGAGCGGACACATTCAACGGCTGCCCCTTGGACGATTGTGCGCTCTGACGATAAGCGGCGCGCGCGAGTGAACGCCATTCGTTACGTCTTGCATCAGCTTGATTATGCAGGGAAAGATAGCAAAGCCATCGGTGACACAGACAGCAAAATCGCGGGGGGTCCGGACCTCTGGCATGCCTAAGCGCGGCTATCATCACGGCAACCTGCGGCAAGCGTTGGTTGATGCCTGCCTTCGACTGATCGAAGCAAAGGGGCCGACCGGTTTTACGTTGTCCGAAGCGGCACGCGAGGCAGGTGTGACCCCGGCTGCGGTGTATCGCCATTTCGAAGGTCGCGAGGATCTGATCGCCGAAGCGGCCCGGCAGGGATATGAAATTTTCGCGGATCTGATGGAATACGCCTATGACCAAGGGCAACCGTCCGATCTAGCGGCTTTTGAGGCGACGGGGCGCGCGTATCTTGCTTTTGCGCGGAAACATCCCGGGCACTATGTTGCGATGTTTGAATCCGGCATTTCAATCAACCGCACCCCAGAACTGAACGCGGTGGCGACGCGTGCGCTTGGCGTTTTGGAAAATGCAGCAGTTGAATTGAGCCAGCACATCCCCATCGACAAACGCCCACCACCGCAAATGTTTGCAGCCCACATCTGGGCGATGAGCCACGGTGTGGTGGAGCTGTTCGCCCGTGGCAGCCCTGGCACCAAAAGCCCCTATCCGCCGGAAGATTTGCTTGAATCCGGTATCGGGATTTACCTGCGCGGCCTTGGATTGATTGCCCCAGACGCGTAATTGGGTGACGGTGACGCGCGAAAATTTCTCGCCCCCTTGTGGGTACATTTTGCCTGTGGCAAGTGTTTTTTATGGATGGAACCTTAGCCGCGATATTCCTTTTGACGGGCCTGACGGACACAGCGCTGAACCATTGCGGCAGCGGGTGTTTTGCAGAGTCCAAAACGCAATCGCGATTGTCGTTTCAGGTGGCTGCGGTGGAATTTCAAAACGACTTCATCGGGGAGGAGATTTACATCGGTTACGA
>CAKZVL010000031.1 GCA_937922155.1 uncultured Paracoccaceae bacterium | reverse complement strand
CTTGCCCATCAACGCAGGCAGACTGGATCGATCATGACAGCTTTCATCGGCACAAACCGGAAGCGGGCGCGCTATTTCTGCCAGCATCTCATCCGCATCAGCCGGCAGGGGCTGTTCCACCATTTTCACCCCCAAACGGATCAGATGTGGCGCCAGTTCGCCATAAACCTCGACCGTCCAACCTTCGTTGGCATCGACGATTATCGGAACATCCGGCGCCCCTGCGCGCACAGCTTCCAAACGGGCCATATCATCCGGTGTCCCTAACTTGATCTTCAAAAGCGGTCGATGGGCATGGGCTGCTGCCTGCGCGCGCATTTTTTCGGGTGTATCCAGTGACAACGTATAGGCGGTCACCTCCGGGCGCGGTTTAGAGGCGCCCAACAGATCCCAAATACGCTTCCCGGCTTTCTTGGCCGCCAGGTCCCAAAACGCACAATCTAACGCATTGCGCGCAGCACCCGCCGGAAGCGCTTGTGCAAGGTCAGACCAGTTCCCCGAAAATCCAGACACCTGTTCTGAAACGCTGTCCAATGTCTCGCCATATCGGGCATAGGGTACACATTCCCCCCACCCCTGAAACGCGCCGTCCTGAACCGTCACGGTCAAAACTTGCGCTTGCGTTTTCGATCCGCGACTGATGGTAAACACCTGCGCTAGGGCAAAGACGTCCCGTTTCACTTCAATGCGCATCGCACCCTCTTCATCTTGCCAAATAAACTCCCGCCGGAGGCAAGATTTTTTCAAAAAATCTTCCCCGCCCGCTGCAAGCGAAAGCCGTTTAAATCGCGTCTAACGCGTCCACCAATCGAGCGGCGCCCTGCCGGAACGGATCAACCGTGGGCAGCCCCATCCGATCTTCGACCTCGGCAAGATAGGCTTCAAATTTATTCTCCGCCAGATGCTGCGTATTCACCGAAATTCCTGCAACCACGCAAGCCGGGTTTGCGATCTGTGCTATGGGCAATGCCATGTCCCGCAACGCCTCTAGCGAGGGTAATTCATACTCCGGTAAGCCGCGCATATGGGTCCGGGTCGGTTCATGCGCAAGGATAAGCGCATCTGGTTGCCCGCCATGGATCAATGCCATCGTCACACCCGAATAAGACACGTGATACAAGCTCCCCTGCCCTTCGATATGATCCCAATGGTCTGGATCATTGTCAGGCGTCAGGTATTCCACCGCACCGGCCATGAAATCCGCGATCACAGCATCCAAGGGCACGCCGCCACCGGTGATCAATATCCCAGTTTGACCTGTCGGGCGAAAGGTTGATTTCATGCCGCGCTTTTGCATCTCGGCATCCATAGCGAGCCCTGTGTACATTTTGCCCGCCGAACAATCGGTTCCGATGGCGAGGCAACGCTTTCCACTGCGCTTTTTCCCGTTCGCAATGGGATAGGCCACCGATGGGATACGCACATCAAACAACGTCCGCCCATTGACGCGGGCAGCGGCGACCAGCTCATCTTCGTCGCGTAAAAGGTTGTGCAAACCAGAGGCGATATCGTACCCTTTTTGAAGGGCCTCAACCAACACCGTTTTCCAAGCGTCCGAAATGATACCACCACGGTTGGCCACACCTATAACAAGAGTCTTGGCGCCGGCCGCCTTTGCCTCATCTAGGGTCATATTTTTTATGCCCAAATCCGCATTGCAGCCCGGCATCCGAAATTGGCCAACAGCATTATCTGGTCGCCAGTCCTTAATCCCTTGCGCGACTTTCGCGGCAAGTTGGTCGGGCGCATCGCCCAGAAACAAGAGGTAAGGTGTTTGTATCATCGCGGGGTCCATTCCAAGAATCATCTGCCTGGCGCGATAATCTTGCAGACTGCTCGCAATTGCGATGCAAATTATCGACCAAGATCAATTTTTTCAGGATGAAATCGCAAGATATAGGTACTTAATGAAAGATGTTTGCGTCATTTTCAAATGATCGAAACAATATCCCTCGCCGCAAAAAGAAACCCGGGCGCGAACGCCCGGGTTTTTTCAAAGTCACTGATCAGGAAGAAGTATCAGCCCTTTGAGAAGTCTGGATAGGCTTCCATGCCCAGCTCGGCCATATCAAGCCCGTTGATTTCGGCCTCTTCGCTGACGCGGATACCCACTGTCGCCTTAAAGATGGCCCAAAGGATGACCGCGGCAGCAAAGGTAAACATGCCGTAAGCCGCAACACCTGTAAGCTGTGTCACAAGCGATGTATCTGGCGTGTAAAAGACCACAGCAATCGTGCCCCAGATACCTGCAAACAGGTGAACAGGGATCGCACCGACCACATCGTCGATCTTGAACTTATCAAGCATCGGCACGGTCAAGACCACGATGATACCACCCACAGCACCGATCCAAAGTGCGCCAAACAAAGTCGGCTCTAGCGGGCTTGCAGTGATAGACACCAGACCAGCAAGGGCACCGTTCAGAACCATTGTAAGGTCTGGCTTTTTGTACATCACCTGTGTAGCGATCAATGCAGCAACCGCACCTGACGCTGCCGCCATGTTTGTGTTGGCAAAGATACGACCGATGTCAGTGATGTCGCCAACGGTACCAGCCGCCAGCTGTGAGCCGCCGTTAAATCCGAACCAACCCAGCCACAGGATGAATGTCCCCAGTGTCGCCAGCGCAAGGTTAGACCCTGGCATTGGTGTGGTGCGGCCGTCCTTGTACTTGCCGATACGTGGCCCAAGGATCAACGCGCCAGCCAATGCGGCCCAACCACCAACTGAGTGTACGACTGTGGAACCCGCAAAGTCATAGAAACCCGCTTCGGACAACCAACCGCCGCCCCACTGCCAAGAGCCAGAGATCGGGTAAAGAACACCGGTCAGGATCGCGACAAAGATCAGGAAAGGCCAAAGTTTGATACGCTCAGCAAGCGCACCAGACACGATTGACGCCGTTGCAGCCACAAACATCAACTGAAAGAAGAAGTCAGACGCAACAGACGCGTAATCCAATGACGCATCAGCCGCCGCGAGGCCGACAGGCTCTAGCGATGTGAAGGAAAAGAAGGGGCCAAGCCATCCTGCAATGGACCAGGCATCGCCCGGATACATCAGGTTAAATCCAATCGCCCAATAGGCGATGCTGGCGATACCAAATAGGCCGATGTTTTTGGTCAGTTGCATCGCCACGTTTTTGGAACGCACGAGGCCCGCCTCAAGCATCGCAAACCCAGCAGCCATAAAGAACACGAGAAAGCCAGCAACCAAAAACAACAATGTTGTCATGAGATACGGGCCAATTTCGTCAAAGCTTGGCGCAGCGTCTTGCGCCAGCGCAAATGTCGGCAGCGCGGCAAGCACTGATCCGATCAAAAGTGTTTTCGTAAGTTTCATATCTATTTTGTCCCCTTCGTCGCGCCTTTACAGCGCGTCCTCGTTCAGTTCACCAGTGCGGACGCGCATCGCGCTTTCCACGTCGAGCACGAAAATCTTACCGTCACCGATCTTGTCAGTTTTGGCGGTGGTTGCGATGGCGCTGACAACCTGATCGGCCATGGACGCGGCCACCACGATTTCCAATTTGACCTTTGGTACGAAATTCACGGCGTATTCCGCGCCACGGTAAATTTCAGTATGGCCGGACTGCGCGCCAAAGCCTTTGATTTCGGACACCATCATCCCGCGCACGCCTAAGGCGGTCAGTGCTTCGCGCACTTCCTCCAGCTTGAACGGTTTGATTGTTGCAATGATGAGTTTCACGATCTTCCCCTCGTTTTAGTCGCTGCCACAAGCCAGAACTGCGGCCGATGCGGATCACAAAGAGGTTGTTGGCGCAGAGGCTCAACCGTTGAAGGGGGTTTATCAGCGCCGAAAGCCCGCGCAGTTGCACAATTTTTGCACAAATTGCATCATCTGCCTATTTACTGGGCATTCATAATACCTTTGATCGCTTTCATTGGGCGGGACTTTCCCAGGCTCCAACGATAAAAGAATCTCAAAAGACAAAAATGGTCGAGTGGTAGATGAGTAATCAAAACAACAATCGGGGGCCTCTGGTCGCCGAAAAACGGGATATCGGTCGCAAACCTACGACACGATCGAAAAAGACCCGTTCCAAGCGCAAAGTTGCACCAAAAAGGCGTGGCATTCTTGGGTGGGTCTTGGCCCCGATCTTTTGGATCTTACGGCTTTTGTGGCGTTTCACTTGGCGCATCGGGATCATTGCCATTGTTTTGACAGGCTTGGGTGTGTTCTACACTGCCAGCCAACTTCCCGACGCTGCCGACCTTGTCGATGGCCGCGTGCGTGGATCAGTGACGATGGCAGATCGCGACGGGGAGGTTTTTGCCACACGGGGGGATCAGTTCGGCGGGATGATCACAGCGCAATCGGTCTCCCCGCATTTGCGCAATGCCGTAGTCGCTGTCGAAGACAAACGGTTCTATCGTCACATCGGCGTCAGCCCGCGCGGTATCGCCAGTGCGGTACGGATCAACTTGCGAAACGGGCGTGGGCCCCTATCGGGCAATGGTGGATCGACCATCACCCAACAAACTGCAAAGCTTTTGTGCCTTGGTGTGCCGTTCGATCCAACCAAATGGGACGACGAAGCCGCTTATGAAGCTGACTGCCGCCGCACAACTCTTTGGCGCAAAGTAAAGGAAGCGGTTTATGCCCTAGGGATGGAGGTTAAGTATACCAAGGATGAAATCCTGACCGTTTACTTGAACCGTGCCTATACCGGCGGCGGCTATCGCGGATTTGAGGCATCGGCAAACGGGTACTTTGGCAAGCCTGCAGCGACGGTCAATCCAGCAGAGGCCGCGATGCTGGCGGGCTTGTTGCCTGCACCATCGGTCCTTGCGCCGACCAACAACCTGGAACGCAGCCAAGCCCGCGCCAGCGTTGTCATTGGCCTGATGGAAGACCAAGGGCTATTGTCCACAGACCAAGCCGATAGCGCCCGCGCCAATCCCGCCGTTTTGTCAGAGGCTGCGCAAACCAAAGGTGGCGGATATTTTGCCGATTGGGTGATGAGTACGACACCATCCTTCTTTGGTAGCGAGACGACCGAGGACGTGCTGATGCGCACAACCCTTGATCCGCGCATTCAGCAAGCGGCGGAAGATGCGTTGACTTGGGTTTTTGAAAACAAGGTCCGTGAAGGATCAGAAGCGCAAGCCGCCGTTGTCGTAATGTCACCCGACGGTGCTGTGCGCGCGATGGTTGGCGGGCGCAATGTCAGGGCGACGGGTGGGTTCAACCGTGCGACGCAAGCGGTGCGTCAAACCGGATCAGCCTTTAAACCGTTCATCTATGCCACAGCGCTTGAACTTGGTTTTTCGCCCTTTGATCTCATTGATGACCAGCCACTAATCATTACCATTCCGGGGTCGGGTGAATGGGCACCGCAGAACTATGACCGTGAATTTAAGGGCCCTATTTCCCTCACCCAAGCGATTGCCGAAAGCCGCAACATCCCAGCTGTGGTTCTGTCCGAGGAAGTCGGGCGAGAGTTGATCCGGCAGGTCGCACAAGGCTTTGGCATCCAAAGTGACCTTGCTGCTGGGCCCGCTATGGCGCTTGGCGTATCAGAAAGCACGCTGATCGAAATGACGGGGGCTTATGCGGGCATTTTGAATGGCGGATCATCTGTGTCGCCCTATGGCCTTGTCGATTTGCGGATGCGGGGCGACACCGAACCGCTGATGACAAATGACGGTTTGGGGATCGGTGAACGGGTCATCCGTGAAACCGCCGCCCGACAGCTTACATGGATGATGACGCAGGTTGTGGAACAAGGCACCGGTCGGCGCGCCCAGTTGGAAGGTTGGCAAATTGCCGCAAAAACGGGGACGACCCAAGGCGCGCGCGATGCGTGGTTTATCGGCTTTACCGGGGATTACGTCACCGGCGTTTGGATGGGCTATGATGACAACCGGCCACTAACCGGTGTGACAGGCAGCGGACTGCCTGCGGACATTTGGCGCGAAACGATGTTGCGTGCCACTGCGGGGCAGCAACCGGCGGTTTTGCCCCTCGAATTTCCGCAAGCGCAATCAAGTGACCGGATCATCAGCCACGAAGGAATTGTTGTCGATGATACGATTAGCGATATACTCGAAGGGATATTGAGCCAAGTAGATGAGTAATGCGCAGAACGCTTCTTCTATTGATCCTGGTCGCGGTTGCCACCTTTGGTTGGCTGGCCGGAAAAGGATGGCGTGACGCACGGCTGGACGCTGCGGACCTTTCGGCGCGCGCCAATGAACTGATTTCAAACGGTAAAGGCTGGCGGATGCTTGGCCCCGTTCGGCGCAAATGGATCCTTGCAGTTGAAGATCCGTTTTTCGAAACGCATGAGGGCGTGGATTTCACGACGCCCGGTGCGGGAATCACCACCATCACGCAATCGCTGGCCAAGCGGGTCGCGTTCGAAGAGTTCAGACCCGGTATCGCCAAACTGCGCCAAACCGCCTACGCGATGAGCCTTGAACGCGTCTTGAACAAGGAACAGATCCTCGCGCTATGGCTCGACACGCTGGAGATGGGGCGCGGCACACAGCGTTGGATGATCGGGTTTGAGGCGGCCTCGATTGATGTCTTTGGCGCCCCACCGACAAGAATAACAGATGATGAGTTCTTGACGCTCGTCGCCGTTTTGATCGCGCCCGGACGTCTGGGAATGAAATTGGATGATCCAGAAACGGCGGTTCGGGTGGCGCGGATCAAACGCCTGATTGCAGGGGAATGTGCGCCGCTAGATCATTCAGACGTCTGGCTAGATGGCTGTTCACAAGCCTCATAGACAAACGCGTATCCATCCCAAAGCATGATGATGCCATCGCGTTTGGCGTTCTGCATAACCATTGCGCGTTCTGTCCAATTCTGCCCTTCGCCGGAACATTGCATGTCATAAAGAGTGGCATCCATATTCACGACGCTGACAGGACGGCTCATCCTGCACTGCACCTCGACCCCGTAAAAGATACCATCGCGAATTTCGAGCGCTTGACCATCCACACCAACCATGCCGCAATCGGCGGTCGCAGTTTGCTTGTACACCCCGTCATAAGGCGTCGCAGAGGCAAGCGTGGGAATCAGGGCAATGGCGGAAAATATACGGATCATATCGCCTTCATATCAGCGATTAGGTCGGGGAGGCTACCCCGGCGTCGATCTAGCATGGCGCCTATTTCGGCCCGCTCATTCAAAAGCATGTTAACGCCTTCGATGATGAAGTTGAAAAAGCGATGCTCGCCTGATCGGTCAGACACGTGCCAATCCATGCGCAGCGGGTTTTGACCACGCAGCAAAACACGGGATTCAACTTCGATCCATGTTTTGACCGGTTGCGCGCCGATCACGGTGATTTCCCCGCCGACAAATTCACGAAAGCGGCGGCCGTATTTGGTCGCGATGTAGCTGCGAAATGCCGTTGTATACGCGGCCATATCTGATGCGCTGGCCAGTCTGCCATCCGCGCCAAGGCAATAGCGCGCGATTGTGGGCACGTCAGAATACCGATCAAAAATGACCTCAAAGGATCGGATCATTTCCGCCTCAGTCTGGCCTTGCGCGATCACTGCGTTCACATCGGCCACAAGCTGGTCAACCAAGCTGCGCGATACATCCGTCGACAGGGCAAACGCCGGTTGTGCGATCAGCGCACTTGCGCCGACTAAAAACGTCCGCCGGGGAATTTTACTGACTATATAAGTCATCGTAGGGGTCCACACTTTCCGCTTGAGCGCCAAGGTCAAAGCGCCGGTTCTGGTAATAGACGGCGCGCTGTTGTTCATAACTGTCTGCACTGCCAAAAAGATCATCAATCGCCCCCGAAAGCTGGGAACGACGGATCAGACGTTCGGTGACTTTCGCAGGGAAACCATAGTCAATCTGCGCCTGTGTTCCGACCCTATCCAGCGGGTCAATCACAAAGTCCACAACGCGGCCGACAAGGGCGCGTTCCGTTGTTGGACCCAAAACGGGCAGTTCAATATAGGCTCCTTCAGGCGCGCCCCAAACCGCGAGCGTTTCGCCAAAATCCGTTTCCTCAGCTGGCAGGCCGATGGCCCCAGCAGGATCAAACAATCCACCGATGCCGACGGTTGTGTTGAGAACAAAGCGGAACGTATTTGTAGCAGCCGCACCAATATCCGCCTGCAACAGCCCGTTCAGCACCATACCGGGCAAGGCCGTATTGTCCGCAAAGTTCACTATAGGTTGCGTGAGTTCAGGATCTAAAAACTGCTTTGGCTCAGAATCGCCACGATCATTGCCCATAAGGGATTTGTTGAACGCGTGAATCTGGCGATTGTGCGCCTCATTTGGATCGTGAATATCGACACCGGGGGGTGCCAGTGAACAGGCGGAAACCGCCAAAATGGTTGATATCAAGGGCAGAAGCTGGCCCAGTGTCGTAAACGTGCGCAAATTGCCCCCAATTCCCCATGAAAGTTTAGTGCAGCAGCAGGATAGAAGACGTATAGATCGCCCAAAGTCGTCCGATTGTTAACATCATTTGATCGTAATGTTCCATATGATAGCGGCCCTAGGGACGAGCTCAGCGCAGAAAGACACCTATGATTGATAAAGTGACACAACGCGGGATGCAGGAATTGTATGAAGCTCGCCGCGAAAGCCGGACTTTGTACTGGATGGTCGGCATCTTTAGCTTTTTTGTGAACCTGCTCATGCTGACCGGGCCACTTTACATGCTCAACGTGTATGATCGGGTCCTTGGCAGCCGCAGCCTAGAAACTCTTATCGCGCTGTCGGTCCTTGTTGCCTTTCTTTATGGGATGATGGGTATTTTGGATTACGTCCGGGGCCGCGTCATGGGGCGTGTGGGTGCGCGTTTTCAAGCTCGGCTTGACCGCCGCGTCTTTTCCGCCGTTCTAAAAGCCACGACCTTGAACCGCGCGCCAGAAGAAGCGCGCACTGGTATGCGCGACCTTGAATCGGTGCAGCGTCTCATCACCTCGCCCGCCTTGATGGCCATCTTTGATATGCCTTGGGCCCCGATTTTCATGATTGGGATTTTCATTTTTCACCCCTTGATGGGCATTCTTGCGATCACGGGTGGCGTCATCTTGATCGCCGTTGCAATAACCAACCAAGTGATGTCGAAAAAGCCGCTTGAAAAAGCGAACCTGACATCTTTTCAATCAGAGACGATCGGGTCGCAAATCCGCGCCGAGAGCGAAATGGTGCATTCACTGGGCATGCGCGGATCCGCCTTTGACCGCTGGCAGATTGCCCGTGGTGCGTCGTTGGATGCGACGATTGGGGCGGCGGATACATCTGGCACCTTTACCGCCATGACCAAATCATTCCGCCTGTTTTTGCAGTCCGCCATGTTGGGCCTTGGTGCCTATCTGGTTCTCCAAGAACAATTAACACCGGGCGCCATGATCGCCGGTTCCATCCTGTTGGGCCGCGCACTCGCCCCGATCGAATTGATTGTGGGACAATGGGCGTCGTTCCAAAAGGCGCGCGAAGGTTGGAACAATCTGGCCGTACTATTGGGCAATATCCCAGAAGAAGAAGCGCGTACCGAACTGCCAAAACCAAAGG
Organism: uncultured Paracoccaceae bacterium; assembly: GCA_937922155.1. GTDB lineage: Bacteria > Pseudomonadota > Alphaproteobacteria > Rhodobacterales > Rhodobacteraceae > Cognatiyoonia. Next base: position 12,342 of record CAKZVL010000031.1, on the reverse strand, counting down.
CCCGTTTGGTTGCCGATCAGGTCACTGTTCTGCCACCGGGGGAACAGACGGCATCCTTGCGGATGATCAGTTTTGCCGTTGAACCCGGCACAGCGGTTGGGGTGATCGGCACGTCTGGTTCTGGGAAATCATCGCTGGCGCGGGCCCTGACAGGCGTATGGCGACCTGCAGGCGGCAAAATCCGCTTGGATGGTGCCGCGCTTGATCAATATGATCCGGACGTCTTAGGTCAGCACATTGGGTATTTGCCGCAGCGTGTGCAGCTATTTGACGGGACGATCACAGAAAATATCGCGCGTATGTCGATGGAACCCGATGCGGCTGCGGTTGTGCGTGCTGCCAAAAAGTCCGCTGCGCATGAAATGATTCTCAGTTTGCCAGATGGGTATGACACCCGCGTCACAGCGCATGGCGGCCGCCTGTCCGGTGGACAGATGCAGCGGATCGGTCTGGCACGTGCAATGTATGGTGATCCGGTCGTTTTGGTCTTGGATGAGCCGAATTCCAACCTAGATAATATCGGCAGCCAGGCCCTGAACTCTGCTATTCGCACGGCCAAGGCGGAAGGCAAGATCGTCTTTATCATGGCGCACCGACCTGCGGCTATCCAAGAATGCGACATGCTGTTGGTGATCGAGAACGGAACACGCCGCGCCTTTGGCCCCAAGGATGAAGTCTTGAAAGACATTGTGAAAAACGCTGACGAAATCCAGAAATCAAAAGTTCAAGCCGGAGCCGCTGAATGAGCATCCAAGACACAAATACAAAGCAGCGGTGGTCAACGCGCAAGCCGATGACCATCGGCCTTATTGCGATGCTCATCCTTTTGGGTGGCTTTGGTGCATGGTCTGTCTTTGCGCAGATCACGGGTGCTGTCATTACATCCGGTCAAATCGAAGTGGATCGCAACCGTCAGGTCATCCAGCATCAGGATGGTGGCATTGTCGAAGAGATCATCGTCGACGAAGGTGATCTTGTTGAAGCTGGCGACCTTTTGATCCGGCTGGATGCGTCAATCCTGACGTCGGAACTTGCCGTTGTAGAAGGACAGCTTTTTGAAATTCTTGCACGCCGAGGTCGGCTAGAAGCGGAACGGGATGGGTTGGACGAAATCGTTTTTGACCCGATCCTATTTGAGGGTGGTTCTGACGTCGAAGAATTGATGCGCGGTCAAGAGCGTCTGTTTGCAGCACGAAAAGACACAGCCTTGCGTTCGAAAGAGCAACTGCAACAGCAGCAAGCTCAGATCGAAAGCCAGTTAGAAGGCATCGAAGCGCAGCGCCAAGCGCTTACCTCGCAACAAGAGATTGTTGAAAAAGAACTGGCCGAACAAATCCGCTTGCGCAGCAGCGGCCTGACACCCGAAGCACGGGTGACGGCACTGCAACGCGAAGCGGCTGAAATTCTGGGGCGGCTCGGTGAACTGTCGTCCAGCAATGCGCAGGCCCTTGAGCGGATGACAGAGATTGAAATCCAGATTCTTGGCCTTGCGACGACCCAGCGCGAAGAAGCGATCACGCAACTGCGCGATTTGCAGTTCAACCAGTTGGACCTGACAGAACAGCGCCGAACGCTTAAACTGCGGTTGGATCGTTTGGATATCCGCTCGCCCGTCAGTGGTATTGTCTACGGCCTGACGGTTTTTGCCCCAAAGTCGGTTATTCGGGCGGCTGATCCTGTCATGTTCTTGGTTCCCCAAGATCGCCCGTTGGTTATCGCAACACAGGTGCAGCCGACGGACATCGACCAAATCTATGTTGGGCAGGATGTAACCCTGCGCTTTTCCGCCTTTGATCAGCGGACAACACCAGAGCTAAAGGGTGTCGTGACACTAATCTCAGCGGACTCGTTTCAGGATGACAGCAACAGCCTGCCCTATTACCGGGCCGAAGTGGAAATGGCCGAGGGTGAAGCAGAACGTCTGCCTGAAAATGTCACTTTGATCCCCGGCATGCCGGTTGAGGCCTTTGTGCGCACACAGGTGCGCAGCCCGCTGAACTATCTGGTTAAGCCGCTGTCTGACTATTTCGCCAAAGCCTTCAGAGAGTCCTGATTGCACCTGACGCCGCCCAAAGGTAGCGTAGCGTCAGAACAATGAGGAGAACCACTTGACAGGTAACTTTGAAACGCGATTGGCAGAGCTTGGGATCACTTTGCCAGAGGCAAGCCCGCCCTTGGCAAATTACGTGCCCTATGTGCAAACCGGCAATATGCTTTATGTGTCTGGACAGGTTTCGGCCAACGCTGACGGTTTGATCATTGGTAAGCTTGGCGACACTCTGAACGTAGAAGACGGTGCCGCTGCCGCGCGTGCTTGTGGCATCAGCCTTTTGACCCAAGTGAAAGCCGCCTGCCTTGGCGATTTGGATCAATTGGTGCGCGTTGTGAAACTTGTGGGTTTTGTAAACTCGACCCCTGATTTCCAAGATCAACCCGCCGTCATCAACGGCTGTTCCGATTTTATGGTCGAAGCATTGGGAGATGCCGGAGTTCATTCGCGATCTGCGGTCAGCGCGGCAAGCTTGCCATTTGGTGTGGCTGTCGAAATCGAAGGCATTTTTGAACTCCGATGACCCTTCCTTCCAGCTTTCTTGACCTGCCGCTGGCCCATAGGGGTTTGCATGATTTGGAAAACGGCATTGCCGAAAACAGCACCAAAGGCTGCGCTGCCGCCATTGCTGTTGGTTATGGGATTGAAATTGATGTGCAGCTAACCCGCGACGGGCAGGCGATGGTGTTCCACGATTATGACTTAGGTCGGCTGACGGATGAAAGCGGACCAGTTGCCCAGCACACGGCGGCAGAATTGTCTGAGATCACGCTCAAGGGCGACGGTGATCCGATCCCGACATTGGTGGACACGCTGAAACAGGTCGCAGGAAAAGTCCCGCTGTTGATCGAGGTGAAGGATCAAGATGGCGCGATGGGCCCGAACGTCGGCCCCCTAGAAGATGCGGTTGTTGCGGCCCTTGAAGGCTACCCCGGACCTGTCGCTGTGATGTCGTTCAATCCCCATTCCGTCGCCCATTTTGAAAAGGTCGCGCCGCATATCCCGCGTGGACTTGTGACGTGTAACTGGCCAGCCAAGAATTGGCCCACGGTTCCGGAAAACGTGCGCGATACCTTGCGCGATATTCCCGATTTTGACAGAACCAAAAGCTGTTTCATCAGCCATAGTAAAGCCAGCCTCAACAACCCTGCGGTGACACGGATCAAGGCGCAAGGTCACGCCATCCTGTGCTGGACGATCAAATCACCCCAGCAAGAAGCAAAGGCGCGCGAGATTGTCGATAACATCACATTTGAGGGTTATCTGGCTTGACGCCGCGCCTGCGACGGCCAGTTTGCAAGGTATGACCGACGCAACCATCGAAATTACAACGCATCCTGATCTGGGTGGAATTGACGCCGCAGACTGGGACGCTTGCGCAAACCCTGATAGTGACGCAGTGCCGATTGATCCGTTCACTACCTATCGGTTCCTTAAGGCGCTAGAGGACAGCGGCAGCGTTGGTCCCGGAACCGGATGGCAACCGCATTATCTAACCGCACACCAAGACGGTGTGATGATTGCCGCGGCACCTCTTTATGCAAAGGGGCACAGTCAGGGCGAATACATGTTCGATTTCAATTGGGCACAGGCTTATGAAAATGCGGGCGGGCGGTATTATCCCAAATTGCAAATCGCCATTCCCTTTACCCCAGCCACGGGCCGTCGTTTTCTGACCCGCGCAGGATTCGAAAGCGCTGGTATGTCCGCCCTGATCCAAGCGGCCGTGCAAATCGCGGCGAACAATGAGATGAGCTCGCTTCACGCAACGTTCTGCACAGAGGCCGAAAGCATCGCCGGGGATGAGATGGGATTGCTGACCCGCACGGGCCAACAGTTTCATTGGCTGAACGATGGCTACGCGGATTTTGACGCTTTCCTTGCCACGCTGGCCAGCCGCAAGCGCAAGAACATCCGCAAAGAACGCGCCCAAGCGCAGGGTTTTGGAGGTGAGATCGTTTCATTAACAGGCGATCAAATTGAACCACATCATTGGGACGCCTTTTGGCAGTTTTACCAAGACACGGGAAACCGCAAATGGGGCACGCCTTATCTGACGCGCGCGTTTTTTGACTGTGCGCAAGAAAGCTTGCGGGATGATATCTTGCTCGTGCTGGCCATGCGCGAAGGGCGGCCCGTTGCGGGTGCATTGAACATGATTGGGCGCGATACGCTGTTTGGCCGTTATTGGGGCTGCGTGGAACATCACGCCTGTCTGCATTTTGAACTGTGCTATTATCAGGCCATCGATTTTGCGATTGCCAGGGGAATGACCCGTGTCGAGGCGGGCGCGCAGGGCGAACATAAGCTGGCTCGTGGATACCTGCCAACGCCGACCTATTCGGTGCATTGGTTTGGCGATGCTGGGTTTCGCGATGCGATTGCCCGGTATCTCAAGGAAGAAAAACGTGCCATCGACCATGAGATTGAGGTCCTGACGTCCTATGGCCCGTTCAAACGCGATCAAAGAGAGGAACAGCAATGACAGATCGGTTGGATGATCAGGAACGCGCCGCGTTATTGGAAACGGGTTGGGAAATGGTCAATGGCCGCGACGCTGTGAAAAAGACCTATGTCTTTCCCAATTTTGTTGAGGCGTTTGGTTTCATGACCCGCGCGGCGATCTGGGCAGAAAAACTGAACCACCATCCTGAATGGTTCAACGTCTACAAAACGGTTGAGGTCACACTGACAACCCATGACGTTGGCGGGCTGTCAGCGTTGGATGCTAAATTGGCGGCCAAGATGGACGCGCTTGCCGGCTGAACCTAGATTTGGTCCAGCAACGTTTCACCGGCGGAAAGTTCGCATTCACCGGGGCTGCCTTCTTCGTTCAGGATGCGGACAACGCCATCTTCCACCAGCATCGAAAACCGCTTTGACCGGTCAAAAAGTCCGACAGGCGGCGCTGTAAATGCCATGTCGATCGCTTTGGTGAAACTGGCATCTGCATCTCCCAAAAACGCGATCCCCGCAGCCTTTGCCCCGGTGCTGTCGGCCCAAGCGTCCATCACAAAGGGGTCGTTTACGGACACGCAGATAATCTCATCCACGCCTTTGGCTGCGAATTGATCCTTGGTGCGGATAAAGCTGGGCACATGGGCCGTGGTGCAGGTGCCGGTATAGGCCCCCGGCAAGCCAAAGATCACGACCTTGCGGCCCTTTACCTTATCCGCCAAGGCAACGGGTGCAGGTCCATCGGCACCAACGTGCAAAAGGGTCGCGTCTGGCAGGGTATCACCGGGTTTGATGGGCATGCTGATCTCCGTTTGGAATTGAATGTTTGTTATTGTGACATATAGGGTCACGACAATGAATGACCACGAAGGAAACAGGGCGATGGAGCATTTTGTTGTGATTGGCGCGGGTCAAGCTGGGGCGTCTTTGGTTGCGAAATTGCGCGCGGACGGGTTTGACGGGAAAATCACCCTGATCGGGGCAGAACCAGAACCACCCTATCAACGCCCGCCTTTGTCCAAAGGGTATTTGCTGGGCGAGATCAGCAAAGAACGCTTGTACCTGCGCCCCAAGAGTTTCTATGCCGATCACAACATTGATCTGCGTCTGTCGGCCCGCGCCGTTGACATTCACGCCGATGCACGTGTTGTCACCCTCAATAGTGGTGAGACGTTGGAATATGACAAACTCGCGCTGACCACCGGGGCCCATCCCAACACCTTGCCTGCCGCGATTGGCGGATCATTGGATGGCGTCTTGACCGTGCGGGATTTGCGCGATGCGGATGCGATGGGTGATGTGTTCCAGCCGGGGAAATCCGCCCTGATCATCGGCGGTGGGTACATCGGGCTGGAGGCCGCAGCGGTGGCGGCAAAGCTGGGCCTGAAGGTGACCTTGGTCGAAATGGCGGACCGTATTTTGCAGCGTGTCGCTTGCCCGGAAACGTCCGATTTCTTTCGCTCGCTTCACACAGCACACGGCGTTGAGATTAAGGAAGGCGTCGGGCTTGAGCAGCTGATTGGCGACGACCACGTCACGGGCGCCAAGCTCACCGATGGCACTGAGGTTACGATTGATTTTGCTATCGTGGGCGTGGGGATCACCCCTGCCACAGCGCTTGCCAAGGCCGCTGGCGTTGACAGTGACCGGGGCATCATCACGAACGCGCAGGCGCGCACGAGTAACGCCAACATCTATGCTGCGGGCGATTGTGCGACTTGCCACCATAAAGGACAGCGATTGCGCATCGAAAGTGTGGGCAACGCCATCGATCAGGCAGAGGTCGCAGCGCAGGCAATGATGGGCAAGGACGTCACCTATGATCCCAAGCCTTGGTTCTGGTCAGATCAGTTTGATTGCAAGTTGCAGATCGCAGGTTTGAACATTGGCTATACGGATGTGCACGTGCGCAAGGTCGAAGGTGTGCAATCCCATTGGTATTATGCGGGCGATGAATTGATCGCGGTGGATTCCATGAACGACACGCGCGGCTATATGGTTGGAAAACGCTTGATCGAGGCGGGCAAAAGCCCAGCGCCTGCCGCGATCACGGACCCAAACACCGACCTAAAAGCACTTTTGAAAGCGTGAGGATCATTGGCGGCACGCATCGCGGAACCGCCTTAGCCTCCGTGGGTAAGGGCGACCCTGCTGCGCATTTGCGCCCGACCAGTGATCGCGTGCGCGAAAGCCTGTTCAACATTCTGCAAAGCGGGCGTTTTGGTGATCCTGTCACGGGCGCGCATGTCTTGGATTTGTTTGCTGGCACCGGCGCATTGGGGCTAGAGGCGTTATCGCGCGGCGCGGCGCATGTGACGTTTGTGGATAATGGCCGCGCCGCTGGTAAGCTGTTGGTCGACAACATCGCCAAGCTGCGGCGGCAGGATGATACGACGATCCTTAAATCTGACGTGTCCCGTTTGGGGGATGCAAAATCGGCATGTTCGCTCATTTTCCTTGACCCGCCTTACGGCCAAGGGCTGGGTCAAAAGGCACTGACCCTCGCACAGCTTGGTGGCTGGATCGCGCCAAAAGCCATGATCGTTTGGGAAGAAAGCACAGCCCAAATCGCGCCAGTAGGATTTACAATGTTGGACCAACGCCGTTACGGCGACACATGGATTACATTAATGGAAGCCCCCGTATGAAACCCAAGCTTGTGATTTTTGATTGTGACGGTGTTTTGGTGGATACCGAAACCATCGCGGCTGGCGTTATTGCGGCCAACCTCACCACCAAAGGGTTGCAGCTGAGCCCTGCACAAATCCATGAACTTTTCCAAGGCGGCACAATGAAAACCGCGAAGGACGAGGCCGAAAAACGTGGTGCCGTTCTGGAACATGACTGGGTCGTTAATGTCGGGGAAGAGATTAAAGCCGCCCTTGCAAAAGGCGTTGTCGTTTTTGACGGGCTGATCGAACTTTTGGATGATCTCGACGCGCAAGGGATCGCAACCGCCATCGCATCCAACGGACCCTTTGACAAAATGCAGGTCAGCCTTGGGCCAAGCGGGCTTTGGGATCGGTTCGATGGGCGCATTTATTCCGGAAGGGCCTTTGGCGCACCCAAACCCGCGCCGGGAATGCTGCTGGCCGCCTGCGCGCAAGCGGGCGTTGATCCAGCGGATGCTGTGATGATTGATGATACGCCCATTGGCACCCGCGCAGCCGATGCAGCAGGAATGCGCGCCATAGGATTTGCCGCGGCGAGCGATGCTGGCGCGCTAAAAGCGACGGGTCATCCCGTGGCCCATTCCATGGCAGAGGTGCGTGATCTTTTGGGTCTGTGAAGGTTGCTGGTTAGCCATACGTCGGATGAAACAAGCCCGCTGGGGATAGCGTGAAAATATCAGCGCCGTCTGCCGTGATCCCAATGGAATGTTCGAACTGGGCTGAAAGCGATTTATCGCGTGTCACGGCTGTCCAATCGTCGGCCAAGACTTTGGTTTCAGGCCGCCCTAGGTTGATCATCGGTTCGATGGTAAAGAACATGCCTTCTTCCAATACGGCACCGGTGTTCGCGCGGCCGTAGTGCAAAACGTTTGGCGGCGCGTGAAAGACCCGACCCAACCCGTGCCCGCAAAAATCGCGCACAACGGACGTGCGCTGGCTTTCGGCATAGGTTTGGATCGCATGCCCGATGTCGCCAAATGTATTGCCCGGCTTGGCCGCTTCGATGCCCTTCATTAGCGCATCGTGGGTGACTTGGATCAGACGTTCGATCTTTTTGGATGGCTTGCCTGCGACATACATCCGGCTGGTATCGCCAAACCAACCATCCACAATGACGGTGACGTCGATGTTGACGATATCGCCGTCCTTAAGGCTGTCATCCGCGCGGCGCTTTTCATAGTTCTTCGAAATCGTCTCTGACCCAGACAGCGGGATCGGCGCGCCGGGGATGCCGTGACACACTACGTGGTTGACCGAGATGCAACTGGCGTGCTGATACCCTTTGTATCCGATGGTGGCAGAGGTGGCACCTGCGTCATTGACCCAATCGGTGATCAGCTGGTCCAGCTGGCCGGTTGTGGCGCCGGGGCGCACGTGTTCTGCGATGCGATCAAGTATCTCTGCGGCGAGACGGCCAGCAGCGTGCATGCCCACGAAATCTGCGGCGTCATGAATGCGAATACCGTCTTTGGTGATGCGGCCATCGTTCGTTTTCAACTTGAGGGTCCTTTCGCGATCTTGCCCGTGACATATGACATGAACCGTTCACTTTCTAGACCCTGGGCAGGTGCAATTGGGGGTGCTGCACAACGATCCTGCACGAATCGGGGTTAAGGCGTTATTTTATTGGGGTTTGGGCGATCACAGGCTGTACACAATCTGTACACACCCCGTACACAGGACCTGCACAACAGGGGTGATTAAGCGCCCGCACTGCCGAGCAAGGCCGCGTTAACCGTTATCTTGCAGACTTGCCAGATAGGGACGTATCGCGTTTTCCCAAGCGCTAGTGTTCTGCCGACCTGAGCGGGAGTTGGGTTGTCGCGCGATGAGATCTTCTAGAAGCCTCTTGCGTTCAACGGGCTGCGGATGTGTTCGTAAGAAAGATCGAATAGATCCATCGTTGCCGGTTCTGAGCGACAGCCGATCAAAGACCGCCGGTGCCGCAACGGGCATATACCCGGCCTTGACGTAGTACACAAAGCCAAGCTGATCCGCTTGCCGTTCAAAGCTTTGGCTGGTTTGACCGGCCGCGGCCCCAACAGCGAGACCCGCCAAGGTTTGCGCCCATTGGTTATTGGCATGCTTGCTGTTGTTCAAAGCCGAACCCAAGATTGCGGCCCCTAAATTAATGTTGGCATTCGCGCGGGCGCTGCGCACGTTGTCATTGGCTGTTACATGCGCCATTTCATGGGCCAAGATCATTGCGATATCAGATTCATTTGGCGTCAGGCTTAGCATTCCTTCGTTCACGAAAATGATGCCACCGCCAATCGTGGATGCGTTGACCGCTTTGTCAGCGATCAAATATACTTTCCAATTATAACCGTCGATCGCGTTCAAATTGGCGATGTTATTCACGATCCGCTGCATCCTGTTTTCGATGGCAGTATAGCGGCTTTGCCGCTTGCCCCGCAGAACATCGGGCAGAGCATTCTGGGCAATCTGTGTCGATGTTCCGGCATCAAGGGATGTAGATGCATTAACGGCCACAGCTTGAATGGCCGCATTTTGAATGGCCTCTTCGTTGCATCCGATTAGCCCCAAAGTAAGGATAGCTATACCTGCCAATTTGCGCGCAACGTTTCGGTAAACAAACATGGTGACCCCCCCAGTCCAGTGTGCCAAGCTTCCCTAACGTTAGTGGCCGAGGTGATTCCCGGCAAGCGTTTAGTCGTGGGGCCTATATGTTTCGTTGGATTGCTAGATTTATTGTGATCGCCGCAATTGTTGGAGCAATTTTTCAATTCGGTGACGTGCTAGGGATTAGCAAATCCAAGAGCCATGTTTTTTCTGAATTGATTAACCGCACCCTCGCCCAGCAATACGCAAAAGCATCTGACGTTCGTGAAAACATATTGGTCGTGGAAATCGACCGCCCTTTGGTCCAACAACGCGCAAAGGTTATTGGGATCGAACGGGATTGGCCGCTGCCCTATCGTGACTATGCGCAACTGCTGCGGCGTTTGCAAAATGAGATCGATCCATCCGCGATTTTGTTGGATATCGTCTTCCGATCTGTTCGCGGCCAAGGTGACTGCCCTGGCCCTGTCTGTGATCCAGAAGATTTCGATTTGTTTCTTAATCAGCTTTGCGCACTGGGTCAGGCGCCGTGCGACAATGAAACGGCCCCGCGATGTACGACATTGGACCGACACCCGCAGGCCACGAGTGTTGTGCTTGCCCTTAGTCACGAGATGCAAGGCAAGCCCTTGGTTGTGTCAGAGGATGTAAACGGCGCAACGGCCCTGCAAGCCTATTATGATCTGGTGCAAAGCTGCGCGCATCTGACGTTTGCGGACGTTGGGTTTGATCCGCATTTTTCACATCTTAGCAATTATGCGACGACGGCGTTTGATGCTTCGATTGATGTGCGCGCCTCTGCCGCGCGCGAGATCGCGATGGGGGCTTGTTTAGATGAAAAGTCACCGATCCCGTCCGAAGATTGCACAAAGTTAAGCCGCGTTTTGGATCGTATGAGCACAGCGTCGTCTGACATTGGTTTAATCTGGGGGCCAGGTCGATGGCCGAATGCCGAGGCCCTCAAGAACACCGCGCAAGACGTTGCGTTGACATGGGCCCCTTGCATTGCATCAGAGCCGCAGCGGAACACGGATGGTTTTGAATATGCGCCCTGTGACTATCTGCCGTCGATAACCATGAGCCAGCTTGAAAGCGTGATGGACCTGCCCCTAATGCAACGAAATCAGATATTTTCAAAGCTGGACGGTGGGATCGTTTTGATTGGCCCAGACCGGATCAGTGGTGAAGACCCGTTCATAACCCCCGTCAACCGGACAGTCACATCTGGTGTCTTTTATCATGCAACAGCTATTGAAAATATCTTGCGATATGGTGCGAATATTAAATCCACGTCACCGCGCGCTTTCGGTAAGATCGTAAAACCGGTTTATATTTTCATTCTGGTTCAAACGATCTTGCTCAGCATTGCTGTGCTTCTTTTCGCGAAGTTCCTCCAGCCCGCAAAATGGGAAGAGGAATCGTTGTTTGGTGATTTCTACAATTTTTTGCGCATTACGATGTTTTCGATTGTCGCTACAATTGCTGCTGGGATCATCTTCTTTTTTACCTTTAACTGGAGTTTAAACGAATGGGCTGGAACAACCTTTATTACCGCTTTCGCCGTCAAGCTGATCAAATACGACGCCTTATTCCCAAAGCCTTCGGATTAACGATTGCCCTTTTGCCCGTAGCCTCGATTGCACAAGATTGCGCTGCACGTTCGACGGTTTCATTTGTGTTGGATGAAATTGCTTTGCTTGATCCGCAGACTGGCAAACTCATTCAGACCGTCCGCCGGACCGACGATCTGGCCCTTAATGAACTGGGCTATGTCCAAGATTGCCGCCATGGGGCCGCGTTGATGAGCCATGAGGTTTATAATTTCGTTTTGATTCCGATCAGCAAAGTTGTCTTTACCGATCCGATCCTTGGCGTCCCCTTAAGTGGTCTGACAGTGAAACGCGATGCGGCTGGGTCTGGTTTTTTTCGCTAGGGGCGAAACGTCAACGCCTCGCCAATCCGCACCCCGTTGGTATCGATGCTGCATCCAATGGCCATAACCTCCACCCCCTTTGCCGCATCGAAGGCGGCGGCGTATTTTGGGTCTAGGTCGCGGGCCAAGGTGACAGTGTCGCAATCGGTGCGTTGCACGAGGTAGAGCATGATTGCGCGGTGCCCTTCAGCCGCCATTTGCGCCAGTTCGCCCAAGTGTTTTGCCCCGCGCGCCGTCACGCTGTCGGGGAATTCTGCGAGGCCGGGCGTGCGTGAAAGTGTGACGCTTTTGACCTCAACATAAGTATCCGGCCCCTGCCCCGTCAGCAGGAAATCGATGCGGCTATTTTCGCCGTAACGCACCTCTGGCCTAACAAGATCATAGTCTTTTAGCCCCGGCACCTGATGGGCCAAGAACGCGGCTTTAAGCGCGCGGTTGGGCACAGAGGTATCAACGCCGGTGAAATGCCCGTTTTCATGATCGACCAAGCGCCAGCCGAATTTCAGCTTTTTCTTGGGATCATCGTTGGGTTCTAGCCAGATCTTCGTGCCGGGTTCCGCCAGCCCCATCATCGACCCGGGGTTGGCACAATGGGCCGTCACCTCGCGCCCATCGTCAAGGCGCACATCCGCAAGGAAGCGTTTGTA
>CAKZVL010000030.1 GCA_937922155.1 uncultured Paracoccaceae bacterium | reverse complement strand
TCGTGAGGGCAAATCCAAACTGCCCCCGCTCTGCTAGCCGCGTGCAGATTGCGAAGGGGATCAGCGCGAGGACCAGCATCAGCCCGAGCACTGCCAAATCGCCCATCACAGGCCGAACACCTTGCGCAGCCATCGGGCGAGGTAGATCACGGGCCAGCGCAAAATCCACATACCCGCCAGCACAAAGATCAGGGCGAGCCAAAAGCCGTTTTGAAAGATAAGATAGATCGCAATCGGAACACCCATCCCGATCAGAACATAGGCGCGACGCCAGTGATTGTCGTTGGAGGGCAGCATCGCCAGCACATTCGCCACCACTAGCCAAACGCAGGCCAGCACAAAGGCCGGGGTAAACATCATTTCGGACGCTCCGGATTTTTGCGCCGTGCTTTTGCGATCAGATAGCGCAAGGGATGGCGGAACATGGAGACAAAGGCGACAAAGGCCGCAAAGGCCAGCAACCACCCGTGATCATAGCCGACCCAAATGATCAAAAGCGGCGCGGCGAGCAACAGGATGATCCCCGGCGTATATTGATAGCGCATCGGAAGAAGGGCGGTGGCCGTGGCGGCGAAGACCCAGAGGATCGAGAGGATGAGGGAGGGGGTCATTTTGAGTCCTCGACTAGACCTTTTGCAGCCTTAGCATTGTCAATTAACTTCTTCCCTCCAAAGAATGCTGCTCCCCCGGCTGCAGCAACCGACGCACTTATTCCAATCATTGGAGCAGCGGTTGCAATAAGCCCGATAAGACCGAAGCGGTAAGTGTTATCAACTAGCTCATCTGCATTTGCACGCGGCCACTCAGCAAACTTTCGACTAAACAATCTGACCAAGCCCTCTGCTTTTTCAGCATCCGCGTCGGGCATGACGTCGTCGTCGGGAATAAGAACACTAAGCCCTTCAATCGCCTCAAAGATAGAAGTCAAAACTTGAATCTGACGGACCGCTTCATCGCGATCATCTTCATTTCTATAGTTTCGACACTGAAGACGTTCGATTTCCAATTCTATCAGGCCGAAAATTCCATCAAGAGTCGGAGGTATTTGTTTTCTGTGCTTGACTATCGCAGTCCTTGTTCTCTCGACATCTTCGGCGGAACTTCTTTTGGGTACCTCAACCAAATTGGACACCTTGGCTTGATCTTCAGCCTCATAAAGCTCCAAGACTTCATCAAACTTGGCGTTGATTTCCGCCGGGCCGCTTTGCCATAGGTTTTCTCTAATACCTAGCAACACCTCTCTCATTTTTTCTGGGTGCCAGTTCTCGTCAGCGATAACCCTTTCGTACCATTGTATCCAAATATCCCAATGATCTTCGGCCCCGCTCAAATGGCTCTTTGCGGTATCCCAAAAACTAATCGGTGTAAGGCTAAAATCTAGCGGCAGATTAAAGTCGCGCAGCTTGTCAAAATTGTCCCTAAAGCTTGTCCAGAAATCAAGATCCACCGTTTCATGAGCGATTGCGCAATTTCTAACAGCGGCAAGGCAAGCTTGCTGCTCGCTGGTAATGTACTCAGATGGAACTGAAAAAGCTAAAGCTCTAGTTGCAAACCTACCTGAATGTTCGATGCGAACCTCTATGGGCGCTTTCGGTAAGTTATTCGCGCTAGGAACCATGTTAAGGAGCCATTTCGAAAATCGGCCTCCATCCCTTATATGGTAAGGCGTCCGCGTCGAATTCGATAAAGCAATCAAAGCGGAACAAAAGGCGGACGTCGGAGACCACAATCGTGTCTTTGCTGCATCAGACTCTAGAAGGTACGGAACGGCGATCGGCAGGGATCGAATGGCTGTTTGAGCAAGAATGCGATTGCACAACCGCTTCCCTTCGTCCGTTGGCAAACCTTCAAGCTCGGCTCCGAGCCAGTCAGCGTCGTGGTTTTCAACTACATCCAACCCCCTACCCCTTCAGCTTCTCCGCCAGTTCGTTTGCCCATGTGCTGATCGTACCAGCACCCAAGCAAACCACCATATCCCCCGGCACGCATTGTTCTTTCACAAGCCGGGTTAGGTCGTTTTGGTCCAGCACCGTGCGGGCGTGGCGGTGGCCGTGGCGGACGAGCCCGCTGACGAGGTCGATGTGGGAGGCGCCTTCGATCGGGTCTTCGCCGGCGGAAAACACTTCGGCGATCCCCACAACATCGGCATCGTTAAAGCAGGCGCAGAATTCGTCGAAGTGATGGGACAGGCGGGAAAAGCGGTGCGGTTGGTGCACGGCGATGACGCGCCCTTCGGTGGATTGGCGCGCGGCCTTTAGCACGGCCGCGATTTCAACTGGGTGGTGGCCATAGTCATCAATGATCGTCACGCCGTTGACTTCACCAACCTTGGTAAACCGTCGGTTAACGCCGCCAAAGTTTTTGAGCGCCGTTCTAATTTCGTCTTTTTTCATCCCGATGTGACGGGCGACAGCGACGGCAGCCAGCGCGTTTGAGACATTGTGATCGCCCGGCATGGGCAGTTCGCAGTTTTCGATCACCACGTCTTCGGCCTGAAGTGCGATGTCGAAATGTGCCACGCCAGATTTGTAGGAAAGGTTAATCGCCCGCACGTCGGCTTGGGCGTTAAAGCCAAAGGTCACAACGCGGCGGTCGCTGATCTTGCCCACAAGGGATTGCACGTCCGGATCATCGGTGCAGCAGACGGCGAGCCCATAGAACGGGATGTTGGACACGAAATCGAAAAAGCCCTGATGTAGCGCCTCTTCCGTTCCCCAATGCTCCATGTGTTCGGGGTCAATGTTGGTGACGATGGCCACGGTGGCAGGCAAGCGATTGAAGGTGCCATCGCTTTCGTCGGCTTCAACCACCATCCATTCGCCCTCGCCCATGCGGGCGTTGGAGCCATAAGCGTGAATGATGCCCCCGTTGATGACGGTGGGGTCGATGCCGCCCTCGTCCAAAAGGGCTGCAACCATGGTGGTTGTCGTGGTCTTGCCGTGGGTCCCTGCGACCGCGACGTTGGATTTCATCCGCATCAGTTCGGCCAGCATTTCCGCACGGCGCACAATCGGCAGACCCTTGGCGCGGGCGGCGTCATATTCCGCATTGCCCGGCTTAATCGCGGAGGAGATCACGACGACCTCAGCGTTTTCCAAGTTCTCAGCCGCTTGCCCGATGAATATCTGCGCACCGAGGTTTTTGAGCCGATCTGTGATCTTGCTTTGCTTTAGGTCTGATCCCTGAACGGTATATCCGTGGTTTAACAAGACTTCGGCAATGCCCGACATCCCGATCCCGCCGATCCCGACGAAATGGAGTGGGCCAACATCGGTGGGGAGTTTTGTTGCTGCGTTCATAAGGTGGCTTCCGTCCATCATTTTGTGGGTTCCTCTGCCAGATTTTCAACCAAAGATACAAGTCGCTCCGTCGCGTCCGGAGTGCTGCATTGCACCGCAACCTCCGACATTTCTGTCGTTCGCTCTGGCGCGTTCAAAAGTTTTGTGACCTCCGCGCACAGGGCGCCGGGCGTGAATTCCGCCTCTGTCATGAGGATCGCGGCCCCCGCTTCGACCAACGCGCGCGCATTCGCGGTTTGTTCATCCCGGATGGCCGCAGCAAGCGGGACAAAGATCGCAGGACGTCCAACCACAGACACATCCGCAACCGTTGAGGCCCCAGACCGTGTGATCACCAATTGGCATTCTGCCAAACGATCCGGCACATCGGAAAAGAAGGGCTCCACATCTGCCGAAATTCCCGCCTTGGCGTAGGCAAATTCAACACGTTTGATGTCTTCTGCGCGCGCTTGATGACCAACGCGCAGGTTCTTGCGGATGGGTTCAGGTAATTGCGCTAACGCAGCTGGAACCACATCAGACAGAATACGTGCCCCTTGACTGCCGCCCATCACAAGAAACGAAATCGGGTAATCCCCGGGCGGGATATAGGGCGCACCTGCCCGTTCCAACACAGCCGCACGCACGGGATTGCCGGCATGTTCCCCCTTCACCAGCCACGGCAGTTTGGTGGGCCATGTGCCACAGGCCACCTTGTTCACGCGCCTGGCAAACAGTTGATTGACCCGCCCCAAAACGCCGTTCTGCTCATGGATCATGCGCGGCAGGCGCAGCCAAGTGGCCGCCCCCATGGCAGGGATGGCAGGATATCCACCAAAACCGACAACAACCGCCGGACGATCTGCCTGCATCTGAGCGCGGGCGGCCTTGACGCCCGACCAAATCCGCTTTGGAACCGCGAACTTGGCCTGGAGCCCCCCGCGCGCAAAGGTGGAGGATTGCACTTGCGTCACCTCAACCGCATCCGGAAACCCGCCCGTATAGCGTGCACCACGCTCATCCGTAGACAGCTTGACGCGCCAGCCTTTGGCCAGCATCGCCTCCGCCAAGGCCTGCGCCGGGAACATATGCCCGCCGGTGCCGCCCGCTGCGATAATCAAAAGCTTGCTCACCGCGTGGACCCTCGCAACAGAATATCTTCCATCTCGCCTTGCGGACGGGTCCGGGTAAACGCGAGCAATGCACCAACCACAATGCCCCCCGCGATCAAGGACGATCCACCATAGGAGACAAAGGGCAATGTCATTCCTTTGGCCGGTAAAAGACGTACAGCCACGCCCATATTGATCATCGCTTGCACGCCAAACACGCACGCCAGCCCGGTCCCCGCCAGACGAATAAACGGATCCCGTTCTTTCATCAGCCGCGTCAGAGACCGCACAACAATCGTGCCGTAAAGTGCGATAATCAAAAGCACGCACACCAGTCCGTATTCTTCAGCAGCGACAGCGATTATGAAATCTGTATGCGCATCCGGAAGCGACCATTTCACCTGACCTTCACCGACGCCGACACCGAACAATCCGCCTTCGCGAATGGCCGTGGTGGCATAGCCAAGCTGCGTGGTCGGGTCGACCTCGGGGCTGAGGTATCCATCAATCCGGCGCGCAAAGTGTTCCGAATTGGAGTAAGCAATGGTCCCCGCGACAACCACAAGCCCTGCTATCAAAATGAGCAACAGCATCGGAGCCCCGCCAACGAAATACATCACGCCCCATGCAAAAAGCACCAAACAGGCTTGGCCAAAATCCGGCTGCAACGCCAAAAAACTGCAAATCACAACCGTCAGGACAAAAGAATAGGTGCGCCCCGGTGGCCCGCCAATGTCTTGACTAGCCGCAAGCATCCATGCAGCGACCACCACAAATCCGGGCTTTAGAAATTCCGACGGTTGCACCGAGGCAAAGCCAAAGGAATACCAGCGCACAGCGCCCTTACCAAAGTCCGTCCCCAAGATGGGTAAAAGTGCCAAGGCCGCAAAGGCAGCCACAAAACCAACCACGGCCAAACGACGCACAGCCTGCGGGGACATCATGGAAATCAAGAACATGGCAACAACCGCCATACCCCCAAAAAATGCCTGTCGGGTGACGTAATAAAACGGCTCTAATCCGTTTTTGCTGGCCAAAGGCGGCGATGACGCCAACCCCAAAAGCAATCCAATGCCCAAGAGCAAAAGGATACAGCTCATCGACCATTTATCAATCGTACGCCACCAGCGCGGAAGGATCGGATCTTCCGACTGCACGCGCACCGTTCCATAGACCATCTCTGTCATGGATATACCGCCCTGTGCCTCTGCGCCCGGGTTGTCCCGGGTCTATTCCATCACTTTAACGGAATCCGCGACTCAAGACCATAGTTTATTGGGCCATCTTGCAGATCATCTTGCCAAAAATACTCCCGCCGGAGGCGTCCCACGGCTTGCAAAGCGCGTCACGCTGCGGCAAAGGCGGGCGTATGCAGGTCAAAACCCTCATCCTTGGCGCCGGTGCTGCAGGCATGATGGCCGCGATGCATGCAGGACCCGGCACGCTCGTGATCGATCATGCAAAAGCGCCGGGCGAGAAAATCCGCATTTCTGGTGGCGGGCGCTGCAATTTCACCAATCTTTATGCTGGACCAGAAAATTTTCTGTCGCAAAACTCTCATTTCGCCAAATCCGCACTGTCGCGCTATACACAATGGGATTTCATCGACCTCGTTGCGCGCCATGGGATCGCCTATCACGAAAAAACCCTTGGCCAGCTGTTTTGTGATGACAGCGCCAAGCAGATCATCGCGATGTTGCGCGCCGAAATGGAGGCTGCCAAAGCACGGCTGTGGCTTCAGACCTCTGTCAAAGAGGTGCGCAAAGACGGTGATTTCATCGTCACACTGGAGAAAGACGGCAAAGATATCAACGTTACCGCCAAGACCTTGGTGCTGGCGACGGGGGGCAAGTCGATCCCGAAAATGGGCGCAACGGGCCTCGCCTATCGCATTGCAGAACAGTTCGGATTGCCCATCATCACGCCGCGCCCCGGTCTTGTTCCGCTAACCTTTGGCACTGATCGCTTCAAACCTCTCGCCGGCACCGCGTTGCCCAGCAAAGTGACCGCAAATGGCACGACGTTTGAAGAGGCGACCCTGTTCACCCATCGCGGCCTGTCCGGCCCTGCGATCCTGCAAGCGTCCTCATATTGGGAAGATGGAAATGACATCACGGTCGACCTTTCTCCGGGCCAATCTTTATTCGATCACCTGCGCGATGCACGCCAAACAGATGGGCGCAAAGCTGTCGCCACAGTTCTGGCACGCACCCTGCCACAGCGGTTGGTCAGCTATCTGGCAGAAGCCGAAGACTTGACGGGCAATCTGGCCGATTGGTCCGATCAACGGCTAGCCGATCTCGCGCAGCGCTTGCATCATTGGAGGCTAACGCCCTCAGGCTCAGAAGGGTATCGCACCGCCGAGGTCACATTGGGCGGGATCGACACTGATTCGCTCAACTCCAAAACCATGGAAGCAAAATCTGTGCCGGGCCTTTATGCGATTGGCGAAGCGGTGGACGTCACAGGGTGGCTGGGCGGTTATAATTTTCAATGGGCATGGTCATCAGGCTGGGCCGCGGGGCGTGCTATTGCTACGCGTCATTGATCACAACGCTGGCGTCTCTTCATCTGGCTGGACAAACTCCCCCGGAAGGGTCGATCTGCCAGCGACGCCTAACCGATCTGGCTCTGAACCTGCGCTGCGAAATCATCGCCGCGCAATTCAAAATTGTCGTATTGATCAAAGCTGGCACAGGCGGGGGCCAGCAAGACGACCTCGCCAGGTTCCGCCTCTGATGCGGCCTTGGCAACCGCGGCTTTCATGGTGCCGCAAACCTCTGCCTTCACACCGTTCAACGACCGCGCAAAGGCGTCTGCCTCCCGCCCGATCACATAGGCTTTGACGACCGATCCGGTATGATCCAAAAGATCACCCAAGCCGCCATCCTTTTGCAATCCGCCACAAACCCAGCGAATTTTATCAAAGGCTTGCAAGGCCTTAGCCGCCGCATCCGGGTTCGTGGCCTTACTGTCATTGATGTAGGTCACACCGTCCTTTTGACCGATCACTTGGCTGCGGTGCGGCAAACCGGGATAGCTGCGCATCGCCGCTTCAATCGCTTTTGGTCCAAGCCCAATGGAACGAGAAGCAGCATAGGCGGCGCAGGCGTTTTGGTGGTTGTGCGCTCCGGGTAATCCGGCGATGTCGCGCAGGTCGATTGAGCCGACTTGTCGACCTTTGCGCCATTCACTTAAATAGCCTTTTTTCGCAAAAACGCTCCACCCATCGGTCAGTTTTTGGCCAGAGGAAATCCGGATCAGCCGATCATCGCTGAACCCTGCAACCAATTGATTTGCAAGAAATCTTCCCTCCACCTCATCGACACCGATTACGGCGCGGTCTGGGCCGCCCTCGACGAACAGTCTTTTCTTGGCGGCGAAGTATCCGCCCATTCCGTTGTGGCGATCCAAGTGGTCGGGGGTGAGGTTGGTGAAAACCGCAACATCTGGTGTCAAATTCCGTGCGAGGTCGGTTTGGTAGGAGGAGAGTTCCAGCACTACGACCTCTCCATCGTGGGCAGGTTCGATGTCTAGCACGCCGCGGCCGATGTTTCCGGCCAGCTGGGTCGCCCGCCCACTTTCGGATAGGATGTGATGGATCAAGGCCGATGTCGTGGATTTCCCGTTGGAGCCTGTTACGGCGATCACGCGGGGTTGGGTGTCAAAGCTATCCCAATCGGCGGTTGCGAAAGAGGCAAAGAACAGGCTGATGTCATTATCAACTGGCACGCCCGCGTCCCAAGCATTTGAAATGACAGGGTTAACTGTGGGGTAGAGGTGCGGGATTCCTGGCGATACAATCAGGGCGGCGACGTTTTCAAATACCCCGGATTTTGATAAATCGCGCAGGTCCAGCCCATCCTCCTCTGCCGCTTGCCGCGCGGGCGCACCGTCGTCCCACACTACGACATTGGCGCCGCCAGCCTGCAAAGCGGCCACTGAGGCGCGGCCAGATCGGCCAAGGCCCAGCACCGCAACGGTCTGTCCTGCGTACCCTTTGACTGGAATCATGACGCCCCCCTTTTGGCGCATGGTGCCGATCTGAGGGGCCAGACGCAAGGGTTGGCGGGAGTCTATATCTGGTAGTTAACACAAGCCGGATTCGGGGAAATCGAAGTCACAACGCGTGCACAAGCTGTACACAGTTTGTACACTGCAGCTGTGCCACTTGCCCCGTTAAGGGTGCGGACGGTTGGGGCAAAGTTTTGTTATGGTTTGGCGGTCAGATGGGTACTGCTCAATCAAAGCCAGCTCTGACCACGGCTTACTTGCGGGATGAATACCTGAACCTTCGCCGATGCTTTGCATGGCAAAAACACGCCCAATCCTGTCGCCCCTACGCGGTTGTAATGCTCATCTAAGTAAGGCCATAACAACAAGAGGTTTAGTGAGGGCAAGTATGATATGGCAAAACTAATTTCCCCAGACGCAATCGTAGGTAAAAAGTGTGTATTCGAAAAGCCGGTCCGTGTGTTTGCCTATGCAAGCATACAATCAGGTGCGCAGATCGGTCGATATACCTATATCAACAGGTATAGCTTTGTGCATGGAAGCGTTCGAATGGGGCGATATTGTAGCCTTGCCCGAGGCGTCGACTTAGGGGCAAAGGCACATCGGCTTGATCTGATTAGCACGCATCCCTTCATATACAACAAGAGACACTTTGAAGAGGTGCCCGAATACGGATCTTTCCCACGCCGAGTGAAGGACAAGAGTAAAAAAACATACGTTGGAAACGATGTTTGGATCGGTGCAAAGGCAGTCATCGCGACGGGTGTCACTATCGGAACAGGGGCGGTAATCGCTGCCAATTCGTTTGTCCGCGAAGATGTTGAACCTTATGCAATTGTTGGGGGGACACCGGCCAAACTAATTAGGTATCGGTTTTCTCCCAAAATTGTCGAAAGATTGCTTGCCTCTGAATGGTGGAATCTCCTTCCGCATGAAATGAAGGATATCGCCTTTGACGATGAAAACATCGAAAATATTTTGGAGCAATTAGAAGCCCTAAGAGCAGAAAAACAGGTTTCCGTAGCGCAAAAAGAGGCGAAGGATCAAAGTGACAGCGGCCTTTTGGAAATGCTGACGTCGGCAATGCTTGAAATGGATGTTCCGAAGGATGTTGCAGAACTCGTTATCAAAACATCTGCATCTGCGCAGCTTTCGTTTGATCCAGATGAGCCTTTGGACCAGACAATTTTTCGCAACAAACTTGTCGCACTTTCGGAGTTATTAAACACGAGCCCGATAATCGGCGCGCAAGAAAACAAGAAGATCAAAAATCTCTTCAGCTCAAAGAACTGATGAGTCCGGCGATTTGGCTGGGCTGGTTTGTAGCGTTCGCATGGCTCACCATGGGTCAGACGCGCTCGGCATAAACACCGTCCCGGGCAACTGGTGGCCCTACGAGGGCAGGACGACCTTCAACGCACCTTAAGCGTCGCAAGCCCGATCATCGCCAAGATCAAAGAGATGATCCAGAACCGGATCACGATCTGAGGTTCTGACCAGCCTTTTTTCTCATAATGGTGGTGGATGGGCGCCATGAGGAAGACGCGTTTTCCGGTCTTTTTGAAGTAGAGGACTTGGATGATGACTGACATCGCCTCTAGCACGAACAATCCGCCGACGATGCCGAGCACGATTTCATGTTTCGAGGCCACAGCGATAGCGCCAAGCCCGCCGCCGAGCGCGAGTGAGCCTGTGTCGCCCATGAACACGGCTGCAGGCGGTGCGTTGTACCAAAGAAATCCGAGGCCGCCGCCGATCAGCCCGGCGCAGAACACCAAAAGTTCACCCGTGCCGGGGACGTAGTGCAGGCCGAGCGAGGCGGTAAAATCGACGCGCCCCACGAAATAGGCGATGATGCCAAAGGCGCCTGCGGCGATCATCACTGGCATAATCGCCAGCCCGTCAAGCCCGTCAGTGAGGTTGACCGCATTGGCGGCTCCGACGATCACGATCATCGCGAAAGGAACAAAGAGGACGCCAAGGTAGATCAGCGTGTCCTTAAACACTGGCACGGCGAGTTGGTTGGACAAGTCTTCGGGGTGGTGGGTGGCGGCCCAAAACCCGGCGGCGGCGGCGATGATAAAGCCCAACGCGAGACGGAGTTTGCTAGAGACGCCTATGGTGTTTTGTTTACTGACCTTTGCGTAATCATCTGCAAACCCGATCATCGCAAACCCCAGAGTGACCAGCAGGACCATCCAGACGTATGGATTGTCCCAGCGCGCCCAAAGCACGGTGGATGTCACCAGCGCCCCAACGATCAACAGCCCGCCCATGGTGGGCGTTCCGGCCTTGGCCAAGTGACTTTCGGGGCCATCGTCGCGGATGGGTTGCCCTTTGCCCTGACGACGGCGCAGTACGTTGATCAGGGGCAATCCGAAGATAAAGCCAAAGCACAGCGCGGTCATAAAGGCGCCGCCTGCGCGGAAGGTGATGTAGGTGAAGAGGTTGAAGAAATCTCCGCCGTCCGAAAGCTCGGTCAACCAATATAGCATAGGCTCGATTCCTCGTCTTTTATTGGCGTTACCGTTGCCCCAATTTGCGGATGGCGTCAACGACAAGGGACACTTTGCTGCCCTTTGATCCCTTGACCAGCACGACATCCCCTGCGTCAACAAGCCTGTGCGCAAGGGGGACGAGGTCGGTTGCCTGATCGACGCAGTGCCCGCGTTTGTGCGGATCCAGTGCTGCGAACAAATAGGCCATACGCGGGCCGACGCAATGAATGACGTCGGCTTTTTGCAGCCATTGATCGGCTGCCAGCGATTGGTGGATCGCGATTTCGTCGGGGCCGAGTTCGAGCATATCGCCGAGGATGGCAATGCGCCTGCCCTTTGCGATCCGTCCCGGTCCGTCGACGGGCGTTGTCGCGGCGAGCACCTCAAACGCGGCGGACATGGATGTGGGGTTGGCGTTGAATGCGTCGTCGATCAGATCGAGGGTCAATTCGGTTTCAACCCGGTCCAGCGTCAGGGTTTCGCGGGTGCCGCGCCCTTGGGGTGGTTGCCATTGCAGCAGGTCTTGCGCGGCGACGCCAGCGTCTGCCCCCATGGCATCGGCAACCGCGATCACGCCCAGCGCGTTCATGGCAAAGTGACGCCCCGGTGTCGCCAGCTTGAAAAGGTAGTCTGTGTCGGCATGGCTGGCTTGGATGATCGTCGTGTCGGAGGTGAGGCGCACGTTATCCAAGGTCCAATCGGCATTGGCGCCAAAGGTCTGGAGTTTTGCGCCAACCGACTTGGCCTTGTCGATGAGGATTTGGCTGGTGGGCAGATCGCCGTTCACCACAGCGATCCCGCCGGGCAAAAGGCCGTCCATGATGCTGGCCTTTTCAACAGCGATCCCGTCGATGTTTTCAAACGCTTCGAGATGGGCGGCGGCGACGGTGGTGATCATGATCACATGGGGCTGGGCGAGTTTGGCGAGCGGGCTGATTTCGCCGGGGTGGTTCATGCCGATTTCGATCACCGCGAATTCTGTCTCTGTCGGCATCCGCGCGAGGGTGAGCGGGACGCCCCAGTGATTGTTATAGCTTGCCTCTGCCGCGTGGGTTTTGCCTTGGCGCGAAAGAACGGCGCGCAGCATTTCCTTGGTCGAGGTTTTACCGACAGACCCCGTGACACCGACGACTTGTGCCTTGGTGCGCACCCGCGCGGCGCTTGCCAACTCTTCCAAAGCGGTCAGCACATCATCCACGAGGAGGAGTGGCGCATCATTGGCCACGTCATTGGGGATGCGGCTGACAAGTGCGGCCCCTGCTCCGGCGGTTAAGGCTTGGGCCACGAAATCATGCCCGTCGCGCACATCCTTTAGCGCGACGAAAAGATCACCTGGTTGGATGGTGCGGGTGTCGATGGAGACGCCGTTGACCGACCAGTCGCCAATTGCTGTGCCGCCGGTTGCCGCTGCCGCCTCTGCGGCGGTCCATAGGCTCATATCCGGCCCTCAAGTGCGGCGACGGCGACGCTGGCTTGTTCGACGTCATCAAAGGGCAGAACGGCATCGCCGACGATTTGGCCGCTTTCGTGACCTTTGCCTGCAATCAGCAGCGTGTCACCGGGGGCGAGCGCGTCGATGGCGCGTAAGATTGCTTCGGCGCGATCACCGATTTCCACCACCTCTGCGCTGCCTTGTTCGACGGCCCCGGCCATGACAGCGGCGCGGATGCTTGCCGGGTCTTCGCTGCGCGGGTTGTCGTCGGTGATGACAACATAGTCTGCATGTTCAGCGGCTGCCGCCCCCATCAGGGGACGTTTGGTTGTGTCACGGTCACCGCCAGCGCCAACGATTACGCAAAGGCGGCCCATGACATGCGGGCGCAGCGCTTGAAGCGCGGTGGAAACTGCGTCGGGCGTATGTGCGTAGTCAACAAACACCGTCGCGCCGTTTTCGCGGCTGGCGGCCAATTGCATGCGTCCGCGCACGGTTGTGAGCCTTGGGAATGTTGAAAAGACATCGCCCGGAATAGCGCCAGCAGCGATGCAAAGCCCAGCGGCCAAGAGCACGTTATCGGCCTGAAACCCGCCCATCAGGTCAAGCCGGGCTTGATAGGGGCGACCCTGCCATGAAAAGCGGATGTCTTGCCCGGTGCCATCAAATCGGCGCGCATCAAGCCGCAGGCGGGCGTGTTCAGACATGCCTACGCCAATCACCTCTTGTCCGCG
>CAKZVL010000029.1 GCA_937922155.1 uncultured Paracoccaceae bacterium | reverse complement strand
ATCGGGCGCGGGCGGCACGGCGGAATGCACAGCGTCCAGCACTTGTTCGTATTGATGTGGGCCTGTGACGGCGAGGATTTGCGGATGGTGGTCGCGGATGTAATCGGGCTCCGCGCCTAGGCAGCCGGTGACGATGACCTTGCCGTTTTCGACCAACGCTTCACCGATGGCATCAAGGCTTTCTGCCTTGGCTGAATCAAGGAAGCCGCAGGTGTTCACGATCACCGCCTCTGCCCCCGCATAATCGGGGGAAATCGCGTAACCCTCTGCCCGCAGCCTTGTGAGGATGCGTTCGCTGTCGACCAGCGCCTTGGGGCAGCCGAGCGAGACCATGCCGATGGTCGGCTGGCCGGGGCGGGGGGTTTCAGTGACGCGGGCGCGGGCGAGGTCGGGGCGAAGGCTGGGTGGGTTTTGTGTCATGCGCCGTGTCTAGGGCATAGCGCGGGTGGGTCAAGCGCAACGCGCGGTGGGCTGCGGGGCGATTGCGCCCCTGTGTTGGTTAATACCCTTATTTTGCTGAGAATATGACGTCGGCCAAGCGTCGGCTTTGCGTCGGCTAAACGTATGGCACCTGTCTGCCTTTTCATGGTTAACGCCCCGTTCTTAAGAGTGCGTTAACTTTCAGCTTTGGGTTGCGGGAGGCTGGTTTCGGGGTCAGATTGCTGTGCATGAAAACTGATGACTTGAAGACCGCGAACGAGAACCCTTGGTATATCCTGATGACCCTGCATGGGGAGCAGGAGGGGGATGGGGTTGATTGGGAACTAGCAGAGAAGAACCGCAAGCTATGGAATGCTTGGACCTGTCACGGGCTGACGGAAGAAGAGCGGGTTGAGGCCGCGAAGTCGAGCGGGATCGATGTTGCGGAAACGGAATGGACGGCGGAGATTGAGAAGGACGTTCAGGACCGATTTGCGGCGGAATTCAAACGGCGCAATGACGTGGATAGAGCGCCAGATTTGCCGGATCCAAGAGCAGTAATTGATCTGTCAAATATCATATATTCCAACCAATTTGTAACAAGAGATGTTATTTTTGGTTCTGGTAGTAGTTTCTTCGACGCCACCTTCGAGCAGACCGCCTCTTTCTCCCGCGCCACCTTCATGCAAGATGTAAATTTTTCCCGCATCAGCTTCAGGCAGAACGCCAATTTCTTCGAAACCACTTTTATGCGGCACGTCGAATTCTCTCAATCCACCTTCACGCAGGACGCCAATTTCTTGGACGCGACCTTCACGCAGACCGCCAGTTTCTTCCGCACCACCTTCGAGGCGTCTGCCTCTTTTTACGGAACCACCTTCACGAAGCCCACCTCTTTCTACTTTGTCATCTTCACGCAGATCGCACATTTCGAAAACGCCACCTTCAAGCAGAATGCCTTTTTCGAAAGCGCCACCTTCACGCAGACCGCCAGTTTCTTTGATGCCACTTTCGAAGGTGTTGCGGGGTTTGGGCATTCGACTTTTGCGGCAGAACCAAGCGATACGCCCGAGATTGATTTTTCGGGCGTTCAAATGAATGGCCCGGTGAATTTTGAGCGTGCGACGTTCAAACATCAATACCCGAAGCTGACAAATGCGACCTTGCATAAGTCTGTGCAGGTCACGGCGGATAAAGATCACTGGCCGAAACTTGCGTCGATCCAGAATCATCGGGAGGCGAAAGAAGCCACGGCAAAGCTGCGCCATGCGATGGGGCAGCAGGCTTTGCCGGAGGAGGAACATTTCTTTTTCCGGCGCGAGATGCAGAGCGCGCAAAGGTCGGATCGGTGGTGGCGGGTGTTGCATATCGAGTTTTTCGATGTGCTGTCTGAATTTGGGTATTCCATCGCCCGGCCTGTGGGGTGGCTGTTCGCCGTTTGGGCGCTGGGTGCTTTGGTCTATGCCAAGTCTGCGACTTTAAGTTGGAGCGTAGGAACGTCGATGGCCTATTCGTTTTCTGCGATGTTTAAGTTCTTTGGTTTTCAGCGAACATTCATGTTGGAGGAAACCGAAAATCTGGTCGCAGGCTATGAGATCATTGCAGCCTGCCAAACCATCGCCGGATTTGTCCTGCTGTTTTTCCTCGGTCTTGGTCTGCGCACGCGGTTCCGGTTGCGCTAGGTCCCCCTCAACTCATGCGAAATAATCGTTGCAAAGGCGCGCGCTTCCGGCGAGGCTTTGCCAGCTAAAAGGGGACGCCATGCCGTATCTTGTTGACGGGCTGCAATATGCCAATTGGTCTGAAAAGGTGTTCCGCCAGATGCGTGCGGGTGAGGTGGATGCGGTGCATGTCACCATTGCCTATCATGAGATGTTTCGTGAAACGGTCGCCCGCATTGAAGAGTGGAACCGCTGGTTTGAAACCTATCCCGATCTGATCGTGCAGGCCCGCACGGGCGCGGATGTGCGCCGCGCGCAAAAGGACGGGCGCACGGCGATCATCTTTGGCGCCCAGACCCCGGCCCCGATTGAGGATGACATTGGCCTTGTCGAAATCCTGCACACCCTTGGCCTGCGCTTTATGCAGCTGACCTATAACAACCAAAGTCTGCTTGCGACCGGCTGTTATGAGGCGGAAGATACAGGCCTGACCCGTATGGGGCGTGAGGTCGTGGCAGAGATGAACCGCGTTGGGCTGGTCGTGGATATGAGCCATTCTGCGGAGCGGTCGACCTTGGACGCGATCGCGCATTCCACCCGCCCGATTGCGATCACCCACGCCAATCCGCACAGCTGGCACCCGGCCAAGCGCAACAAGTCTGATACTGTGCTAAAGGCGCTGGCGCAGTCGGGCGGGATGCTCGGCTTTTCGTTGTATCCCCATCATCTGAAGGGCGGCAGTGCGTGTACCTTGACCGATTTCTGTGAGGCGATTGCGCGTACTGCTGATTTGATGGGTGCTGAAAACCTCGGCATCGGGTCGGACCTGTGTCAGGATCAGCCCGATAGCGTTGTGGAATGGATGCGTGTGGGGCGCTGGACCAAGCAAATTGATTACGGTGAAGGCTCTGCCGCCGCCCCCGGATTTCCGCCGCAGCCGGAGTTCTTTAAGGACAACCGCGATCTGGAAGGGATTGCAGCAGGTCTGCGCGAGGTTGGATTTTCGCTAGATGAAGTGAGCGGGATTATGGGCGACAATTGGCTGCGGTTTTTTGATGAAAACTTTGGGCCCGCGACATGAGCTTGCGCGCGCCCTCTGACGTGATGCGCTTGGCGCGCCTTGGTGCGGGGCATCAAACGCGGCTCTCGTTCATGCGCGTTGTGCTGCGCGGGCTGAAACGCGGCGGTTGGCAGGTGGATTGCCCTGAATGGTCCATTGATGCCCATGGCGTTGGCCATGCCGTTTACCGCGCCCGCGGGCAGGGGGAGGAGGTGAACCTTGTCGCCTTTGCCCACGACCTGCCCGCGGATCAAAGATCAGATCGTGTGATTGCCCAGGCGTGGGATGCGACCTTTGCCCTTGTGGATGGTCCGTTGACGGACGCCGATATTGCGCGGTTGCGCGCCAACGTGCCCTTGCAAGAGGCGGGGCGCGTGAGTGATCGTGAACTGGTGTTGTCCCGCGCCAATCGGTCCGTGCGGTTGTGGGATCATGTGGTGGGCTGTTTGTCGGAGGGTCAGCAACCTGATGCGGCCCTGATTGATGAGGTCGGATATTTGATGCGCACGACGGCGGTTTATGGGTCCGGCAAGTTTGGTGCTGCGGATCATGCGGCGTTAAAGGGGCGACCGCTTTTGGATGGGCCATTCCGGGCAGAGATGCTGGCGGTCTGGCTGATCCGCACGTTTGTGATGGATCTAGTGGAACACGCGGCCGCACGAAAGGGCGGTGGGAACGCAGTGAAGCTTGACCCTGATCTGCGCCGTCGCTGTGGCATTGGCAATTCAACGGGCCTTGGCATGGCGCCGTTTCTGGCCAATCATCCCGACCTTTTGAACGCTTGGATCACCGCCCGCGAAACTGCCCTTGCAAGGGTGCGTGCATTGCCCCTTGCGACCAATGCGAGCCGCGCGCATTTTCAAAGTGCTGTGACGCGAACCGAAAAACTGTTGGCCCGTTGGACGACGCAGCATCCTTATCAGGTCAGCAAGGTGACGGAGTTGCGCACCGATATCGCGCGTTTGTCGGATCATATCGCCACAGGCGCGTTTGATCAGCCGCGCCCTTGGGAAGGCTTGATGATCTGGGCCGAGGACGTGTTAAGCGTAGAAGGGCAAGAACTGCTCGTGTCGTTGATGTTGGAACCCCACGGCGATCTGGTTGATGATCTGGCAGAGGATATGGGCGCGGATGAGCTGGCGCGGTTTCGCATTGATGGGGCCATGAGTACGCAGGCATTGCGGGCGTTGATCAAGGCAAATTTCGATTGGTGCTTGCCCACCGACTTTGACGCCGCTGAGGGCTGTGCGCGGTTTTGGTACGTGTCAGAGGCCAAGTTGGAACCGCGCCTTGGCGAACGCCACCTTGAGGACGGTGCGGAATGTGAACAACCGCTCGACATTGCGCGCGCGGTAAAGGCGTTGGCGCATGATCTGGGTGAAAGTAACGGATCGGTTGCGACGTTCCTATTAGCCCATCCGCAGCATCGGTTTGCAGTGCGTCGCGTCCAACTATCGCAATCCGCGCCATACGGCGAAATCCGCGATAATCTCATTGGGGCGGATTTGATGCCTGTTGACATGCTGCGCTGTAAGCTCGCGTTCTTTGGCGCGACGCGGTTTGATCCACGATCCGACCGTTGGGTGCGGATCACGATGTTTCAGGACGCGCCGTTCCCGGATGAATTGTACGCCTCTGCCGATGATGATTGGTCTTTACCGCCAGAGGTCGCATGACCACGCGTACCCTGTCAGAGATTGCCGCAACCTGCACCAAGGCCGCACGCGGGGCAGGTTGCCCGTGGGGGATCGCGCAGGAGGCGGGAACCGCCGCCAGATTGCTAGAGGCGCATGGCCTGCCCGGCACAACGACCCTTGCGCATTTGTTCAGCGCGCCGCGGTCCTGTGCCTGCACGGGCCAAGCAGATGCAGCCGCCTGTGGCTTGGCACAGATGGTGGCCTTGTCTGATGCACCGCCAGATCAGGCCCTGCGCATTGACACTGTCGCGGCGCCCTTGCTGATGCTGGCACCCTTGATCCTAGAAGGTGGATCATGGCGCATGGATTGGGAGGGCGGCGCGGCAGGGTGTGGGCCGGACGGGGCGTGGATAATGGGTGAGGCCCCTAAGGTGGCAAGCGTTACCATCAAGCGCCAGCAAGACGGGCAAAAGGGAACTGGGTCAAGCTGGCACAGTCGCCCTGTACTGCCTGAGGCGTGGGCCGCGTTGCAAAGCCTTGCCGCGCGGACCTATGTGCCCGAAACTGACGCCTCACGCGCATCCGGCGCTGGCCCCGACGACAGCAATTCAGATTAACCAAAGGACGACCCATGCACGTATCTATCGCCGACATCTATGCCCAAAGCCGCGCCGCCCTGATCGCCCATGGGGCTGGGGAGTGGCAGGCAGACGAAGTCGCCAAAGCCGTCGCGCGCGCTGAAGAAACCGGAAACATCATTTGCGGGTTGTACTACCTTGAAAGCTATTGCCTGCAATTGGCGTCAGGGCGGGTCAACGGCACGGTTGATCCCGTGATCAGTCAGTCGAAACCGGGCAGCATTTTTGCTGATGCAAAACTTGGGTTTGCCCAACCTGCGTTCGCGCGCGCCTTGCCCGAGGCGGTTCAGGCCGCCCGCGACAACGGCATCGCGATGTTGCGCATTGGTCATTCGCACACCTGCACATCGCTCGGCTTTTTCACCGAACAAATCGCGGCCCTTGGGCTGATCGGGATCGGTTGCACCAATGCATCCGCCATCGTGTCCGGGCCGGGGGGCAAGCGTAAGACGCTGGGCACCAACCCCATTGCGATCACCATTCCGGGGGATGGCACCCCTGCGATGCACGCGGATTTTTCAACCGCTGCGGTGGCGCTGGGAAAGATCACAATGGCCAAGGCGGCGGGCGAGGCGATCCCGCTGGGCTGGGCCGTGGATGCAGAGGGTGCGCCAACGACGGACCCTGCCGCAGCGCTGGGCGGGTCGCTTGTGTCTGCGGCATCCTACAAGGGCTGGGCGCTGGGGCTGTTGGTTGAGGTTTTGGCGTCGGGCCTGACCGGGTCTGCGCAATCGCCTGACGTCAGCGGGCTAAAGCTGGCCGATGGGCCGCCCCATGACCTTGGGCAATTCTACATCCTGATTGACCCGGGCGAAAACACCGCGAGCCTTGCGCGAACGCTTGACCGCATCAAGGCTGAGATCGAAGGCGACGGCGATGTTCGCATTCCCGGTGCGGCGCGCAAGCTATTTGATCCTGTGGATGTGCCTGACGCGCTTTGGGCGCTGACGATGTCGCTTAGCTAGTCTTCTTTGACTGCATCTTTTTCACCTGCTTGAGCAGCATGCGCCGCGGCAGCCAAGGGAACACCCAGTTCAATATAAACCGCAAGGTGCCATCGTTGATCGCCCTCAGATCACCGCGCAGCATCGCGTCGTAACCGTATTTGGCCACGGAGTCCGCAGTTGCACCGTTCTTGACCAGATCGGTGCCGCCCAAATCGGCGCGGGCGGCAAATTCGGTTTCGACATAGCCGGGTTCGAGGGCTGTGACGGTCACGCCGCTGGCGCGCATTTCCTCATCCAGCGCCATGGAAAAGCTGGAGACAAACGCCTTGGTCGCGAAATAAGTCGCCTGCAAGGGGCCGGGCATATAGGATGCGGTGGATGAGACGTTTAGGATCTTGCCGCCGCCTTGGGCGATCATATCCTTGCCCACACGGTGACACAGGGTGACCAGCGCGTTGATGTTGAGGTCGATCATATCAAGGTCGTCTTCGAGCGGGCGATCCACGAATTTCCCATGCCCGCCAAAGCCTGCGTTGTTGATCAGCACGTCAATGCGCTGCCCGTTCAGGGCGGCATATAGCGCCTCTGCCTGTTCTGCCGAGGACAGATCCTGCGCGATGACGGTCACGGACACATCATGGGCCGCTTCGATTTCGGTCTTTAATGCCTCGAGCGCTTTTGCCCGGCGGGCGGTGATGATGAGGTCGCCGCCCTTGGCCGCGTGATAAAGCGCAAACGCGCGGCCAATGCCCGCAGAGGCACCGGTGATCAGGGCAGTGTTGGGCATGGGGTATCCTTTCGAGTCTTTGGCATACCTATGTGGCTCCGCGACCCGTTTCAACCGGACAATGCCGCGCAGGTTCTTGTGCAACCAAAGGGGGAGGTCCATGTTGGAGGGATGGATGTAGTGAATGCGATGACGATTGAGGTTGTGCGGAGGGGGCAGTAGTGGTCCGCGCTGGAACTGGCCGTGCTGGAGGCTTGTCGGACGGGTGAAGTCGCAGTGCTTCCGGACAAAGCGGATAGGCCTGAAGATATAAAAGACGCT